>CAYVQU010000004.1:0-73693 GCA_964453155.1 uncultured Anaerolineales bacterium | reverse complement strand
CTAGTTTTTTGCCTTATCATAATTCATGGCTTGAAAGAACGCAATTGGTATAACTCTCCCGGTAGTATCAAAAAACACCCTCTGAGCAAATAACTCAGAGGGTGTGCCGTTTACGCAGTAACCACAGTTGATGTTGTTATATTCAAACGTACTTGTAGGGGAGTTCCGGTTTGTCGGTTGTGTTGATAACTCCAATAAGTTTGTGATGGCAAAACTCAAAGTTCCTGACCAGTTACATCTTGATTGCCATGATCTCGCATGAAGGATTCCATTCAATGCTTCAAGCAAAGAATTTCATTCCTTGCGTTATAATTGCACCCTGGAGAAAATTATGGAAGAACGGGTACAGAAAATTTTAGCCCGAGCGGGTTTTGGATCTCGCCGGGCTTGTGAAAAACTCATAGCCAATGGTAAGGTAACAGTAAACGGCCGATTGATAAAGCTGGGTACCAAAGCCAACCCAGTTTCGGATGAGGTTGCAGTAAATGGCCGACCGATCCAAGCCGCCGAACCACTTAAGTATATTGCCCTCAATAAACCCCGCAATGTTATCTCGGCGGCAGTTCCCCAGGATAACCGCAAAACCGTCCGCGATCTGATTGATGAGCCGGGTACCCTGTATCCGGTCGGGCGTTTGGATGTGGATAGTGAAGGTTTGATATTGCTAACCAATGACGGCGATCTCACCAATCGCCTAACACATCCCAGCTTCATGCATGAAAAGGAGTATCGAATTCTCGTCGCCAGCCGCCCCGATGAAAAACAACTTGCCGCCTGGCGCAATGGAGTTGTTCTGGATGACGGCTATAAAACGAAGCCCGTCAAAGCCCAAGTTACGAGTACCCACGGCAAAGGCGCCTGGATGCAAGTTATTCTTACAGAAGGTCGCAAAAGGCAGATCCGAGAAATGGGTCGCCTAACTGGTTTGCCAGTCGTCCGCATCATCCGGGTCCGAATTAGCACCTTACAACTAGGTAACTTGAAACCAAGACAGTGGCGACATCTATCACTAGCGGAAGTATCAAAGCTCAAAGGTGAAACAGGTAACCAAGGGAAGAAACCTAAACGCGCAACGACAAGATCACCTAAGAAGCGCGGGTAGCGTTCTCCCGCATCACTGGAGTGAGAGTAAAACTTGTTCGCATCACCAGTCCTCGGTGCATATTGTTACGAAAAGGAATACCGGGTTTTGGTTGCCAGCCGTCCAGACGAAAAACAACTCGCAGCCTGGCGGAACGGAGTCGTTTTGGAGGATGGCTACCGCACCCAACCAGCGAGAGTTCAAGTAACGGGAACGCATGGAAAAGGGGCCTGGCTACGAGTTATTCTTACGGAAGGCCGTAAACGCCAACTCCGAGAAATGGGGCGGTTAACTGGATTGCCCGTAGTACGAATCATTCGCGTCCGAATTGGGGCACTACATTTGGGAAATTTAAAACCGCGCCAATCGCGACATTTAAGTGGCAGCGAAATAAAAAATCTAAAAACTGGGCATCCCGCGAATAAACGAAAAAAATAACATACCACCCTGTCAGATTTTCAACTCATTTTCGTTTCCTAATATAGATGATCTCATTCTGGCTTCATTTCCCGGCCGAAAACTAGCAATGGCGAAACGATCCCGGGGTCAAGTTGGCAACCTCCAAACCACAGCCGCGTTTAATATATTGTATGAACGCACCCATCTGAACGTCTATCGATTCATATATGGTTTGCACGGGGGACCAACTGAAGAAGTTGAAGACTTAACTGCCACAACCTTTTTGCGAGCCTGGAAAGCCCGGCACCAATATAAAGGTAACCTGGAAGCCGCCCTCGGTTGGTTGTTGCAAATTGCCCGAAATCTTGTCATTGATACTCACCGGCACCAAACCCGGCGTGGCAGCTCACAAGACATCGAAAAGCATATTCTCCCCGATCCGGCTAAAGGACCTGAAGAGAATTTAGCAGACCGGGAAACGTTTAAAACATTGTGGACCTTGATCGATAATTTGTCGGTGCGCCAGCGCGAAATAATCGTCTTGCGATATATTTTGGGATGGCGCGTGAAACAAATTGCTGTCCATCTTGAAATGTCAGAAAACACCGTCTCTGTCAACATCCGGCGGAGCTTGCAACGAATCCGCCAGAATTGGCCCACAACCTGAAGTTATTCAAATGACTGAGTATCGCCAGAAGCCCACCCCCAGCGAATTAGAAATCGAGAATTTGTTATTCAGGCTCCGCCCTACTCCCGGTGATCATTTCCACGTACAGATGGAAAAGCAACCATGGAATCGAGAAAAACCGGGTAGATTTTGGGGTTGGTTACAACCTCAGTGGAGGGTGCTAACGGTTTCTGTGGGAATCGTTTTCATATTGTTGATCAGTCTATCCACGCCCTCAATTGCGATTTTTGCAAATCGAATCGCCCAATTCTTCCTCCCAGCGTCCAATGAACACACCATTGTCGAAATCCCATGGGAAGAGTTAGAAGCCCCTGGGTCCCGATTTAATTTAACCGTAGCTGAGGCTGCTGAACGGGTTGGCTTTGGCTTAAAAATCCCATCTAACTTACCAACTCGCTTTACTTTTACTGGGGCCGCATATTCAGGTAATCGGCAAGCAATAATTTTCAACTATGGCGCCGGATCACATGAAATCCTGCGGATCTCCCAACAACAGATAAGCGCTGAATTTCAAAGCATCAGCACACAGACTGGAGTGGAAATGATCTCAATTGAAGATCTTTCCGTGGAATATGTTGCTGGTGGTTGGCGTATTCCAGAAATACAAGATCCCAAAAATCCTAAAATTTCGACTGACACCGTAGAATTTCAGGCTATTTGGGATTCCAACGCAAATATTCACTTCCTCCGTTGGCAAGAAAACGATATACTTTACGAAATTTTTTACCGCGGAGATAATTCAGAAAATCAGTCTGACACCCCACGTCTTGGAAAAGATGCTTTACTGACCATTGCGGTCGAATTACAACCTTACAGGCCGTAATCAATACTCCGCGGTTGAATAGATCATTTCTTTTGGTAGGAGATTTTATGCAACAAACTCATACTAAACCTTCCTCCTGGTTAGATCGTCCCATCATCACATCCATGACCCTTAATTGGGAAACATTGATCTTTTCCATTATTCTGATCTTGGGCATCTTATCCCGCTTTTACGATCTCGAGTCGCGGGTGATGAGCCATGATGAGAATTCACACGTTTACTATTCCTGGCGGTTATCTGAGGGCCAGGGATACCAGCACACGCCCCTAACCCATGGGCCCTTACTATTTCATCTCACCGCGTTTTCTTACTTTTTATTTGGTGATAACGATTTCACCGCTCGGATTCCGTTCGCGTTATTCAGCATCGCGACGATCGGATTTGTCTGGTATTACCGTCGTTATCTAGGCCGCGTGGGAGCTTTGGTTGGGGCGGGGCTCATGCTCATTTCGCCCTATATGCTCTTTTATGGCCGCTATGTGCGGAACGAGGCTTTGGTGGGGTTGTTCGGGGTGGTCACGATCTGGGCTGTTTTACGTTATTTGGAAACCGGCAAAGCCAAGTACACCTATTGGCTTACCGCCGCGACCGTATTGCATTTTACGGCGAAAGAAACTTCTTTCATTTATGTGGCCCAAGCCCTGATCTTTTTAGGATTGGTATTTATCTATCAAATTACAAAAGATAAAAAATGGGAATATGCCGGTTACCGCAATTACTTCATTTTGGCCGTTATCTTAGCATTTGTACTTTTGGCTGGTGCGGCCGGGATTTCCGCCTTTGCACCCGCTGAGGCGCCGCTACCGGTCGAAGGGGGCGAAGCCCCGGCCAGCGCCCCTTCAATTTTGATGTTATTACCCGTCGGTCTGAGTGGAATAAGTCTTCTTTTGGCCCTTTATATCGCGGTGCGCGGCTTGACCTGGGAGGGACTAAAGCAGAACCGTGCCTTCGGATTGATCATTCTCCTGCTAACGCTCATCCTGCCCCACCTGGCGCCCTTCCCGGTCCGCATGATGGGCTGGGATCCCACTGATTATTCTTGGGCCGGAATCCAGAAAACTGGGATTTTCGTGATCATATTCACAGTAATCTCCATCATCGTGGGGTACTTATGGAACCCGCGGTTATGGGTGATCAACGCTGCCATTTTCTATATTCCCTTCACCATTCTCTACACTACGATCTTCACCAATGGTCAAGGATTCTTCACCGGCCTGGTGGGTTCATTGGGGTACTGGCTCGAACAACAAGGGGTGGAACGCGGCAGTCAACCCTGGTATTACTACGCGTTTTTGCAAATTCCGGTCTACGAGTTTTTACCTGCATTGGGCTGCTTAATCGCGGCGGCCTTATCCGTCGGCAAGCGCTGGAAAAAGTTTGGTAGCGAGGCTGAGATTGAAAATGCGGATGGGTTTCATGAGGGTTTTGTCGTTTCTCTCCTGGGCTTCTGGACCATTTCCAGTCTGATCGCCTACACAATCGCCGGTGAAAAGATGCCCTGGCTGACGGTTCATATCACCCTGCCAATGATATTACTGACCGGGTGGGCAGTCGATAAAATCATCACCAACATCAACTGGTCAGATTTCCTGAAAAAGCGCGGCTTCTTACTACTGACATTGATGATCATCTTGGTGATCAGTTTTTCGGCCGTGATCGGAAGTTGGCTCGGACCTGAGCGCCCTTTCCAGGGTCGGGAACTTACCCAACTCAATGCCACCAATATTTTCTTCACCGCCCTATTAGTGACCATCGGTTCGGGTTGGGGCTTAGCCATAATGTTGAAAGAGTGGGAGTTAAACCAAGTCAGCTGGATTGGTTTATTGACCGTGGTTGGTTTGCTTACAATGCTGACCGCCCGCGCCGCATTCCGCGCCGCTTACATCAACTACGATAACGCGACCGAATATCTTGTCTATGCGCATTCTGGACCAGGGCCCAAGAAAGCCCTGGCACAAATCGAGGAATTATCGCAGCGGACAACTGATGGTTTGAATATCGTAGTGGCCTATGATGACGAAAATACCTATCCTTATTGGTGGTATTTACGCAATTATCCCAATGCCAAATTTTATGGAGCCAACCCGACGCGTGAACTGCGGGATGCGTCAGTCATCTTAGTTGGTGACAATAATTTCTCCAAATTAGAACCCGTAGTAGGTCAGGCTTATCATCGTTTTGACTATATTCGCATCTGGTGGCCCGATCAGGATTACTATAATTTGACCTGGGATCGAATTAAAACCAGCATTAGTGATCCGCACATGCGCGCCGCGATTTTCAAGATTTGGTACGACCGAGATTACACCAAATATGCTGAACTCAAAGGGAAAGATTTGAGTTTGCCCAACTGGGAACCCTCCGACCGGATGCGCCTCTATGTCCGGAAAGATATCGCAGCCCAGGTCTGGAATTATGGGGTGTCCCCGGTGATCGAAGAAGAAATTCTGGCCGATCCTTACGAGGGGAAAGAATTGCCCCTCTTGGCTGAGGCCGCCATTGGAAATGAAGGTGATTTCAATATGCCGCGCGGCGTTGCCATCGCCCCTGATGGATCGCTGTATGTCAGTGATACCGCCAATCACCGGATTAAACACTTGTCCACTACGGGTGAAATCCTCCATGTCTGGGGAAGTTTTGCCGATATCTCGGTGGGTGAAGCCCCTCCCGGAACTTTCTATGAACCGTGGGGGCTGGCTGTCGGAACAGATGGTTCCGTTTATGTAGCCGATACTTGGAATCACCGGATTCAGAAGTTTTCTCCAGATGGCCGGTTCATCACCCAATGGGGATTCTTTGGCCAAGGTGAGAGCGGTGCAGCCTTCTGGGGGCCGCGCGACATTGTCATTGATTCGAACAACAATCTCTTGATCACCGATACTGGCAATAAACGCATCGCCATTTTTGATCAAGATGGCAACTTCTTATCCCAATTCGGCAGTGCAGGCATGCTCGAAGCTCAATTTGACGAACCAGTTGGCATGGCGATCGGCACCGATGGCAAACTTTTTATCGCCGATACCTGGAATCAACGCGTCCAGGTCTTCGAACCTGACGCCAGTGGTTTGGCATACTCCCCGCTGACCGAATGGCCCATTGTCGGGTGGTATGGGCAATCATTAGACAACAAACCCTATCTCGCGACCGACTTTGACAACAATCTCTATGTTGCCGACCCGGAAGGTTATCGGATTCTTCAATTTACGCAAGATGGAGATTTTGTCCGTTATTGGGGTGATTTCGGTTTTGAACTTGACAAGGTCAACCTACCCACCGGGATGGCATTTTCTCCAGATGGTTCGCTATGGGTGGCGGATACTGCCAATCATCGTATCCTCAAGTTTTCACCACCTCCTGCCAATTACACCGGCGACTCGTAAATGGTAAAAAATACTCCCTGAAATTTAGGGAGTATTTTTTTACCATTCCAACCGGGAGCTAGATTCGCTACAATTTAGCAAGGATTATTTCAAATCAGGAGCATTTTATGGTTGTCGTGACAGCTTCTTTGGGTTTGATTATGCTTACGATCGGGCGGCAGTTATTCTGGGTCGTTGTATCTGGTTTAGGGTTTGCCATTGGAATGAACTACGCGACCCAAAATTTAGCTGGGAATCCATTCCTGATCATTGGCATTGGGTTGGTAGTTGGGCTAATCGGTGCAATTGTGGCGTATTACATTCAACGCGCAGCGGCCGTTCTGGCCGGTTTTCTAGCGGGCTGGTACTTATCGCTGATATTGGTCCAAGCCTTTGATCTAAGTTTGGGGATTTTCACAGTCCTTCTGGGTCTTCTGATCGGAATCCTGGGAATGATTTTTGCGAATTTGGCTTTCGATTGGAGTTTAATCGTTATCTCAACCTTGGTAGGGGCGACTATGATTGTCAACGAATTAAATTTTGGTCCCAGAATCCATTTCGTAATCTTTAGCGTCCTAATGATCCTCGGAATCACTATTCAAGGAATATTCTTGATTCAAGATCAGGATAGTCAAAACTCAGCTCATTATTAAGTGTGTTGTGGTTCTTTCTCTTTTATAAATCAAGCCAGATTTACCGCAACCCCTGAGCAGATTTTGATTTGAACCTGCTTTTTCTTTCCAAATTCTTTCCGAAATCTGCATAAAAAGGATATTTTTTATAATCACTACCCTTCTTTCTTTTCTATCAATTTAAGTAAGATGATGGGTCATATATCATCCTAAAATCCTAGATGAAAGACACCCTAATCCCATACATTTGACAAATGCCGTCCCAAATGGCGATGGTATAATCACTGCGCATTTTATTCCAATGCTTATCAAGATTTAAGGGAGCATAACTTATGAAGCTGCAAGAGTATCAGTCGAAACTGATTTTCGCTGAATATGGCGTTCCCATCCCCAATGGGAGAGTAGCGGCTACCGCCTCGGAGGCCAAGCAAATTGCCGAAGAACTAGGTGGCCGCGTTGTGGTTAAATCGCAGGTTTTGGTTGGCGGTCGCGGCAAAGCCGGCGGCATCCGTTTGGCCAAAAGCCCGGAAGAAGCTGAAGAATTGGCTACCCAAATCCTGGGTATGGAGATCAAAGGTCTCCCCGTGCGAAAAGTGCTGGTCGATGAAGCTGCCAACATCGAAAAAGAAATTTATCTGGGCATCACCAATGACCGCGCGGCCCGCAAACCGGTCATGATGGCCTCCGCCGAAGGCGGCGTCGATATCGAGGAAGTCGCCCGCACTATGCCCGAGAAAATTATCAAAGTCCATATCGACCCTATTTTAGGACTGCGTGACTTTCAGGCCCGTGATATTGCCACCGGAATTGACTTACCTCGTAACCACTGGCGTGTTTTTGGCCGGATCGCCCACGGACTTTGGAAAGCCTATTCCGCTTCCGATGCCAACCTGGCCGAGATTAACCCTTTGGTTATCACTGCCGATGATAAATTGTTAGCCGTCGACGGCAAAATGGTCTTGGATGACAATGCCCTCTTCCGTCACCCTGACCTCGCCGAAAAACGTGATCTTGATGTCGAAGCCGAGGCTGAGACTGAAGCGCGTAAATACGGGCTATCCTTCATCAAATTGGACGGGGATATCGGCTGTATGGTCAACGGAGCCGGCTTGGCCATGACCACCATGGATATCATCAAGCTTTTCGGCGGCGAACCCGCCAATTTCCTGGATATAGGGGGCGGAGCCAGCGCCGAAAAAGTTGCGGCCGCCTTCCGAATTATCCTTTCCGACCCCAACATCAAAGCGATCCTAATCAATATCTTTGGCGGCATCACCCGCGGTGATGTAGTCGCCCGCGGCATCCTGACTGCCCTCGATGAAGTCAAACCCGATGTGCCGATGGTTGTCCGCCTGGTCGGCACCAATGCCGAAGAAGGCCGTCAAATTTTGTCTGAAGCCCAAATGATCACGGCCACTACCCTGGCAGACGCCGCTGAAAAGGCCGTTGCCGCGGCGAAGGGAGCGTAGTACATGAGTATTCTCGTCAATGAAAACACTCGTCTCTTAGGTCAGGGCATTACTGGCCATGAAGGTTTATTCCACACCCGACAGATGTTGGAATACGGTACAAAAGTTGTTGCGGGGGTCACTCCTGGCAAAGGTGGTGAATGGGTCCTCGACGGCAAAGTTCCGATCTTCGACTCGGTCAAAATTGCTAAGGAAGCCACCGGGGCGAACACGAGCGTGATCTTCGTCCCCTCTCGCTTTGCAGCCGATGCCATGTTCGAAGCCGCCGACGCCGAAATCGAATTGATAATCTGCATCACTGAGGGCATCCCGGTTCAAGATATGATGAAGGTTCGCAATTATTTGGATCAGAAGAATATCCGGCTGGTTGGCCCCAATTGCCCTGGATTGTTAACCCCCGGTGCAGCCAAAGTTGGCATCATTCCTGGGAACATTGCCATCCCAGGAAATGTTGGTGTAGTTTCCCGCTCTGGTACACTGACCTATGAAGTGCTTTACGCATTGAAAGAATTAGGGATGGGTGTCAGCACCTGTGTCGGCATCGGTGGGGATCCCATCAATGGTACCAATTTTATCGATACCTTGCGTCTCTTTGAGGAAGACCCCCAAACCGAAAAAGTAGTTCTGATTGGTGAAATCGGCGGAACCGATGAAGAAAAAGCGGCCGAATTCATCGCCACGCACATGACGAAACCCGTCGCCGGATTCATCGCTGGCCAAACCGCCCCGCCTGGAAAACGGATGGGGCACGCCGGTGCCATCGTTGAAGGCGGCACTGGCCTTGCTGCTGATAAAATCAAGGCCCTCGAAGCCGCCGGAGTCAAAGTCGCCCGGCATCCGGAAGAAATTCCGAGTTTGTTGTAAGTCCCTATCCTGAGCCGCACCCTTCACTTCGATGAAACTCAGTACAGGCGATACATTACACTATTCGGAATGCTGGCTCCCCAATTCTCCCTATTACGAAAAAAAGCCCACCAACTGGCGGGCTTTTTTATTTTTAAGTGCAAATTTCGGAAAACAAGCTGATCAAAAACTCACTTTCAAGCCGAAATTTGCTTTGGTTGAGCGGCACACCAGTTGATTGTTAATCCAACCCCAAACCGCTCAACCCCAACACTTACATCTTTTCGGTAACGTATTTGACAGCTTCCCCAACTGTGGTGATCTTCTGGGCATCTTCGTCGGAGATTTCGCCGCCAAAGCGCTCTTCGAATTCCATGATCAATTCAACGAGATCGAGGGAATCAGCTTCTAAATCCTCACGGAATCGGGCTGCAAGGGTGACCTTTTCTTCTTCAACATCTAACAATTCAACAATAATCTCTTTAATTTTTCCAAAAACTTCGTCAGACATGGGTTCCTCCTCAAGGAAATTGTAGTTTTTTTTATGGGAGCTGAGTAGTCCCGACTTTTTGTCTACACTCAAGCAATTTTACCCAGGGGTTTTATTCTGTCAAGCACCAGCAAAGTTTGTTGACAGGCCTGAATCAGACTGGTAAGATAACTTCACCCCACAGGAACACTTACACATGGCAAAAGTTACGCAAACCAGTTCCCGGAAAGCTGACCACATTCGAATAAACTTAGAAGAAGACGTCCGTTCCGGCCTGACTACTGGGTTGGAACGGTATCATTTTACCCATGCGGCCCTGCCGGAAATCGACCTGGAAGATATTGCCCTTTCAGTTGATTTATTTGGGAAAAAATTATCAGCCCCGATCCTAATTTCCTCCATGACAGGGGGCACAACCGAGGCCGGTGAACTCAACCGCCGGTTAGCCACCGCCGCCCAGGAAACCGGGATCGCCATGGGATTAGGCTCCCAGCGAGCCGCAATTGAAAATCCGGAACTGGCTGCTACCTTCCAGGTCCGGGAGGCGGCTCCAGATATATTGTTGTTTGCTAATTTGGGGGCAATTCAGCTGAATTACGGCTATTCCCGGGATCATTGTTTACGCGCGGTTGAAATGATCGCGGCCGATGCGCTGATTCTGCATTTGAATCCCCTCCAAGAAGCCGTCCAACCCGAAGGGGATACTCATTTTGGCGGTTTACTTAAAAAAATCGAAGCTGTTTGCCGAAATTTCCCAGTTCCGGTGATCGCTAAAGAAGTAGGCTGGGGGATTTCAACCGATACCGCCCGGCAGCTTATTGAGGCGGGTGTGTCAGCCATCGACGTCGCAGGTGCAGGCGGCACCTCCTGGACGCAAGTCGAAATGCACCGGGCCGAGACCGACAGTCAACGCCGGTTGGCGGCGGCTTTCCTCGATTGGGGCATTCCAACTTCCGATTCAATCCAGAATGTCCGCCAGGTTGATCCGGCGATCCCGGTGATTGCCTCTGGAGGGCTGAAAACCGGATTAGACCTTGCCAAATCTGTCGCGCTGGGGGCCACAATGGGCGGTTTAGCCGGACCGTTCCTCAAAGCTGCGAATATTTCCATTGAGGCGATTATTCAAACCATCCAGGAAATTCAACGTGAAATCCAGGTCACGATGTTTGCGACTGGATCAGCCAATCTTGATCAGCTTCCTTCAAAAATTAAATCCTTATGAGCCTCTCTCAACTCACCGCCACTTATCTGCCAGCCATCGAAACTGAACTCAAACTGGCTCTCAACCGGATCAACGAATCGCCGTTCCAAGAACTCCACCATATCATGGCCTATCATCTCGGCTGGGAAGGTGAAGGCGCCGGACCAAAAGCCAGCGGCAAACGAATTCGGCCGATTCTGGTAATACTAACCGCGGCAGCTGCGGGCGGAGAATGGCAAAACGCCCTACCAGCTGCAGCCGGCATCGAACTAATTCACAATTTCTCATTACTCCACGATGACATCGAGGATAACAGCCCGTTACGGCGCGGCCGCTCAACAGCCTGGACCAAATGGGGCGTACCGCAGGCCATCAACACTGGTGATGCCATGTTCAGCCTGGCGCATTTGGCCTTGTTGCGCTTACATGAAACTTCAACGCCAGAAATCACCTTGGCGGCCACCCAGATACTCCAGGAAACCTGCCTGACTCTCACCCAAGGACAGTATTTAGACATTTCCTACGAAACCAGGGCTGATCTCACAATTACCGATTATTGGCCCATGATTACCGGAAAAACCGCCGCGCTGATCGCCGCCTGTACCGCGCTGGGGGCTTTGGCTGCAGGGGTGGATGAAAAGACTCACACAGCTTATCGTGACTTTGGACTCAATTTGGGGCTGGCCTTTCAAGTATTAGATGATATTCTCGGAATTTGGGGGGACGCGGGCCAAATTGGGAAATCTAACGCCTCCGATTTGGTTTCCGGGAAAAAATCCCTGCCCGTATTATTTGGCTTAGAAGCCGGAGGCGAATTCGCCGCCCGGTGGAATGCTGGACCTATTTTGCCCACCGAAGTCTCCGAAATTGCCGCCCAACTCGAAGCAGAAGGTGCGCGAAATTTTGCTCAAGATGAGGCCGATCGCTTGACGCAAACCGCCCTCGCCGCGCTTGGAAAAGCGAACCCCCAAGGGGTGGCTGGCAAAGCCCTCCACGAATTGGCAGACCAACTCCTTAACCGCCAAGTTTGACCTTGATCTGAGGAAACCAGGAGATACTTTCTGGATTCTTGATAAACTTTTGCGTCTTCTCTGGTTAGATAAATTCTAAAAACACCTGATTCCCCACTAAGCGCCCTTTGGATGTCAGACGGATACGGTCACCGGCCCATTCCAACAACCCCCAATCGACCAATTTTTCGATTTCTGGCTTAAAGACGACACCCAAAGACTTGCCAAAACGCAGCTTAAACTGATCATCCGAGACCCCTTCAGTAGTCAACCGCAAGCCCATCATCATCGTCTCCCGCATCTCAGTTTCAAAATCAATCCGGTTTAATTTTTTCGTTGCTGGCGTACGCGGGAAATTTCCCATGAATTTATCTGATCCATCAACAGCCGCAATATAGGCTTGCAAACCCCGCACATTCTCAGTTCGATACCCCCCCACAAAACCATGCGCACCGGCCCCAAAACCAATGTAAGGTAAATTCCGCCAATACTGTAGATTATGATGGCATTTGAATGGAGAGTGGGGAATTTGGATTTCGGAAGGCGTGCTTTCATCATCTGTCCGCGCCCAATTTGAAATTTCATATTGAATAAATTCGGCTGTGGCCAATTTTTCACTGGCGAGTTCATACATTTCGGCAGCTAAATCATGATCTGGGGCTGCGACCGTTCCAGCAGTTACCCAAGAATGGAGGGGTGTGTCGGGTTCGATCGTCAAAGCATAGAGCGAAAAATGATCGGGATTTAAATCTAAGGCCTGTCTCAACGTATCGGCCCAGTTTTCGAGGGTTTGGGAGGGGAGTCCAAAAATCAAATCGAGGCTGAGATTTTCAAATTCGGCTTCTCGGGCCCATTGAACAGCCTGAACAACATCTTCATGGGAATGTTGACGATCCAACAAGGCCAACTCGGCTGGAAGCGCGGATTGCATCCCCACACTCAAGCGATTGAGGCCAATCCTGCGGATAGCGGTTAAATAATCCAATGTCAGTGTTCCAGGATTGGCTTCCAGGGTGACTTCAAGATCAGTTTTTAAGTTGAAATTCGACCGCACGATTGCCATAATTCGTTCAAACTGGTCAAGCGACAATAGTGATGGTGTGCCACCCCCGAAGAAAATCGTTTGAACCGGAATAGCTGTAGCTACCTGGGAAGCAAAAACCTGGATTTCTTTCTCCACAGCGGCTACGTAGGCCGGAATAAGATTTCCTTGACCGGCATAGGTGTTAAAATCACAATAACTACACCGTTTTTGGCAAAAAGGGATATGAATATATATACTATGGGGCTGCATCACCAGGAGTATACCATCCGGTTTGGCAGGGTTACAGAAAGGGGGTATAATCGCCGCGGCCTGACAATCTAGGCTGTCACCGCTCGGGTAAATATCGGAAATCAGGTTACGAATCCCCAATTTACCGAAATCTACCCAGTTGGTATGAACTTTTATGGAATTGGTACAATCCAATCCAGGATACTTATGACAATTGATAATTCATCTACCACAAAATTATGTCCAACCTGTGGCACCCGGCTGAGCGAAGATGCCACCCGCTGTCTGGTGTGCGGCAGCACATTGGCAGCTACTGGGGATACCGGCCCGACTGCAATTCCCAGCGTTCGAGGCAGTCGAATGCCCTCAGTGACGTTGAGCTTGCCAATCATCATTGGGTTATTAGCCTTGTTCCTGGCAATTGGGGCTGGGATGGTTTTCTACGCCCTGCAAGAGACGGATCAAATTGTGGTCCCTACCGAAACCCCGACCGTCACTTTGACAATGACGCCCTCGTTGACTCCAACCCCGGTCACCCCGACCGCGACGGCAACCCCGGAACCAACCGCAACACCCTTTACCTATGTAGTTAAGATTGGTGATACCTGCGGCGGTATTGCAGTGGCTTTTGACATTTCGGTACAAAGCATTGTTCGCCTAAATAACTTACCCGCCGATTGTGCCACTCTATTTGATGGCCAGAAATTGCTGATCCCGTACCCAACCCCAACTTCAACCCCGTTCCCCACTGCCACTTTGAGTGGGTTAGATGCGACCATCGCCGCGTGTGAAAAGATAAATTACACTGTACAAGAAAACGATACTCTAAGCAGCATCTCGACCAATTACAACGTCCCGATGGAAGCCATTAAGGAATTCAATGGGATGGTTAATAATATCGTTTTCTCAGGATTAAATTTGATCATTCCCCTCTGTGAACGATTTGCTACTCCGGGACCGTCACCAACGCCTACTCCACCGCCACCGTATCCCGCACCAGAATTGCTGCGACCAGTGGATGGGGCTCATTATGCGATCACGGATGAGGCTGTGGTCCTCCAATGGGCCGCGGTGGGCACGCTCAATGATAATGAGGCCTACGCTGTGACGGTGGAAGACATCACCGATGGATCCGGCCGCAAATTGGTTGGATATGTGGACGATACCAAATATACTGTCCCCGCGGAATTCCGTTCAACAGATGAAGTTCCTCATGTTTATCGTTGGTGGGTCATGGCTGTCCGACAAATTGGAACGGATGAGGCCGGGAATCCAATCTGGGACACAGCGGGCGCTGGCAGCACCCGCCGGGCTTTTACCTGGATAGGTGAAGGCCAAGAATCAACACCAGTACCCTAGAATATTCGTCTCATCCTGAAAACTAAAACACCCTTCCAAAATTTCGGAAGGGTGTTGTTTTATTAAATTAAAATTCTGTAAGCATAAATCTAAAGATGAGCCTGGACAGCTTTCAAAAATGTATCCAACGAAAAAGGTTTGGTTAAGATTTGATCGACCCCGAGAGCCTTGATCTCTTCAATAGAGTACTGGTCGGCCATTCCCGAGATCACAATTACGGGCAGTTCATCGCCCTTGGAAAGGTTACGGAGATGCTGTAAAAAAGTCAATCCGTCCATGTGCTGCATCATCACATCCGTAACGACCAAATTGGGTAAGTTTTGCTGACAGGCAGTGACGGCATCCCGTCCATTCATCACGCGTTGAACCTGGTAGCCATTGGCCTTCAGACATGTTTCGAGACCGATGGCTAAAGTCACATTATCTTCAATTAAAAGCACTCTTTTTCCCGACATCATCACCCTTTCAATTACAATTAAATGCCCGATCAATTATTTTCGACCCGAATATTATAAAGCCTAACCACCAAGAATACACCCCCTAATTCGTACCACGCCTTACAATCCTGCAAAATAAAAAAATCCCGCTGAAGATTTTACGTTTTCCAGCGGGATTTTTGCTACGGGTATTGGTTATTCTTCATGCTCCTCGAGGAACCGGATCGCCTGCATCCCAGCCGCCGCGCCCATCCCTGCAGAAGTAATAACTTGCCGAAAATGTGAATCTGCGACTTCACCTGCTGCATACACACCGGGGATATTGGTTTGCATAAACTTATCCACGATTAAATAACCATTTTCGTCCATGTCCAGCTTGTCTTTATATAAATCCGTGTTCGGAATATGGCCGATGAAAATAAACACACCTTCGGTTTCAAATTCAGAATCTTCACCCGTTTTCTTGTTATGCAATTTAACCCGATCAACAACGCCATCGCCCGCGATCTCAGTAACAACCGTATCCCAAATAAATTTGATTTTGGGGTTATTAAACGCTCGCTGTTGAAGCAAAGCACCTGCCCGTAATTCATCTCGGCGGTGAATGATCGTGGCGGAGTTGACGTAACGTGTTAGGAAAAGGGCTTCCTCAAGGGCACTATCACCACCGCCAACGACGACGACATCTTTACCCTGGAAAAAGTGCCCGTCACAAGTCCCACAGTAGGAAACGCCTTTACCGGTGAACTCCACCTCGCCAGGAACATCTAAGTGGCGCGGGGTGGCCCCAGTTGTCAAGATGAGCGTTTCGGCCAGGAGTTCTTCCCCATAAGTTTTGACTTTAAACGGCCGCTGAGAGAAATCAATCTCAGTCGCCAGGTCAAAAATGGTCTTGGTACCAAATTTTTCAGCTTGTTGTTTAAAGGCTTCTACCATTGCCTGGCCCGATATTCCATCCGGAAAACCGGGATAATTTTCCACCAGGTGCGTTAACGAAACTTGCCCGCCCATTTCCATGCCAGTTAATACGACTGGTTCTAAATTGGCGCGGGCCGTATATAACGCGGCCGACAGACCCGCCGGACCAGAGCCAATGATTAGTGTTTTTATTTGGTTGCCATTCTTCTCAGACATTGGTTGGATTACTCCTATTCTTTCAATTGATCAGGTAAATTCTACCAGATACAACTTCCTACTCAGATTATTTCGCTTTTTTGCAGATTTCAGCATGTATCTTGAAATAAACCACATATCAAACCAAAATCTGTTCAGCCATGACGGTAATTATGTTGTTAGATTTTCAACAGCGAACCATCACACACTTAGATGCAGAAATGGATAAAAAAGTTACGTAAGAGCTCTGTTAACGAAAAAGAGCGCTGCAACATTGCAACGCTCTCTTAGATTTCAGTGTATTTAGCGTCGGTTGCGGCGATCGCCACCACCACGACGGTTATCACGACGGCCGCCGCCAGAGCGGTTGCCACTGCGTTTCTTCTGTCCGGCACGATCTTGCTCGATAGCTTCTTCAGCTGTCCAACCTTCCAAGACGGCTCGGCGAGAGAGGCGAATTTTGCCACCAGGGCTGATTTCGGTAACCATGACGGTGATTTCATCACCCATGTTGACAACATCGCCAACGGTATTCACCCGCTGGGTGTCCAACTGGGAAATGTGAACCATACCATCGGTTCCGGGAGCGATTTCAACGAAAGCGCCGAAATCTTTCATCCCAACAACCTTGCCAGTGTAGATGCGGCCCACTTCGGGGGTTTCGGTCAGCATTTCGACCTGCATCTTGGCGGCGCGGGCGCTATCGGCATCGGCAGTGGCGATGAAGACGGTGCCATCTTCGCCGATATCAATAGTGGCGCCGGTTTCTTCCTGGATACCACGGATCACTTTACCACCGGGGCCAATCACCGCGCCGATTTTGTCAACGGGGATTTTCACGGTCGTGATGCGGGGCACGTGGGATTTGAGTTCGGTACGGGGTTCCGAGATCGTCTCGAGCATCTTGCTCATGATGTGATCGCGGGCTACTTTGGCTTGGGCCAGTGCTTCGGACATGATCTCAGCGGGGATGCCTTTGATCTTGATATCCATTTGCAAGGCTGTGATGCCTTGATCGGTGCCGGCCACTTTGAAGTCCATGTCGCCGAGGTGATCCTCGAGGCCCTGGATATCCGTCAAAACGGCGTAGTTATCACCATCTTTGATCAAGCCCATAGCTACCCCAGATACCGGGGCTTTGATCGGCACACCGGTGTCCATCAAGGCCAAAGTCGAACCACAGACCGAGGCCATGGAGGAGGACCCATTAGAGGCCAAAACCTCAGAGACGAGGCGCAAGGTGTAGGGGAATTCGGTTTCGGTGGGGATCATCGGTTTCAGGGCCCGTTCAGCCAGGGCGCCATGACCGATATCCCGACGAGAAGCACCGCGCAGGAAGCGAGTTTCACCCACCGAGAACGGCGGGAAATTGTAGTGATGGATGTAGCGTTTCTCATCTACGGGAGTGAGATTATCCATCATCTGGGCATCGCGGGGGGTGCCGACGGTCGCCAGGGTGAGAACTTGCGTTTCACCGCGAGTGAACAGGCCGGAGCCATGCGCTCGGGCGCTGTAATCCGTTTCACACCAGATATCGCGGACATCTTTCAGACCGCGGCCATCGGGGCGAACACTCTCTTCCATGATCCGGGTACGGACTACTTTTTTGTAGGCAGCTTCAAAAGCAGCTTTAACACTTTTGACTAGGTCTTCATCTTCGGGGGGCAGTTCGTCAACAATTTCAGCCTTGAGGACATCCACCGCGCCATAAAGGTCAGCTTTTGATTCGGAATTGGCCAAGATAGCGGCCAATTTACCGGCAACTCGATTGTAAACTTTGGTTTCCAAAGCTTCGTCACCGGCGAAAGAGGGGTATTCACTCTTCTCTTTGCCAATTTCAGTCGCCATCTGCTCGATCAGGTCAACCACGGGTTGGATCGATTCGTGGGCGAAGGCCAAAGCGTTCAGCATGACATCTTCGGGGATTTCATCGGCACCGGCCTCAACCATGAGAATGGCCTCGCGGGTTCCGGCCACGCGTAAATCCAGGTCGGATACTTTAAGTTCTTCAAAAGTGGGATTGACCACAAATTCGCCGTCAATTCGACCAATTCGGACCGCACCAATAGGTCCAGCCCAAGGGATGTTGGAAATCATTACTGCCGCGGAGGCCGCATTGATCGCCAAAATATCGAGAGGATTTTCACCATCAGATGAGAATGCGTACAGGATAACCTGAACGTCGTTGCGCATATCTTTGGGGAAGAGGGGGCGCAGGGGACGATCCGTCAACCGACAGGTGAGGATCGCTTCCTCGGTCGGACGACCTTCGCGGCGGAAAAAGGATCCAGGAATCCGACCGCCAGCATACATCCGTTCTTCATAATCCACACTCAGGGGGAAGAAATCGATCCCTTCGCGGGGTTTTTTACTCATGGTGGCGACCCCAAAAATCATAGAATCGCCCAAACTAACACTCACCGCACCACCGGCCTGGGCGGCCAGTTTTCCGGTTTCGAAGACCAGCGTTTTACCGCCAATCTCGACTTCATATTTTTTACCTTCTGGTTTCATCATTACCTCCGTAATGGGGGCCCGCTGGTTAGGGATTGGGAGCTAAGTACAAAGATTTGTAGTCAGGTCCCAATTCCCAACAGTAAGACGGGCCATTAATAAGTTAAATGAGACAATAACCTGTCATCAGGTTTGTCTCAATCATACAATCTTAAGTTTTTTAACAGATTTAGACATTCGTTCCTAACCTGCCCACCCTTACCGCAAAACCGTTGAACCGCTCAACGGGGCCGCGTAATCCCCAAAACAAGGGGATAAAAAAAGCGAGTAGATGATTAGACCTGCGTGACCATCTACTCGGGACAGTTTCTTACCGGTGGCGGATATTCAGCCGCTCAATCAGAGCCAAATAGCGCTGATAATCTTTGCTGCGAATATACTTTAATAAACGGCGCCGGCGCCCAACCATTTTGAGCAAACCCCGGCGGGAGGATTCATCGTGCTTGTGGGTTCGCAGATGATCCGTAAGCTGTTCGATTCGTTTGGTCAATACCGCAACCTGAACTTCAGGGGATCCGGTATCATTTTCGTGTCGGGAGTATTCCTCGACAACACTGGTTTTTAATTCTTTATCTAATGACATGACGTCTGCTGCTCCTATTACTTTTTTCGTTTTTTCTGTCTAGCAGGTCTCCAAGCCAGCAGCCCCTTGACGGGTACAACCCATCAACAAAAGCCACCAACCGGTCTAGTCAGTGCGCTGACCTTGGCAGTCAGCGGGCGGATTATACCAAAGAGAATTTGGAGATGCAAGGTCAGGTTATGCTAATGTTTCCCGCCGGTCGCGTAAAAATCTCCGTAAATTATCTCGAATATGAGTAGGGAAAGCCGGTAAACTGTTGCGGATGAGCGTTTCGATTTCCGGCTGATTGAACCGGGTTACAGCTTGCCGCAAAAAGTACGCTGTTTCTTGAGGGGATTTCTGGATCAAAGCTTCAATGGCAACCAGCAGATCTTCATTACTTGACCGTGCTTCCCCCTGGAAGACCCTGGAAATCAAATTAAAAATTGCTGGCAAATTGGAAAACTCGGGGTCAGCGACCAGGGATGGAATTAGTCGCAAACCTATTCTTCGGGCCGCAGTATTAGCGCTGGTCAGCCAGTTTTCTAGAATTTGGAAAAAAATTGGGGGTT
This sequence comes from uncultured Anaerolineales bacterium, assembly GCA_964453155.1. Lineage (GTDB taxonomy): Bacteria > Chloroflexota > Anaerolineae > Anaerolineales > UBA11858 > CAYVQU01. The sequence goes on along the minus strand of CAYVQU010000004.1, from coordinate 53,868 downwards.
GTTCAAGTCGAATTCGGCTACAACTGCGAGTGAGGGCCGCAGCCAAATGACGATCTTCACCACAAGAAGGACCCCAATTTTTGATCCGCAAGGTAACTTCTTCGATAGGATCAGGAGGCAGCCACCCAACGATATCGAGTGCCAAAACCTGACATTCTAGCCATTCATGTTCCCAAATCGCATCCGCAAGGTTAAAACCCGCTTCAGGGTCAGCTTGTACGACCGGTTTTAGCAACGCTTCTATTTGCCGGGTAACCTGCCGGGGAATATAGTAAGCTTGGAGCAAAGAAAAACCGGGTCTCCCTTTGCCGGGCCGCTTGGTACGATCAGCATAGAATTCATAGATCGCGACCAATTCTTTCAAAAAATCTTTGGGCGCGGTGTATTTATCCACCATATTGGCGACTTGAATTTTTAACCGGGCGGGTTGGATGGCAGGCATACGAATAGGGGTTAGGGATTAGGGGTTAGAGATTGGAAGAGCTGGAAAGCGGCGTCAATATCGGAGGCAAAATGGAGCCAGCGGCGGTCTTTTTCGGGAGTGTATTCGCTTAGGGTTGTAAAAAAAGTGGTAATTGTGGCCTCCCAGCCTGAGCCAATAAGGATCATAGGTCGGGGTTGACTGGCCCCAGTTTGAAGTTGGGACCACATCACAGCAATTTCGGCCAGGGTACCAATCCCACCGGGGAGGGCCATCGCCAAGTCACAATGATCAATTAAGGCATACAACCGTTGGCGCAAAGTGGGATATCGCATTTCCTCCATAACCCATTGATTTGGGGCTACCGGCCGCCAGCTTTCGATTTCATCGCAGGTCACACCGATGACATGACCACCATTTTCAGCCGCGCCCCGCGAAACCGCCTCCATGGTTCCGATATATCCACCAGTCAATACGGCACAACCCATTTCGCCTAAAAGTTGGCCTAATTTAAAAGCATCCTGATAAGCCGATTCCCCAGGTTTGGGCAGCGAACCACCAAATACCGTGACACGCCTAAGTCTATTTTGAGAATCTGTCATTTGCCTGGCCCATCCAGTTGATCATCATCCCAAGTACGCTGATAGTTGCGCTTCAATTTTTGGAGAATGGCTGCCTCTAAATCAATCTTCGCCAGACTGGCAATTTGTAACAAATAGAGAGCTACATCGGCCAATTCACCAGCCAATTCCTCGGGTTTCTCCAATTCACCATTCCATTGAAAATGCTCCAATACTTCGGAGGCTTCTAGATTTAATGAGATTGCCAGATTGCGCAATGATTGGGGGCGCAAACTGTCAGCCTCATACCACCCCTTAGCCCGCACAAAAGCATGCATGTTTTTTGTCAGCTCTTTAATATCCATCGCGCTGATTATAACAGTGGAGGGTTGAAAGTTGAGGATAGTGGGCACCCACTCACCACTCACCAAGCATTCCAGACCGCAATTTTTGTTGTACAATATCTTTGACAAAACCAATCCAAATTCTGCAATCCAATTTCCGCAATGCGCATTATCCTTACTCACGAACAAACTGATTTTGACGGCATCGCCTCTCTACTGGGAGCCGCGCTGCTGAATGAGACCGCGGTGCCGATATTACCGCGCCGGATAAATCGCAATGTTCGGGCTTTCATAACGATTTATGGCGCTGATTTGCCTTTTGTCGATCCCCGCGATGTCGCCGCGGACCCGATTGCCTCAGTTTGCCTGGTGGACACCCAATCCCTGACCAGTATCAAGGGAATGCATCCGGGTACAACCGTCCACGTTATCGACCACCATGATGAGCGCCCAGATATTCCAGCAGGTTGGGATGTACGGATTACGACCACTGGAGCCAATACCACTGTTTTTGTTGAGGAGATAAAAGCCCGTGGCATAACTTTGAGCGTTTCGCAGGCAACCTTATTACTGTTAGGAATTTATGAGGATACTGGTTCACTGACCTATTCCCGCACGACGACGCGCGACATTCGGGCTGCCGCGGATTTACTTGATTTGGGGGCCAATATCACCATCATCACTGATTTTTTAAATCATCCCTTGTCGATAGATCAACAGAATATCTACGACCAACTCCGCGCGGCGGCCGAAGATCTCAATATCGGTGGATATCGGGTGATTGTCGCACCAGGCAACGCCCGCGGCATGGATGAGGAACTCTCCACCATCGCCCACAAAATGCGAGATTTGCTCGACCCCGATGCCATCATCCTGCTAATTGATATTCGGGGTGGGGTGCAGCTAATCGCTCGTTCAACCAATGACAACATCAATGTGGCTCACATCGCGGCCCATTTTGGTGGTGGCGGCCACCCACGGGCCGCGGCAGCCCTGATCAAATCTGGGGAGCGGGAAATCATTCACCAGGAATTACGCCAAATCCTGCCAGATCATATTCAACCTGCAATTCGGGTAGCAGAAATCATGTCTGGCGTTCCAAGTATTTTGGAACCCAATACGTCGGTCCAAGAAATCGAACGCCGTATTCAACGGTTTGGATATTCAGGCTATCCGGTCGTAGAAGCGGGAGAAATTGTTGGGCTGGTAACCCGCCGGGCAGTCGATCGGACGCTATCCCATCGCTTGAATCTCAAAGCTGGCGCGCTCATGGAAGCTGGGAATGTTTATATTACACCAGAGGCTTCGATTGAAGAACTCCAAACTGTGATGACCAATTCTGGCTGGGGACAGATTCCAGTCATTGATCCCAGTGATAAAACAATCATCGGCATTGTGACCCGCACCGATCTGCTCAAAACCCTGGCACCCCAAACGATCCAAACTGGGAAACAAAACTTAGCGACTAAATTAGAGCAAGCCTTGCCCCCCGAACGGCTAAAACTACTCCAAGAAATTGCCACCCTTGCTCAAGATCAAAAAGTCGCCCTCTATATCGTGGGCGGGTTTGTGCGCGATTTACTGCTCGATTACGCCAGCCTGGATTTCGATCTCGTGGTGGAAGGCGATGCCATTTCTTTGGCTCAGGCCGTCGAGCGGAAATTTGGCGGCCGCATCACAACCCACCAGCGTTTTGGAACCGCCAAATGGTTTTTGTCACCTGAAAATGTGGCCCAATTCGTTGCCGGCGATCAAACTACCCCGAACCCTATACCCACAACTCTGGACTTCATCACTGCCCGGCGCGAATTTTACTCCCACCCGACCGCCCTACCTACCGTGGAGCGCGGTAGCATCAAACTTGACCTGCATCGCCGCGACTTCACAATTAATACCCTAGCTCTCCGCCTTGATGGACACCATTACGGCCAACTGCTTGACTACTGGGGTGGCCATAACGACATCCGGCAGGGCTTGGTGCGCGTATTGCACTCAATTTCATTCGTCGATGACCCCACCCGGATGCTACGCGCGGTCCGCTACGAACAGCGTTATGGGTTCCAAATTGGGCCGCGGACTCTGGAACTGCTTCTCCAAGCCCGACCGTTAATGGCTCGGGTTTCAGGGGATCGGGTGCGGCATGAGATTGACAATATTTTGAATGAATCCAACGCGGCCGCGATGGTAGATCGGCTCCAAAAACTTGGCATTCTAACGGCTATTCATCCCCAGTTGGAATGTGATGACTGGTTGTTAGCCCATATTCGAAAGTTGACGGCGCCCCATTCCGAATGGCAAATTGACTCAGATTTAAAAGGAATCCCGGCCAGCCGAGCGATTACTTACGCCCTGTGGTTGATTCGCCTACCGAAAAACCACATCTTAGAGATCGTAAAACGCTTGCGATTTCCGCGCGTCATCAAAGATCTGATTCGGGATTCGTCGCAATTATGGCGCGATCTCCAAGGATTTTCGAACGCCACTTCCAGTGATTATCTAATTCGACTGGAAAAAACCCCGAACCTGGTCATTTACTGTACGTATCTGGCAATTGATGATTCTGAGATCACAGCAGCTCTCAAAAATTTCGTGACCAAATGGAAAGATATTCAGCCTCACACCACCGGCCACGATCTCGCAGCCCAGGGTTTGGAACCCGGTCCCGCTTTCAAAGAAATTCTGACAGAATTACAAATAGCATGGATTGAAGAAATCGTCAAAAACCAAGCCCAGGAACTAGAATTTCTTGAGACAATTCTGGTCAATTATCGTTAACCTTGTCATGGAAAATGATCCATGCTACAATCACCAGCGCTTAGGGTGGAAGCAATCTTGGTTCCGTCGGAGAAGTGGGCAACCCCCACTTTTCTTTGTGTCTGGGGACCACTTCCACCCACGCGTTTGATTTGTATGGAGAACTAAGTAATGAAGAACGATTTTGCATTAGCCTTAAATGAGGTATTAGAAGACCGCGGTCTTCCTAAAACAGTGGTGGTTGAAGCCATCGAAGCGGCCATGGTTTCGGCTTATCGCCGCTCAGTAAACGCTTCAAATGCCCAACATGTAGAAGCCAAAATTAACCCCGACAATGGTCAGGTCGCTATCTTTGCCGAAAAAGAAGTCGTTGAAGATGTGCAGGACGAGCGCACTGAAGTAGCCTTGCCCGCAGCCAAACAAGTCGATCCGACCACCGAGATCGGTAGTATGGTCATTGTTGAGAGCACGCCGAAAAATTTTGGCCGGGTGGCAGCCCAAACCGCGCGTCAGGTCATCCAGCAACGGATTCGGGAAGCCGAACGGGATGCTCAATTTGGTTACTATGAAAAACAGGTTGGCGAAATCGTCAATGGGATTGTGCAGGCCATTAATGTCAAAGGGGTCAATTTGGGTCTAGAACTCAAAGCCGAAGGCATTATGCCGCGCAATCAACAAATCCCGCGCGAATTTTTCCGCGTTCACGACCGCATTCGGGCCTTGCTGCTCGAAATCAAGTCTACGCCGCGCGGCCCTCAAATAATTCTGTCCCGGGCCCACCGTGATTTCTTGCGGCGCTTGCTCGAAAATGAAGTTCCCGAAATTTATCATGGGATGGTCGAAATTCGCTCGATTTCGCGCGAGCCTGGCTACCGTTCGAAAGTCGCCGTCGCGGCCCTCCAACCTGGAGTGGACCCCGTTGGGGCTTGCGTGGGAATTCGCGGGGTTCGCATTCAAACAATTGTCCGCGAACTCAACGACGAAAAAATTGACGTCATCGAATGGAATCCTGACCCATCGGCTTACATCGCCAAAGCCCTCAGCCCGGCGCGCGTCACTGGCGTTTATTTAGATGAAAACTTGAGTGGTCCAAAAACGGCTACTGTTGTCGTCCCCGAAGACCAACTTAGCTTGGCAATCGGTCGCGATGGCCAAAACGCACGTTTGGCCGCCAAACTCACTGGCTGGCGAATCGACATCAAGAGCCTGCCCGAAGCGGCCTCTGAGCTTCTGTTCAAACTGCAGAGCAATGAAGAATACCGGATTTTTAAACGCCAGGAAGAAGATATCATTCCGCAGATCGAAACGATTATGGCTAAGAAATCTGAAGGCCGCCCAATCACGCCGGAAGAATATCACCTGATGGGTAGCTTTGTCGATCGGGTAGAGCATGGTGTGATCCAACGCCGTCAGATCATTAAGGAAGAGTACGAACAACGACTGCAGGCTGCCCAAGATGCCGTTCCCGAAGCGGCCGCGGATCTCCCAGTTCTCATTTTGGGGTTGACCAAGAAAGTCAACGCGGCTCTGGAAGAGGCCGAATACTTCACTGTTGGCGATTTGATGGTCCAGGTTTTCTTCGATTCCAGCAAAATCACTGATTTAGATGGGATCGGCGACAAAACCATTGAAAACATCAAAGAAGCCTTCGAGGCCCTCACCGCAACCTTACCGGAACCTGAACCTGAGCCCGAACCCGAAGTTGAGCCAACCGCTGAAGAAGCTCCAGAAGTTGAAGCAGCCGAGGAGGTTGCAGAAACACCAGAAGCGGTTGAAGCAGTCGAAAAACCCGAAGCTGAAGAACCTGTGGCCCCAGTTAAAGCTGAGGCGGCCGAAGTTGTTGAGGCGGAACAGGTACCAGAACCTGCCAAACCTGAGGGTGAAGAAGATGAAGAAGAATTACCCGCCTCCCTGGAGGAAATCTTCAAACTCAAACCCGAAATGCTCGATCTGCCGGAGGATGAGAAAGACACCGGCGATCAGAAATCCAAGAAAAAACGACGCAAGAAATTCGTCGATGTCGAGTACGATCCCGATCAGGATGTCACCATTTACCGCAAGAAGCGCAAACGCGACAGTGGTGATGGTTTTGAAGAATGGGAAGATGATTGGGACTTCTAGGTGTTGGTGTTATGCGGTTTAATCAGGATCAATAAATCAGTCTGGTTTTCCGCACAACAACTACAAATTTCGGATGATGGTTTGAATCAAATCACCGTCGAAACCGAAATTTGCGTTCCACCAGAATTGACTTAAGTGGTTGGGCAGGGAATTTGATTTTTGATCTAAGTTTTTTGCCCAACTGCAACTAGTTAGAAGTTTTACAAATTCACAAAAATATGATTGCTGACTAAATGCGGTTTCGGATTATTTTGTCAGCAAGTAAGTAACATAGTAGCCGGTGACGAAGAAGACAAAGCGCAAAAGAAAACATATTCCCCAACGAACGTGTGTTGGTTGTCGCACCGTCCAGTCGAAACGAGGCTTGATCCGGATTGTACGCACAACCGAAGGTGTACAAGTCGACCCCAGCGGAAAGCTGGCAGGGCGGGGAGCGTATCTTCATGAAAACCTCGCCTGTTGGGAAAATGGACTGAAAGGCGCACTGGCAAACGCATTAAGGGTTACATTTACCGCCGCTGATCGTGAACGGCTAACAACTTTTATGACTACCTTGACCGAATCGGATAATCCTGTGCCGGGAGAACAAAATGAGTGATAACGGAAATACAAAAAGCATCGAATTAACTGGCAGCATCACAGTTCGTGAACTCTCAGAAGAATTAAAGGCCAGCCCCATTGACGTCATCAAGAATTTGATGGCCAATGGTGTCATGGCAAATATCAATCAGCAGATTGACTTTGATACCGCCTCCATTGTGGCTTCGGAGTTTGGCTACGAGGTTATCCTCAAAACATATGACACCCTCGCCCCCGAAGATGATGGGGAAATTCCGCTGTGGCGTCAACTAATCGCCCGTGAACGAACCGCTGATCTGGTTTCCCGGCCGCCAGTTATCACGATTTTGGGTCATGTTGATCATGGCAAGACCACTCTTTTGGACGCCATTCGTGAAACCAACGTACAAGCTGGCGAAGCTGGTGGTATTACCCAGCACATTGGTGCCTACCAGGTCCAAAAAGACAACCAGACCATTACGTTTCTTGACACCCCCGGCCACGCGGCTTTTTCCGCCATGCGGGCCCGCGGGGCTCAGGGAGCCGACATTGTTGTCTTGGTGGTCGCCGCTGACGATGGAGTGATGCCTCAAACCAAGGAAGCCATTGCCCACTGCAAAGCCGCCCAGGTACCGATGATTGTGGCCATGAATAAAATGGACCGGAATAATGCCGATCCCGAGCGAGTCAAGCAACAACTCGCTGAAATCGGCCTGGTTCCCGACGAATGGGACGGCGATACGATCATTGTGCCCTTATCTGCGATCAATAAAGAAGGTTTAGATGATCTTCTCGAGGCCATTCTGTTGATTGCTGGCGATATGGAAATTTTAGCGAACCCCAAAGGACAGGTTTTTGGCACGGTTATCGAGGCTAAAATTGAGCGTGGTCGGGGTGTAATGACCACCCTTCTCGTCCAAAACGGAACCCTTAAAACTGGCAACGTGGTCATTGCGGGAACTTCCTACGGCAAAGTTAAAGGCATGTTCGATCATCGCCGCCGCCCCACTAAGGCCGCGGGACCGGCGATGCCAGTATCGGTGATGGGCTTGAATGAAGTTCCGGCCGCAGGTGATTTATTTACGATCGTCAAGAAAGAAAGAGATGCCCGCGACATCATTAAAGAACGATTGATCGAGTCTGAGCAACAAGAAATGGCTAAGAAAAAGGCCATCACCCTTGAGCAAATCTTCGAGCGGTTCCAATCAGGCGAGACCAAAGAATTACGACTGGTCATCAAAGCCGATGTCCAGGGCTCGCTGGAACCGATCATTTCATCAGTTGAAGAACTGGGCGTAGGCGAAATTGGCGTCAACATTTTGCATGCCGATACCGGCAATATCAGCGAAAGCGACATCATGTTGGCCTCCGCTTCTGCCGCAGTAGTTGTCGGTTTCAATGTCAATGCCGATGGGCCCGCCCAGCGAATGGCTGATAATGAAGGAATTTCGATCCGCACTTACAACATCATTTACCGGCTGACTGAGGATATTGAGAAGGCCCTCAAAGGTCTGCTCGAACCGGAAGAACGTCAGGTTGTTGTGGGGCGCGCGGAAGTATTGGCCGTTTTCAAGGCTTCCCGGCTCGGACAGGTGGCTGGCTGCCGCGTAATTGAGGGCGAACTCCGCCGAAATGGTCAGATGCGGGTAGTACGCAAAAAAGAAGCGATCTTTGAAGGCGATGTGGCTTCACTCAAACGCCATCAAGAAGATGTGCGTGAGGTTCGGCAGGGCTTTGAATGCGGGGTCGGCGTACGCAACTTCAACAGCTTTGAAGAAGGCGACTTCCTGGAATGCTTCGTTGTTGAAACAGTAGAGATAATATAATAATGCTTTCCAGTTCCATTCTTCCCGGGATGGCGCTGGAAAGAAAGAGAATTACGGTAACACATTTAGGGGAAATTTGGGAGTAAAACATGGTTTCGAAAATGCGGGCTGAACGAATTGGAGACCGAATTTTTGAGGAGCTTTCGACGATCTTGCTCATGGAAGTTTCTGATCCGCGTCTCAATGCCGTTTCGATTACCGAGGTGCGGGTGGATCGCGAATTAGCCTTTGCTAACATCTATGTTTCATCCTTGGAAGGTATTGCAGCCTCAGAGGAAATATTAGCGGGTTTAGATCATGCCAGTGGGTTTCTACGGCGTGAGTTAGCGCAACGAATCCAGTTGCGTCATTTTCCGCGCTTACGGTTTTATTGGGACGCCCATCCCGAACAGGCCGATTACATCGATAAGTTGTTGGATTCACTTGAAGATGGCAGTGACCGCACTCCCCCACCTGAGGATCAAACCTGATCATGAAAGCAAGCCTGATCCATGCGGCCCAAAGGGTCCTCTCAGAATACCAGAAAATAATCATTACTTCCCATCAGCGCCCTGATGGTGACGCGGTCGGATCGCTATTAGGGTTGGGGCTAGCTTTAGAGCACGCTGGCAAAGAAGTCCAAATGGTGCTGCAGGATGGCGTTCCAAGTTCCTTCCACCATCTGGTGGGCAGCGAGCGGGTAAAAAGAAAATCGGAAAGTGATTTCGAAATCAGTATTGTTCTCGATTGTTCTGATCTCGAACGAGTGGGGAATGTGTTTCAAAGTGATGAAGTTCCCACGATCAATATTGACCACCACATTACAAACCTTAATTACGGTGAAATCAACCTGGTTTACCCTCAAACACCTGCAACCGCAGAAATTTTGGTCGGATTGATCCCCGCATTAGGCTTCACCATAACCCCAGAATCAGCTGAGGCCCTCCTGACTGGGGTTATTACCGACACCCTCGGATTTCGAACCAATAATATGACTCCGAACACCCTGCGGGTGGCTGCCGAATTGATGGAAATGGGGTGTAAACTCCCGGACCTTTATCAAAAAGCTTTACTCAATCGGACGTATAAATCTGTCCGCTATTGGGGCGCGGGAATCAACAATCTTAATCTCGAAGATGGTCTTTTATGGACAGTACTCACCCTCGAAGACCGGAAAAAAATTGGCTACCCTGGACGTGATGATGCTGACCTAATTAACGTCATGTCTTCCATTCGGGAAGTCGATATTGCTTTAATATTTGTTGAACAAGCCAATGGCACCGTCAAAATCAGCTGGCGCTCCCACTCTGGCTACGATGTGTCTAAAATTGCCTTCAGTTTTGGCGGTGGCGGCCATAAACCAGCTTCTGGGGCAGAAATTGAAGGTGAGCTTGAAGATGTTCAACTCCAAGTTTTAGACGCAACCCGCCATTATTTGCGAAATAAACATTAGAAAGTACGTAAGAATTCTGACATAGAAATATTCAGGAGAATTGTTAGGGTAAAATATGAATAGATATCAATCAAATAATCGCCGGGGAGATCAAAATATGGATCAAAACCACCTCAAAAATGTTGTTTCGGGTGTCTTGGTAATTGACAAACCCGTTGGATTAACCTCTCATGATGTAGTTCAGATTATCCGGCGCGGAACAGGTATCCGCCGGGCCGGACATACTGGTACTTTAGACCCGCGAGCTTCTGGTGTATTAGTTGTTTTGATTGGCCCTGCTGTTCGTTTGAGCGAATTTGTATCGGCCGCTGATAAACGCTATCAGGCCACAGTTCGCCTTGGGACCTCCACCGACACTTACGATGCTGAAGGCCGGGTTGTTCGATCAGCCAATATCGCAGATATTACTGAAACCCAGTTCGAAGATATCATCAAGAATTATGAGGGCGAGATCGAGCAAGTACCGCCACCCTACTCCGCGGTCAAAGTCAAAGGTCGCAAGGCCTATGAACATGCCCGTAAAGGCGAGAAAGTTGAACTCAAACCCCGAAAAATTAATGTCTACAAATTAGACGTACTTGAATGGGCGCCCCCTGAAGCTGTTCTCGATGTCTACTGCTCATCGGGCACCTATGTCCGTTCCCTCGCTAACGATTTGGGCGATGATTTAGGGACCGGGGCTTACCTGATCGGTCTCCGCCGGACCAAGAGCGGTCGCTTTACTTTACGCGATGCGGTTCCGTTGCGCCAACTGCAAGACGCCTTCCTGGCTGGTGAGTGGTATCGCTACTTGATCCCCGCGGCTGAGGCTTTGGCTGATTGGCCCGGGATCGAACTCAACCACGATCTGGTTGAGAAAGTTCGCCACGGGCACCGCATCCCGGCGGGAGAAAACGCCAAAGAGTTGGTCGATCCTGCTAACCACCCGTATGCCGAAGAAGAACAACTGGGTCTGGTGCGCGCCATCACCGAACAAGGCGACCTGGTTGCCGTAATGCGGTATGTCGAAGAAGATGACGAGTGGCAACCTAAAAAGGTTTTCTTCCAATCGTAGTTACGCCTACGGGCAGTAAATCATCGAATGCAACATTTTCACGCTTTGGAGGACATCCAACACCAGGATGTCTGGCTTACAATTGGCTCATTTGATGGGGTTCATCGGGGGCATCAAGAAATCATTCACACATTAACGGCCGGAGCTCGCTCTGCGGGTTTACCGGCCGTTGTGCTTACGTTCTTTCCTCACCCAGCCGCAATTTTGAGGGGGCAAAATTTCCCGTATTATCTGACTTCAGCAGATGAGAAAGCCGCGATTTTAGGAAATTTAGGTGTTGATACCGTCATTACCCATCCGTTCAACCGCCAAGTAGCCAATACTTCTGCCCGGAAATTTGTTGGAAATTTGCACGAACACCTGAACATTCAACATTTACAAGTTGGGTATGATTTTGCTTTGGGTAAAAACCGCAAAGGGAATTTCACCAAACTCAAGGAAATTGGCACGGCTTTAGGGTTCACTGTTGTACAAACACCCCCGATTGAAGATGACAGCGGCATAATATCTTCCAGCCGGATTCGGTTCCTTTTAGGAGTAGGGCAGGTGGAAGAAGCAGCTGAGCTGATGGGGCGAAACTACACCGTCCAAGGACTGGTGGAATTTGGTGATCAACGCGGCCGAACGATCGGTTTCCCTACTGCAAATTTGTCCGTTTGGGCTGAAAAAATCATTCCAACGGCCGGGGTTTATGCCTGTCGGACGAAAATTCTAGGGAAAACATATGGTGCTGTGACGAATATCGGTGTCCGCCCCACATTTGAATCCAAACCTGTCCCACCCCGAGTCGAAGCCCACATTTTTGATTTTTCAGCCGATATTTACGGCCAGACGATCGAGTTGGAGTTTGTCGCCCGGCTCCGAGCCGAACAACGCTTCTCAACCGTTGATGAGTTGATTGCTCAAATCCAAAACGACTCGGAGATAGCCCGAAATATCCTGGCAGCTTGACAGACCCGCCACCGGTCGTTATACTCGGCGCACAACCAAATAAACAGCACGGGGAGCCTGGAATGGTCAGGCTGAGAGGAGTGCCATAACAACACTCGACCCGCGAACCTGATCCGGATAATGCCGGCGGAGGAAACGCTCAAATCATCTACTCAATCCCTCCCCCACCGGAGGGATTTTTTTATGCATGTGACGATTTTCGCCAATGGCGATTTAAGCCAACCAGAGATAAAACTATCTCCTGAGACCACCATCATTGCCGCGGACGGGGGCGCCCGGCATGCCCTCGAGTTGGGTCTCATCCCACAGATTGTCATCGGTGACTTTGATTCTTTGACCACCGCGGTACGTACCACGCTCGAAATGAGAGGGTGTCAGTTGATCACCCATCCAACTGAAAAAGATGAAACCGATCTTGAACTTGCTCTCAATCACGCCCAAAAATTGGGCGCGACAGAAATCACATTACACGGGCTACTCGGCGGTCGTTGGGATATGAGTTTCGCAAATATATTGTTGCTCGCCGCACCCCGCTATGCCGGGATTAAATTCAAGGTAATTGCTGGTGACGATGAAATATTCATCTTACGAGGCAAAGCAGCATTAGAAATCAAGGGTAATCCTGGAGATTCCGTTTCGGTCATCCCGCTTACCTCCCAAGTTTCAGGTCTTTCCTACTCGGGTTTGACCTGGCCGTTAGAAAATGCAGAATTAAACTTTGGCAGCCCACGCGGAGTGAGTAATCGGATGAGTGGGGAAAAGGCCAGGATCGAGTTGCTGGAGGGTGTGGCCTTGGTGGTAATGATGGGGAAATAATTTGTTGGTTGGTTCGTTTGTTGGAATGTTTGATGATTGGTTAGTTCAATATTGCTAGAGGTTATGATGAAAAAAGTTCAAATTTTCTTGTATTTCGTATTATCCCTCCTGGTATTGCTGACAGCATGTGCTGATGAGGAAACTCCGGTGCCCCCTGAAGAGCCCCGGAGCCTGACGGTGATGACCCATGATTCATTTGCAGTATCTGAAAGTGTAATCCAGGCATTTCAAGATAAATATAAGGTTGAGGTTCAATTCATTGCAGCCGGCGACACGGGGACGGCTGTCAACAAAGCCGCGTTGTCAAAGGGTGCCCCGCTGGCCGATGTGTTCTATGGAGTAGATAACACCTTTTTGAGCCGGGCCTTAGAGGAAGGTATCTTTGAAGTTTATGAATCTCCGCTCTTGAAGGATATCCCCGATCATTTTGAATTGGATTCCAAATTTCGGGCATTGCCTGTAGATTTTGGGGATGTCTGCCTAAATTATGATGTTAACTTCTTTGCGGATAACAATCTGGCTCCCCCTAATAGTCTTGATGACCTACTAGAACCGGAATATGCCGGTTTACTGGTGGTCGAAAACCCGGCTACCTCCTCTCCGGGGTTGGCATTTTTATTTGCCACGATTGGACATTTTGGGGAATCCAGCTATTTAGATTTTTGGCAAGCCCTGGTCGAAAATGATGTCAAAGTTGTAAACGACTGGGAAACCGCCTACTATACTGAATTCTCCCGCTGGGGCGGCCCGCGGCCCATAGTCGTATCCTATGGTTCTAGCCCGCCGTTCGAGGTCATTTTCGCTGAAGCAGAGATGGATGAACCCCCGACCGCGGCTGTTATCGGTACTGGTAGCTGTTTCCGCCAGATTGAATTCGTTGGAATTCTAGCCGGGACAGAGAATCGCGATCTCGCGGAAAAGTTCGTCGACTTCATGCTCTCCCCCACCTTCCAAGAAGACATCCCCTTGCAAATGTATGTCTTCCCGGTCAATGAAAATGCCCAACTCGATGAAACCTTCGTCCAGTACTTAGCTGTGCCAGAGGCTCCGGCCAGTCTTGATCCTGCCGAGATCGCCGCTAAGCGAGAACAGTGGATCAACGAGTGGACGGAGACAGTACTGCGATAGTGGGAAGTGGGTTGAATTTGAAATTCTTTCCACTTTCTACTCCTTACCAGCCGTTATTTTAATGGTTCGAAAAAGTTTACCGAAGCTCCTGTTGTGGAGTATGCCACTGGCCTTCTTGGCGATATTTTATTTTTATCCGCTAGGGAGTATTCTAAAACTCAGCTTTGGGCGTGGAGATGAAGGGGCCTGGCTCGCATTTCTAGCCGCACTTTCCAATTCTTCTGTTCAAAAAGTATTGGGATTTACAATATGGCAGGCATTCTGCTCGACCATCCTGACACTTATTTTTGGGCTGCCAGGGGCATACTTATTGGCCCGATATGATTTTCGCGGCAAAGAACTGCTCCGAGCAATCACAGGGGTGCCCTTTGTGATGCCAACCCTGGTTGTTGCAGCCGGTTTTAATGCCCTATTGGGCCCGAAAGGGTGGATCAATATCCTGTTGATCGAGTGGTTCGATCTCGCGGCCCCACCGCTTGATTTCATCCATTCGTTCACTGCGATCTTGGTTGCCCATGTTTTCTACAACACGACCATCGTGCTACGGATGGTGGGTAATTTTTGGGCCCATTTAGATCCCCAGTTAGGGGCGGCGGCAGCTTCTTTGGGGGCCAATCGCTGGCAAATTATTCGTCAAGTTACACTGCCGTTGCTAATGCCCGTAATCAGCGCGGCGGCTTTGCTAGTTTTTATCTTCAATTTCTCGTCTTTCGGGGTGATCCTGGTACTTGGTGGCCCCCAATTTGCCACCTTGGAGGTCGAAATCTATTACCAGACCATCAGCTTGTTCAATTTGCCGATGGCAGCAATCCTGTCTGTGCTCCAATTAGGATGCACATTGATTTTAACGATCCTCTACACCCGGTTGAGTACGAAATTGACGCGGCCACTGGACTTGCGGTCTAGAAAAAGGGTTCAAAAGCAGCTAATTACATGGCAGAGTCGCGTATCTGCGGGAATACTAATTGGGTTATTATTGGTGTTATTAACTACCCCCCTATTGGCGCTCGCATCGCAATCCGTTTTTTCATTGGAATCGCGCCGGGATCGGGAAGGAGAAGTTTCACGCGGGTTCACCTTGGATTTCTATCGGGCCTTGAGTGAGAATCGACAGGAATCACTCTTTTATGTCTCCCCTATTAAGGCTATCGGTATCTCAGTAGGGTATGCGGCCGCAACCGTGATTTTGGCCCTCGTCCTAGGAATCCCAGCAGCTTGGGCTTTGGCGCGCGATCAGCAATCAATCATCAACCGCATCCTTGATCCCCTACTGATGCTGCCATTGGGTACTTCGGCAGTAACTTTAGGTTTAGGGTTTATCGTCGCCCTCGCCCAGCCCCCCCTTGATTTGCGGACCTCGCCGCTCCTGGTGCCGATTGCGCATACTCTGGTAGCTTTTCCTTTTGTGGTCCGGAGTCTCACGCCCGCGATCCACAGCATTCAACCCCGATTAAGGCAGGCTGCGACCGTGCTAGGAGCCACTCCCCAACAAGTGCTCCGCCACATCGATCTCCCCCTGGTAGGGCGGGCTTTTTTCGTTGCAGCCACATTTGCGTTTACAATCTCCATCGGTGAGTTTGGAGCGTCTTCATTAATCTCGCGGCCAGAATATCCAACTATTCCGGTGGTTATCTTTCGATATTTATCCCGTCCCGGAGGGATGAACTATGGTCAAGCCCTGGCTCTGGCAACGATTTTGATGGGGGTCGCAGTCAGCGGGATGCTGGTGATAGAGCGCTTTCGAATTGGTGACGTTGGGGAATTTTAATAGTAGTGAGTGGTGACAGAGAGATTGTAGCTTATGAATGGATTAGTGGTAACGGATATTTCTAAGTCGTTTGGAGATACACAAGCATTAGCAGGGGTCTCTTTTGAGGTCGCGGTGGGGGAGATTGTGGCTCTATTAGGTCCGAGTGGGTGTGGCAAGTCGACCCTGTTGGGCATAATTGCAGGTTTGGAAAACCCAGATCGAGGGGATGTTTTCTGGAATGGGCAATCGCTGGCAAAAATGCCGGTTCATCACCGGGCATTTGGATTGATGTTTCAAGATTACATGTTGTTCCCCCATAAAAATGTTAAGGATAATGTGGCTTTTGGGCTAGAAATGAAAAAATTGCCCGAGCAAGAAATTGAATCCCAGGTTCAGGAAACACTGTCGTTAGTTGGGCTGCCAACTTATGGGACTCGCGAAGTCAGTACACTTTCAGGTGGTGAGCAGCAACGAGTAGCATTGGCGCGCTCACTGGCTCCCCAGCCGCGCCTATTGATGCTGGATGAGCCACTAGGGTCTTTGGATCGGACTTTACGGGAAAGATTATTATTTGAACTCCGAGACATTTTGAGGCAAATGAACCAGACTGCAATCTATGTCACCCATGATCAGGAAGAAGCTTTCGCCCTCGCAGATCAGGTCGTGATAATGGAGCGTGGGGGTGTCGCCCAAATAGGTTCGCCACAAGAGATTTATCGCCGACCTGGATCCGAATTTGTGGCTCGTTTTTTGGGATTCGAAAATATTTTCAAAGGGCGACTACAAAATGGGTTTTTGGAATTTGGGATTGGTAGACTACGAGTTGGTGATGACCACACTGAGGAAAACGACAATGCTACAGTACTTATTCGTCCCGATGCATTTTCGGTTGCTGGGAAGGGAAGTCAAAAAATCACCGGAATTGTCCGCGAGCGGTCGTTTCGGGGGAGTTTGTGGCGAGTGAAAGTTGACACAAAGAAATTGGCACTCACACTGGAATTCCAAACCGGAAACCGGCTACCTAAAGCGGGAGAATCGATAAAACTGGGTTTTGAACCGGCAGAGGCCATCCAGATTCTGCGAAAAGATTTCCACTAAAACAAAAAAGGGCACCTAAAACGGCACCCTTTTTCCAGTCTAGAGAATTGAACGGTTCGAAGTTATAACTTACAACAGCAGGTTAGTAATCTGGGAGGCGAGATCAAACCACGCATCACCATTTTCCCATAACGCCCATAAACCGCCCGCTACGATCGCACAGCAACAACAAAGGATGACCAGGACAACGCCGACGATAATCCAAATCTTGTTGTCTTTCTTTTCACCATCAACCGGGGTTTCGTCAAATTCATATTCATCAGTTGTGATTTCTTCACCAAAATCTTCAGCCATTTTTCTTCTCCTTATGTCAATAAAATGATTGAATTAGACCTGGAACAGGGTCGAAACTTGGGGCAATAATGCGCCCATCTCACTGGCAGCCAAACCAAAAATTCCAAAGGACATGGCAATAATTACCACCGCAATACAGCAGGTCACTACGCCTAATCCAACACCGATCCAGCCCATAATAATTCCAGCCTGAGCTAGTCCTTCGCCGCCTTGGGTGCCATGACTTTCAGCAATTTCTGTTTTTGCCCGAGCCCCTGTGATAATGGCAACGATACTGCCAATAAACGGAAAAAGGGTCAGCCCCAAAATGCCAGCGACCAGACTGATTACGGCAGTAGAGTTGTTCGGGGTTTCGGAATAACTAGAATAGTCAGACATATTTACTCCTATTGTACCAATTGTTTCCGGTTAGACCGCCGCCAAAGCCACCACAAAATCAGAGAAACGGTCAAAATAATAATGGCGGCAATCAGAACGGGAATAACGATTGCCAGAATGGAAAGTAGGGTTGAAACCACATCTTCCATGATGCTGACCGGGACATTTCCTGCCCCGCCGGTCGTTGCGGTCACAGCTGGGCGGACGGCCGCGGATTTGGCGGCATGGACGCCTCCGGCAATCAATAAGCCTGCTACCATTGCTAAAACCGGCTGAACATCGGCTACTTTAGAACTGGCCGCAAATACTAACGCCCCCGCAGCCGGGCGGACAAATGTTTGGATGATATCGTTGATATGATTGATAGCGGGAATTTTATCGGCGAAAAATTCAATCAGGGATAGGACCACCAAAACCCCAATCACCCACCAACTTTCGAGGGTGTTCCAGGGAGAACTTAATTCAATCCAATTTGTAAACCGGGCGACCAAAGAGACCATTAATAAGGGAATATATGCGTTCAAACCAGCACTAGCTGATAACCCAAAAGCGGTAAAAATATCCATCAGGGTCTCCCTTTATCCAAAATGAAAACCATCCCAGGTATTCGTAAGTAGAAAACGGATGTAATCTAACACTGCAATCTGCATTAAGGCTACCACAAATCCCGTCAACAGTGGGAAAAATAGGTGTCCGCCCCCTTCGCTACGATTCTCTGCCCTGAAAACCATTAATGCCACCATCGTGTAAACCATTGTGAGCAATACTAGGACACCGGCAGCACTGATTACGGCCAGAGGGTATAGGACCAATGGATTTTCGGTGCGAACAAGTAGCACGATAATTGCACCCAACACCAATAATCCACCAAAATCCGGTAAACCAACCAACACCGGGCGCGGATCTCGGCGGCGCCAAACCGTCTCATTAAACGCCGGATACAACATAACCCCAATACCGATTCCTAACCCGGTTCCGGTAATCAATCGCAAAGTATTATTTGGTTCATATAGATAAAACCGCGCTAAACCGGGTAGCAAATGGAGATATGAATTGACCCCATCAAGGGCATAAGCTCCTGCAAATAGTATCAGGGTTCCGATGATGCCCCAATTTGGTCGCCCCGTCCGCCGTGGCCTTAACGCCGTCAAAAACACGATACTCAACACAGCCCCTAAATATTGCCCCGAGCACCGGGCACAAACCGGAATCTGGCGCTCACCCAGATGAAACGAGCGCACATTAATGCGATGACAAACAGCATACCCCACTGCATCGGCTTTGCCTAGCAATCCGGAGGGCGTATATTGCAACCAAATGACCAAAAGGACGACCGCCAATAATCCCAGGAACTGTTTCCAGGGCAAACGAACTTGCCAACTGCGATCTATTTTCCCAAATTTTTCCTTAAAAAATGACATGCGAAGAATTATACCCCTAGAATTGGCAAGCCTATTCAAGTGCGGTATGATAACGCCTTATATGATGAAAACAATCGTAAAATTATTGGCATTTTCTAGTTTATTTTTCATGCTAACTGCTTGTGCTGAACTCAATAGCATTTTGTCTTTAAACACTATCCCAGCCCCAGAAACACAAAATCAGGTTGCGGTTGCCTCCCCCACCTCCAAACCACCGACACCCACCCTACCAACTGCCACCCCGCCCCTCCAATTATCACCAACCTTCACCCAGACACCGAAACCGACGCGTACCCCTCGCCCAACTCAGACTCTAACTGCAACACTACCGCCAATAGTCCGGGTTGGTCCCAATAATTTTCCAAGTTATATTAACCCGCTAACGGGTCTGGTAGCCTATAATCCGTTGGCCTTAGAGCGACGGCCGATCGCGGTTAAAATTCCAAATGCTCCCCATTCCGTTCGTAAACAGCAATTTGGTATTTCACTGGCCGATCATGTCTGGGAATATCACTTGGAATGGGGTTTGACCCGGTTTATCGCCATCTTCTATGGGAATGATGCCATCAAAGTGGGACCCATTCGCTCGGGGAGAATTTTCGACGCGCATGTGATGGATATGTACAATGCCATCCTGGTCTATAATGGCGCCGATCCCCGCGTTTTGACCCATTTTGATGCGATTGGACAAAGCTTTAATTTAATGGTGGTGGAACGCGAATGTCCACCCCTGTGCCGAGACGAAAATTTTCCACCACCGAAAAATTTATTTGGTAACACTACTCATATTCATGAATATATTCGCCGCAATGGCGTCGATGACAACCGCTATGATCAGGCTACTAATTTCTTTTATTCGCTAGGGGGACGGGGGGGCGAACGCGTTCAACGGGTCTTCATATATTATTCGTACGCCAGCTATTCACACTGGGATTATGATATCAATTCAAATCGCTATATCCGCTATCAAGGAAATACCGATCTGTCGAGTGAAGAGGGTGAAACATATAAGCTGTTGACCGATCGCCTCACCGGACAACCCATTATGGCAGATAACATCATTGTTTTATTTGCCCCACATGCTTTCTTCCATAAATCATCCGATACCGAGGTCTTCACTATCGACATGAACGGGGAAGGCCCGGCATATGTGTTCAACAACGGCAAAGTCCAAGAAGCTGTGTGGAAACGGACCGAAAAATATAAGCCGTTATCAATCCTTACGCCCGATGGCAACCCGTTTCCACTCCGGCCGGGAGTATCTTTCTTCCAAGTCATTCATACGACCTCCCAAATAGAAAAAAATGATAATTACTGGACATTTATATTCGAGCGCCCGTTTGCGCCCGACTGATCTGCGAGATGTTTGCCCGTAATCGATTTCTAAATTTTTTATCTGTTAGCCTCTTCTTGGGCATTACTGGATTTCTTGGGGCTTGTCAGCCAAAAATTAAAGTAATCCCGGCTCCCACGTTGACTCCCACAAAAATTGGGGCAGTAACCCCAACTTCAATGCTGACCTCGACTTTAACACCGACTGCAACACCCACAAAAACCCTCACACCAACAGAAACTCGAACCCCCTCCGCTACTCCAACTTCTGATTTTTTGGCCGATTATCCTCCCGAAGGCTACGGACCGGTCAACTTCCCGGTCAATGTCAATCCACTGACCGGTTTGCTCGTGTTAGAGCCCGCTAATCTCAACCGCCGACCGATCTCGGTAAAAGTCGCTCATTATCCCCGCAGTTCACGCCCAACCTGGGGGTTATCCTTCGCCGATCATGTTTTTGAGTATTACCATGAGGCCGGGCTAACCCGGTTTCACCCCATCTTCTACAGTCAAGATGTCGAGCAAATTGGTCCGATCCGCTCCGCCCGATTTACAGACAAAGATTTGGTTGAGATGTATAAATCCTTCCTGGCCTATGGCAGTGCCGATTGGCGGATTCGAGAGCGATTTGCGTATTCGAATTTCACCGACCGTTTAGCAACGATTACGGATATCCCTTGCCCACCCTCAGTCACGTATCCCCTCTGCCGACTTAGCGAAGCCCCCTGGAATAATTTGGTCACTGATACAACTTTCCTACACCAGCATTTCGAGCAAAAGAGGGTTGCCAATCATCGTCAAAATTTAGATGGGTTGGCCTTTAATCCCATTATCCCCCCAAATGGTCACACTACCGACAGTATGTTGATCCGGTACTCATTTGGCAGTCAACATTTTTGGGAATATGATTCCATTGTGGGTAAATTTATCCGCCACCAAGATGTAATCGATGCCGATGCTGGCCAAGAAGTTTTCGAACATACTGTCGATCGCCTGACGGGAGAAGTTATTTCCGCCGATAATGTTATTATTTTGCTGGCCAAGCATGAATATTACAGTGTCCGGCCAGAAATTCTACAAATTCCGTTGGAGGGCTATGGAAAAGCATATGTGTTTCGAGATGGATTTGGCTATCAGGTTAATTGGGGGCGGTTGAACGATGACGAAATTATTTTTTTGTCTTATGAAGATGGCAGCCGCTTCCCACTCAAACCCGGCAATACCTGGTTTGTGGTGATCGGAGCAACTTCTTTTCTCAATGCTAGCAGCCCAGATTGGAATTTTCAGTTTTTTATCCCATGAACAGACGGAGGACCAAGGACGGAAGACCGAGTACCAGTAGCCAAAACGGATGAATTCATAACCCGTCATCCGTCTCCGGTCTTCCATCAAATCGCGATGAAAACAAAACCTAAACGAGACAATACGCCTATTTTTCTAGCCATCGTCGCCCTGGTGCTAGGCTTCCTCGCCCGGCGAAGTGGAGGCCCGTCACTCGCACTGGCCGGGATCAAATCGGGGGGCGGGATTTTATTGAGCGTCATTCCCCTGTTGATCGCTGCGTTTCTGACTGCCGGGTTGATCCAATCTCTGGTCAGTCGGGAGATGGTCACCCGCTGGTTAGGTTCTGAATCGGGGTGGAAAGGGCTAGCACTGGCCTGTTTAGGCGGAGCGCTGATTCCCGGAGGCCCGTATGTTTATTATCCTATTGCTGGAGCATTGCTCCAAACTGGAGCCGGATTAGGTGTTTTGGTTGCCTTTGTGATCGCCAAAAATTTGTGGTCGATCTCCCGCATCCCCATGGAATTGGCCCTGCTAGGACCCGAATTGACCTTTGTTCGTTATGGGATCACCTTCATCATTCCCCCGCTGATGGGATTTCTGGCGGAAACACTTTTTGGCCGCTACCTGGAACGGATTCGAATGGCGGTGCAACGATGACAACTGCGACCATCGTACTGTGGATTATTGCCCTCGGCTTGATGCTCTTCGCCGGCCAAAAAAGTGACGGAAGCTTACAAAAGGGCCTCCAACTCGCCAGGCAGACAGCCAAACGCAACGCGGCCTTGATGATTATCGCGTTCATCATTGTGGGCTATGTAAACGTCCTCTCCCCCACCCAACTCATTCAAGAATGGATTGGACCAAATTCAGGATTGCGTGGTTTATTGCTGGGAGAAATCATTGGGATGCTGCTGCCAGGCGGGCCGTATGTGGTTTTCCCGTTGATTGCCATTCTCTATCAGGCTGGTGCTGGACTGGGTCCAGCAGTGACCATCATCACCAGCTGGTCAACCCAGGCACTGCTAACCATTGGGTTTGAAATTCCGTTTATGGGCTGGCGGTTTACGGCGGTTCGGTGGGGGTTAGGATTGGCGATTCCTTTGTTTGCTGGGGTGATTGCGATGTTATTATTTAGGTAATGTTGTAGGGGCTGGTCTAAGACCAGCCCCTACAATTTTTACAGATTTTCCACGATATTTTTCACTAAACCTGGCCCAGCATAAATCAACCCGGAATAGACCTGAATCAACGTCGCCCCCGCATCCAGCATCGCGTTGGCATCATCTGGGCTCATGATGCCCCCAACGCCGACAATTGGCAATTCCCCATTCGTACGCTGATATATTTTTGCAACCGCTCCGCGGCTTTTTGCAGTCAGCGGGGCACCACTTAAACCCCCAGCCTGTTGCCCGATCGGTGACTTCAAATCTTTTCGGCTGATCGTTGTGTTGGTTGCAATAACACCGTCCATACCGACATCAAGGATCGCGCCCAAAGCATCATCGAGTTCGGCATCGTCCAAATCGGGAGCCAGTTTCACCATAATCGGTCTGGGGGTTGATGACTTGTGACAGGCTTTCGACAACTGCGAGAGTAAATCTTCGAGATAATCGCGAGCCTGAAGCCGCCGTAGTCCCACCGTATTCGGGGAAGAAATATTTATGGCAAAGTAATCGGCGTAAGGGGTAAACTTCTCGAGTAAATAGACATAATCCCGCGCCGCTTCTTCATTGGGTGTATTTTTGTTTTTACCAATATTGATGCCCAAAATGCCGGATGATAGACGACTGGCAACCGGAATTAGTTGATTTTCGAGAAAATCTGCCCCGTGACCTGGAAATCCCATTCGATTGATAACCGCGTTTTCTTCAGGGATACGGAAAATCCTGGGTTTGGGGTTACCCCCCTGGGGTTTGGGGGTTACGGTGCCAATTTCAATGTGACCAAAACCCAAAGTGGTGAGTCCACGCCAGCCTAAACCATCTTTATCATAACCCGCGGCGAGTCCTACAGGGTTAGCAAATTTTAGTCCAAAAGCTTCGACTTCTACATTTTTTTGACTATGCGCAGTGAACTGATTTTGAACAAAATTCTTTAAGGGCAGAAATGAGCCCGTGAAACGTAAAGCGTGCAGCGTAAATTCATGGACCCGTTCGGGGTCAAGACGGAAAAGGAACGGACGGAAGATCGTTTGATACATCATAAGGTGACAAGGTATAAGGATAAGATAACTAGGGAATAGGTTTCCTATTCCCTAGTTATCTTATCACTCGTTACTTGCTCAAAAATTCTCGCACTTCAGTAATTTTTTCAATCGGGACAGTCGCAGTTTGCTCGTAATAATCCAACAAATCATCAATCGTCAGCACCGCGTGAAGTTTATAACCTCGGTCCTGCAACTCGGCCCCACCATCAGGGCTACGATCGATGAGGACGACGATATCGGTCACTTTCAGCCCTCCTGATTCGAGTTTTGCAATCCCTTCAAATTTACTACCCCCTGTCGAGATCAAATCATCGATCACAACAGCTTGTTCCCCAGCTACGAAAATTCCTTCAATTTGAACTTTAGTGCCGTATTCTTTGACTTCTTTACGCGGGTAAATCATCGGCCAGCCGGTTTGCAGACTAATTGCGGACGTAATCGGCATGGCCGCGTAGGGCAAGGCGGCCAAATGATCGAATTCTAAGTTTCGCAAGATAATCTCAAATGCAGCTGCGACTTCAGCGAGCAGTTTGGGATATCCCACTAACCGCCGCAAGTCGATATAAATCGGCGATTCAATCCCAGATTTGAGGATGAAGCTGCCAAATTTGATACAGCCAACCTCTAGAAGGCCAGTGGCCAGTGAACTGTGATCAGTAAACAGTTTGTCAGTATCGGAACCGATTACTGTTGACTGGCGACGGATCACTGCCCGCTGCGCGTTGATCGCATCTCGCAATTCCAACGCCGCCTGCCGGGGATCATCGGCTCTCGAAATCCCGCGCGAAACTGGCACCAACACCCCCAACCCATCAAC
The DNA here is from genome assembly GCA_964453155.1 of uncultured Anaerolineales bacterium. GTDB lineage: Bacteria > Chloroflexota > Anaerolineae > Anaerolineales > UBA11858 > CAYVQU01. The sequence continues at coordinate 29,323 of CAYVQU010000004.1, read as the reverse complement.
CCGCAGGCCAGCCTGGAGCGCAGCCTGGATATCGCCGCCTTGAGCGCCAATCCCTGGGGCCAAAATCCACACATCTGGGGCTGCGGCCCGCACCCGGGCTAGCGATTCAGGTTGCGTCGCCCCGACAACGAGGCCAAGATTGTCGTTGGTGTTCCATTGTTGGGATAATTCGGCCACGCGGACATGTAGGGGCACAATATATTGTGCCCCTACCGCGAGGTCTTGCAAATCCGCGGCACTCGGGTTAGATGTTTTGCATAACATGAAAACACCCTTTTCCGGGTCGGCAATGAACGGCTCAATTGCATCGTATCCTAGATACGGGTTGATTGTGACACAGTCGGCACCCAAGGTTTCAAAGACCGCCTGGGCATAGGCCTTCGCCGTAGAAGAAATATCGCCGCGTTTGGCATCTAAAACGACCGGAATTTCATCCGGGATCGCGGCGATGACTTCCTGCAAGGCCGCCACACCCTCCGGACCGAGGGCTTCAAAAAAAGCGGCATTGGGTTTATAGGCCGCGGCTAAGTCAGCAGTAGCCTCTATCAGCCGGAGACAAAACGTCCGGGCCGAATCAGCCGTAAACGGCGTCAGGTCCGCGGGATGAGGGTCGAGACCGACGCAAAGGAGCGAGTCAATTTCACGAATTCGAGCTTCAAGTCGAGAGAAAAAGGTCATGGAATTTCCTTCGTGATACGTGAAGCGTGATAGCATTCAAAATTCACGTATCACGTTTCACAGAAAAATCTAAGCTTTGCCCAACACCATCGCCAACAACGCCATGCGGACATACAGTCCGTATTCCATCTGGCGGAAATAGGCGGCGCGGGGGTCATCGTCGAAATCCATGCTGATTTCGTTGACGCGGGGGAGTGGATGCATCACGATCATGCGGTCTTTGGCGATTTTCATGACTTCGGGATCAATGACGTAGGCCCCAGAAACCTGTTCGTAATCGGCCAAATCTTCAAAGCGTTCTCTTTGAATGCGAGTGACGTAGAGGACATCGGTTTCGGGGAGAGCATCTTCGAGATTGTCATACTCTTTTTGCTCGACACCGAGAGCTTTAAGTTCGGCGATCAACTCGGGGGGCATCCGCAAAATTTCGGGGGCCACATAGTTGAGTTTGACTTTGTAGAGCGAGAGCAGCCGAGCCAGGGAATGAATGGTGCGGCCATTCTTAAGATCACCCAGCATCGTAACGGTCAGGCCGTCAATGTGACCGAGTTCTTCTTTGATCGTCAGGGCATCCAACAGGGCCTGCGTGGGGTGCTCACCCACCCCATCACCGGCATTCAGGACCGGTTTACGAGCATACTTGGCAGCCAGAGCCGACGACCCTACTTCAGGGTGGCGCAGCACGACCACATCGGCGTAGCACTCGAGCGTACGGATGGTGTCGGGCAGGCTTTCGCCTTTGGAAACCGAGGAATACTTCACCTCGTTAATCGGGATCACCGACCCACCCAGGCGTTCCATCGCGGCGGTGAAGCTGGAGGAGGTCCGGGTGGAGGGTTCGTAGAACAGGTTAGCGAGAATTTTTCCTTTGAGCAGATCAAAGGTGCCAATCCGCTCGACCATGACCTGCATCTCGTGGGCCACCGAGAAGATATACTCCAAATCTTCGCGGTTAAATTGCTTGACGGAAATGACGGATTGGCCATACCAGGGGGCGGTGCGCTGGTCACCAAACGGCAGGTGGGGGTTGCGGGATGTGAAATTCATGGGTTACTCCTTTGGGTTTATATGTTTAAGGTTGCAGGTTGAATGTTGAAACGTTAGAACGTGCGAACGTTGGTTCCATAACCTGGTTTTGCCAGGGTTTTTCCATTTTGATAGACAGTTTGACCTCGCAGTACAACGCGTTCCACTCGTCCCTGAACAGGGGTACCTTCAAAGGGGGTCCAGCCGCATTTTGAGAGGGATTCGGTGGCTGAAATTTGGTATTTGGCTTCTGGGTCAACTTCAATCCAAGTTTCGGGTTGTTCAGGGAGAATGAAGATGCGGCGGGGATTGTGATACATGCGTTGAATGATGTCTTCGAGTGTAAGCCGTGAAGCGTGAACGGCGGTTAAGAATAATGGGAGGGCAGTTTCGACCCCGGGAAAACCAGGGGGCGGGTTATCGCTGTCTTTTTCGCTGAGAAGATGGGGAGCATGGTCGGTGGCGAAACAATCGATGACGTCGAGATTCTCCCATAAGGCTTGCTGATCGTCGGGGGTTGCCAAGCGGGGGCGAACTTCTTTGCGGCCGGGATATTTGCCATTTTGACTGAGACGGTCGAAATCGGCAGTCGAGAGGAACAGATGCTGGGGGCCGACTTCGCAGGTTACCGGGTGACCTTTTTCTTTAGCAGCCCTAATCATTTCAATTTCGGCACGTTTGGCAACGTGGCAGATGTGAACGGGGCGATCAAAGAGGCTGGCAACAAAGATTAAAGCCGGGATATTGGCATCTTCCGCATGAGCAACGATGGGGCGGTCTGCGGGCCAATTTTCAAAGTGCGCCATCCAGGCAGAAGTGTCATCCAAAAGCAGAGGGCCAAACGTCGCGTCGAGATAAAATTTTAGTCCGGCGGCTTGGGGGGCTAAAGCTGGAATTTCGGCCGCATTCTCAAGGTTGGCACCCACATACAAACCGAAGTCACACAGGGCTTTGGATTCACCCAAATTCAGGGCTGAATCGAAGGCTGCAGCATCCACCAGAGGCGGATTGGTGTTCGGCATGGCTAAAACCGTGGTCACACCCCCCGCGAGGGCCGCGGCAGTCCCAGTTGTAAAATCTTCTTTATGGGTTTGACCGGGTTCCCGCAAGTGCACATGGGGGTCGATCAGGCCAGGTAGTTTTATCATCGCTTTTCCTTTGGGCAGCAGACAAAAAAATAGAGCCATGAATGGCTCTATGATTAAGAATCTCGTTGAGAATGGCAAAAAAATCGCCCACGGGGATGAGTCATCCCGGGGCGGTAAGTTTTAGGGTAAATAATTCTGTTCGTGTACATTCCGGGCGGAATTTTAAGGATATTCATGAATCTGTCAAGGGTTGAATAGATTAAGGTTCCGTAAAAAACCGGAATTGGGTGAAATTACTCATAAACTTCGGGATTGACACAATTGGGTGGACAGTGGCCATTGGCCCCGGAAATCAAATTTTCGGCGGCCATCATTGCCATCTGGGAACGGGAGGTGACTGTCGCACTGGCGATATGGGGGGCGATGATGAGATTGGGCAGTGTCAACAGTTTGTGATCAACGGGCAGCGGCTCAGGTTGGGATACATCGAGGGCTGCGGCCGCAATTTGAGCTGTTTTGAGTGCAGAGTACAAGGCATCAGGGTCTATAACTGGGCCGCGGGCCGTGTTGATTAAAACTGCAGTCGATTTCATTTTTTCGAAGGCAGACTGATTGATCATGCTATGCGTTTCCGGAGTCAGATTGACATGGAGGGAAATAAAATCGGATTCACCGAGTAGCGTATCGAGCTCACAATATTCAGCTCCAAATTCTTTTTCAGCCTCGATCTGACGGTGAGTATCATGATACAAAATTCGCATATCGAAGCCACGGGCCCGTTTGGCCACGGCTTGCCCGATGCGACCAAAGCCAATCAAGCCCAACGTCGCGCCATAGATTTCCTGGCCGAGGAGGGTCGTCAGACCCCAGGTTTGCCAGTTACCAGCCCGTACATAATCAACGGCCTCCCCCACTCGCCGGGCCGCAGCCATTAACAGGGTAAAAGAAAAATCCGCAGTGGCATCGGTCAGCACGCCGGGGGTATTTCCCACCCCAATGCCGCGCGCGGTTGCGGCGGCAACATCAACATTATCAAAACCGACGGCACATTGGCTGATGACTTTCAGATTTGGGGCCGCGTCCATGAGGTTGGCATCAATTTTATCCGTTAACAGACAAAGTAAGCCATCCTTATCAGCAACTTTTTCCAGGATGGTTTCATATGGTGGTGGAAATTCATGATCCCAGATTTCAACTTCGCAAACTTGATCGATTTCCTTCCGGGCGGATTCAGGTAAATAACGGGTGACGTACACTTTAGGCTTCATACGATCTCCTGAAAAAGCAATATTATTGTTTATTATACCCTCCGGCTAAACCGGAGATGATATAATTTTTTAAGGCCTAATTAGGTTTGAATACTCCATTTCCAAAATCCTATATCTCCAAAAATGACCCAAATCATTGGACAACGCTATCAAATTCTAGAACAAATTGGGGTTGGCGGCATGGGGGCCGTATTCCAGGCAACGGATTTAGAATCCGAACAAACGGTCGCGGTGAAGCACCTCAAACCAGAGCTGGCCAACACCGAGGTTTTGGAGCGTTTTCGGCGTGAAGGAGAAGCATTACGGGTTTTAGATCACCCCAACATCGTTAAATTCTATAACACCATCGAGGAGAACGGGGAAAATTACCTGGTCATGGAGTATTGCCCAGAGGGGGACCTGCGTCAACAACTAGATGCGGGATCATTGCCCATCCAGGACGTTTTGAATATTGCCATCGACCTGGCCGACGCCTTAACCCGGGCGCATCGGCTGCACATCATCCATCGAGATTTAAAACCAGCAAATATTCTGCTCTCGCATGATGGCACCCCCCGCTTGACAGACTTCGGGATTGCTTTTGTAACCAGCCAGGAGCGGATCACCCAGACGAACATGATTTTGGGCACCATCAATTACCTGGCCCCAGAAATCATCAATGGCGAGACCATTGATAATCGGGCTGACATCTGGGCCTTTGGCGTGATCCTTTATGAGATGCTGACCGGTCAAAATCCATTTGCCGGCGACACCATATCCCATACTTTGTCCAATATTCTCACTCAACCGCCCCCTGATACGCTGTCACAAACCCCTGAAATTCCAGTTGAACTCACCACCCTTATCCATTACATGCTAGAGAAGGATCGCGACCACCGATTACCCTCCGTACGGCATGTTGGGGTTGTGTTAGAAGACATCATCAGCGGCCGAGAGAGCAAACCACTGACAGTTGCCCGCAGCGTTCCAACCCCCATTCCGGTTCAAACTCAAATCCACAATCTCTCAGCAGATATGACCCCCTTCATTGGTCGAGAAGCAGAGCTAGATCGCTTAAGAGGATACCTCGCAGACGGGAATGTCCGCTTGATTTCCATTGTTGGGATGGGTGGCATGGGAAAAACTCGCCTGGCGTTAGAAGCCAGCCGCCAACAGATCGGCCATTTCGAGGCTGGGGTTTTCTTCGTCCCCTTGGTTAAGACTAGTTCGCCAGAAAATATCCCCAACATAATTGCCGAAGCCATCGGTTTTCATTTCCACTCATCTGAGCCCCCTATTCAACAACTCATCAATTATTTGCATCAAAAACACATGCTGCTGATTCTAGATAATTTTGAACATCTGCTCAGCAGCAGTACGATGGTCACAGATATTTTAAGGGGCGCGCCATTGGTCAAAGTGTTGGTTACGACTCGTCAACGGTTGAGATTGCGGGGAGAAACCATTCTGAACATATCGGGGATGGAAGTACAGGCTTGGGAAACTGCCGATCAGGCCAGCCAGGCCGGCGTTGTGAAACTATTTATGCAGTCTGCCCAACGATTGATGCCAGATATGATTCTGAATGACGAAAATTTGCCGACCATTCTGGGAATTTGTCAGGCCGTTCAGGGGATGCCACTGGCAGTGGAATTGGCTGCCTCCTGGGTGGATATGTTTTCCCTGGATGAAATCCAGGCCGGGATCAACCAAGAGACCGACTTCTTGACCAGTGATTTTCAGGATATCCCCGAACGACACCGCAGTGTGCGCGCCGTGGTAGAACAATCGCTGCGACTTTTAGGGGATTCTGAACGCCTGGTGTTCATTCATCTATGCATTTTTCAAGGGGGTTTTACTCAAATCGCAGCCCAATCAGTTGCCAATGCAAACCTCCGCATTTTAGCAACCTTAGTCAATAAATCATTGCTCCAGCGAGATGCAGCCGGACGATACTCCATCCACGAATTGCTCCGCCAGATGGGCGAAACCACACTAAAAAATGATCCGGAGCGCTATGCCTCTGCTAGGGAGAATCACACCCGTTATTATTGCAAATTTCTGGCTGATTTAGATCAGCAATATGCGGTTGGCGATGTTAAATTCGCCTGTCAAGTCACTGAGCCAGAGATGAGCAATATCCACAATGCCTGGGTTTGGGCTAGCAAACACGGTATGTTCGCTGATCTGATCCTTGTTCAACACTCCATTCTAATTTTTCGGGAAGTTCAAAACCGATGGCAGGAAGTTGAATCCTGGTATGAAACCGCAATAACAGAACTGGCAAATTTCCCCGCTTGCCCTGAGCGAGATCTTGTTCTCTCGGGCGTATATATTCAGAAATCTTGGACCGCGCTGCGGTTAGGCCAAATCGAACAGGGATTGGCTTTTGGCCATCAAAGTTGGCAATATCTTCAAAACAGCAAACTTGAACTTGCATTTTTACCCGGACTAGATGCGCGGTCCGCATTAACGGTTTTATATACCGTCGCTGGGAATTATGAAGCAGCTCGCCAGATCGGCGAAGAGATGCTGGCATATCACCAAAATAGAAATGATCGCATCAACGCAATCGGTGCGCTTTATTCCCTAAGCGCCCTGGAACTGGCCAAGGGAAATTATGAAAAAGTACAGCAGTATGGTCAGGCTGCATTGGAGCATCATACTGCCACCGGATACCGCTATATGTGGTCTTATTTGTTAAATAACTGGGGAAACGCCGAAAGGGCTTTAGGCAATTTCGATGAAGCCCAACGATTATTCCGAGAGAGTTACGACAATATGAGAGATTTGGGGCACCAGGAGGGGATGAGAACTGCGCTCAATAATCTAGCTCAAATCGCCATCCTGCAAGATGAATACGATGTAGCTACTGAGATTTTCAACCAAAACATCTCTACCTACCGCGACATTGGTGATATCGGAGGGATTGCCTCGGCCTTGGAGAGTTTAGGACGCATCGCTATTCGCCAAGAAGATTATGCTGGCGCGGCTAAATTATTTAGCGAAGCATTAGAGACGGTCGGCTCGAAATTAGGGAGTGTTACTGTATCTGTCTTGCTGCGGGTGAGTAAAATGTTCTTGGAAGCCGATTTACAAGAGAAGGCCGTTCAACTGCTCACACTCATCAGCCACCACCCTGCCAGTAATCAGGAAATCCGGGCTGAAGCTCAACAATATTGTGTTGACTATGTAGTGCAAATTTCAGATGAGATTCCTTCTTTAGAGATGACTGTAGATGGGGTGATCGAAACGCTCAATACCAACAATTGGAAATCAGAAAGCAATATTTTATGACAAAGTTGGTATTACCAATCCCATTTTTGTAGCGCAGGCAAATAATCATTGGCGGTGAGATCAAGTTTGAGCGGCGTGATCGACACGTATCCCGCCTTGATCGCCCCATAATCGGTACCCTCAATATCTTCTCCGGTGGGATACTCTCCCCCAATCCAATAATAGGGTTTGGAGCGAGGATCAGCCCGGACTTCGAGGGCGTCCTGATAAATCCGTTGACCCTGACGGGTGACCTGAAATCCTTTAATCTCTTCATCAGACAGATAAGGAGCGTTCACATTGAACACCGTTTCAGGAGGGAATCCAGATTCGAGGAATTTGGTAGCCACTTTACGGGCGGCGCGGGCGGTCGGACCATAATCTAGAGGGCCGGCATGCTCGTCAGGCGAATCCATCGAAACCGCAATCCCTGGCACCCCATTGATCACGGCCTCAGCTGCAGCCGCGACTGTCCCCGAATAAACTACGTCGATCCCGATATTAGCATTGGGGTTGATCCCCGAGACGACCAGATCAACATTGCGTTCGATGAATCCAAGCAATGCCAGGGCCACACAATCCGAGGGGCAGCCATCACTGGCATAAGCCATAGTGCCGTCCGTCAGATTTACTTCTTTGATTCGTAATGGCTTGTGCATTGTTTTGCCATGTCCCGAAGCAGACCAGTTATGATCGGGGGCCAGTATCGTGACATCACCCAGTTTGCGCATTTCTTGAGCTAAAGCCAGCAGGCCAGGGGCGGTAACGCCATCGTCGTTGGAGATGAGAATGTGAGGGTTTGAAAGGGTCATTAATTTGTCCTAAAGGTCTAAGCGGTCTTAATTGTCTGAAACTTGAATCGTCGTATTATAAGAGCAAATCAGCCCAATGGTACAATCTTTTCAGGCAAATTGGTCAGGAGTTTGTGATGAAAACTTTCTTCAAACGGTTTCTAGGAATAACGTTGATCCTGGTTGCGCTCGCTGGGATGGTTTTTGGTCCGGTTGGAATTTACGGCATCTGGCAGGTACGCACCTCGATGCTGCTCTCGTTTTATGAAACAACCCAGTTGATCACCGAAACTCTGGATTCGGCCTCGGCCGGGCTGGTCATTGTGGACCAATCCCTCGGGACCGCAACCGATTCGATGGATACGGCCGTCGAGGTAACATCGTCGATGGCACTGACAATGAAGGATATCAACGTTTTGGCAGAGAGTTTTGATCAGTTCATGAAATCAGGCCTCGCGGGTTTTCTGGTCCCTAACAAAGATGAATTGGGCGATACCAGCGATAATTTGGCAAACATGCAAACCGAGTTGTCTAATATCGTCACTGACATGAATGACATCAATTTGACCCTGCAAGAAGCCCAGGTCGTAGTGGGAGATTATCAAAGCTCGATCGACGATATTCAGGCTCAAATTCTTGATCTGCAGATCGATGGTCCTAAATGGATCAACATCCTCACCTGGGTTTTGATAATTGGACTCGCATGGCTAACACTTGCTCAAATCGGGTTGCTGTTGCAAGGATTGGAGTATCTAAGACCACCAATGGATAAATAATCTTTAAAAAAATCACCACAAAGACCACAAAGGGACACAAAGTCTGATATTGCGTCGTGCTCTTGGTGTCCTTTGTGGTTTCAAAATTCTGATCGGAAAGGAACTCGGTTTTTGCAAAAACCGAGTTCCTTTTTTGGGATAGAACACACCTTTTCAAGAGAAATTATAGTGGTACAATCCCGCCGAAATCTCATGAAAATATTACGCCAATTCAACCAACAAAACTACCCATCTCAATTCTGGCTGCTCTTCTGGGGGATGCTGATCAGCACCGCCGGGGCCAGTATGATCTGGCCCTTTTTGATGATTTACGTCAGCGATAAACTCAGCCTGCCGATGACGGCGGTCGCTTTCATGATGACACTCAACGCCACTGCCGGATTGATCGCTTCCTTCGTCGTTGGTCCCATCTGTGATCGAGCCGGCCGCCGGTCCACGATGGTTTTTGGTCTGATCGCCATGGGCGTGCTCTATGTCGCCATGATCCCGGCCGAGACCGTGATGCAGTTCGCAATCTTGATGACCTTGCGAGGATTCGTTAATCCCCTATATCGAGTGGGATCTGACGCCATGGTAGCGGATCTCATCCCAGAGGGTCAACGCGCCGATGCTTATGCTCTCACGCGCTTGGCAAAAAACGTGGGCATCGCGCTAGGCCCCGCGGTGGGTGGATTTGTGGCAACAGCTTCATATAGCATCGCGTTCTGGTGCGCGGCAGCCGGGTTGGTCTTTTTTGGGTTATTGGTATTGTTTTTCGCCAAAGAAACGCTGCCGAAAATTACCCCCGATGTGGCAACTCAAACAACAGGTATCAAAAGTTATGGCCAGATATTTGTTGATAAGGCCTTTATGGCCTTCATTTTGGCTTTCACCTTGACCCAAATCGGTTCGACGATCGTTTGGGTGCTGCTTGGGGTTTACGCCAAGACAAATTATCAGGTAATGGAAAATCAATTTGGGTTTATCCCCATGACAAACGCCATCCTGGTCGTCACATTGCAGGTTTTAGTCACCCGCAAGAGCAAAAGTTACTCCCCCCTCCTGATGATGGGTTTGGGTGGCTTTATGTACGCGGCTGGGGTGACGAGTGTGGCCTTCGGGGATGGATTCTGGGATTTCTGGGCCAGCATGGTAACCCTGACAATGGGCGAATTACTCCTGGTGCCGACGGCGACGACTTATGTCGCCGATATTGCCCCCGAAGATATGCGCGGCCGGTATATGAGCATTTTCTCGCTGTGTTGGGGCGTCGCGGCGGGGGTTGGCCCGGTGATCGGTGGTTTTCTCAACGACAATCTCAGCCCCCAGTCAATCTGGTTTGGGGGTGGATTGATTGGCTTGCTGGGGGCCGCGTGGTTTTTGGGGATGTTTCGGGGGAGAAGATTGCAAACCGTCGTTTCGTAAAAAAGACCTGGAAGGTTTTCGAAACCTTCCAGGTCTAATGCTTTATTTTCCTAATGCCTTTTCCATCAACTCCTGGATGCGAGGGAGCATTGAGGCCGGATCAGGGTGGAGGCCTTCGATCAATAGGGCACTCTCGTAAATCTGCTCGATGACAGTTTTTCCAAACTCGTCATCTTTTTCAAGATCGTAGAGATTAGCGATGATCGGATGCCGGGGGTTGAGTTCGAGTACTTTCTTGGGGACTTCATAGTCGCGATCAACAATGCGGTAAACGCGCTGCATCTCCTGGTCCATGGTCCCTTCGGGGTCCACGAGCCGGGCCACAGAATCCCGCAGGTGGTCTGTAGAGCGGACGTCTGTGACGCGTTCGCCGAGTTGTTTCTTGAAACGCTTGACCACTTTCTTAAAATCTTTCTCGGGCATCTCTTCGGGCTGAGGTTCATCTTCATCGGTCGCCTCGGCCTCCGGTAATTCCAGGTCGGCGGCGGCCACATTTTGGAGGTCGTAATCCCCAAATTTCTTGAGTCCCATGAGCATGAACGAGTCCATTGGGTCCGTAAACGTTATCACTTCATAGCCATTATCCCGGAAGTAATCCAGGTGCGGGCTGCGAGCCACAGAGCGGTCATCATCCCCGATAATGAAGTAAATTTTTTCCTGGCCGGTTTTCATCCGCTCAACATATTCATCGAAGGAAGCCCAGGATTCAGTGTGGGTGGTGGTGTGGAAGCGAACCAGGGGCGCTAGTGTTTCACTCTCCAGGGGTTCGGTCGAAATCCCTTCCTTAATGAATTGGCCAAAATTCTCCCAGAATTTAGCGTACTCGGCTGCCTCTTTCTTTGCCATATCCTTGAGTTTATTCGTAACCTGGCTGGTGAGAATTTTCTTCATCCGAGCAATAACGGCGCTGGATTGGAAGGATTCACGCGAAACGTTGAGGGGCAAATCTTCGGTATCGACCACACCCTGGACAAAACGATAGTGATTCGGCAGCAGATCTTTGGTGTACTCCTGGATCAGGACCTTGCGGACGTAGAGTTTGAGCCCATCTTCCTTGCGCAGGGAGAACATCGTGCGTTCGGCCTTGGTGGGGACGTAAAGGAGACCAAAAATTTGCAGTGGAGCATCCGCCCGATAGTGGATCCGGGCCAGCGGATCTTCGAAATCGAGGGTCAGCTGTTTGTAGAAGTCGTTGTAGCTGTCGTCTTCAACTTCTTGGGGGGACTGGCGCCAAATGGCAGTTTGTTTGTTGGCCTGCTCTTCGCTCTCGCCGATGAAAATCGGGAAGGGGACGTAATCGGAATGCCGTTTGACGATCTCCCGCAGTTGGAAATCAGTGGCAAACTCTTCGGATTCTGTGTTGAGTTTGATCTCAATGGTGGTGCCGCGTTCGGCTTTTTCAGCCGCGTCGACGGTGAAAGTGTCTTCACCCGTTGCGTACCAGGTCGCGGCCTCGGCATCGGGTTTATAGGACCGGGAAGTTACCCGCACCCAATCGGCGACCATGAAAACGGAGTAAAACCCAACTCCAAACTGGCCGATGATGTCAGAAAGATTGGCATCGCTCTCTTGGCTGGCCTCAATAAAAGCCCGCGCCCCCGATTGGGCAATGGTCCCCAAATTCTGGATCAATTCTTCCTGAGTCATCCCCACGCCGGTGTCGGTGATCGTGAGAATTTTCTCGTCTTCGTCCACACTGAGATGGATTTTGAGTTCGGCATCGGCCTCATGGACGTCCCGATCGGTGAGCATCGCAAACTGCAACTGGGTCAGGGCATCAGACGCGTTGGAGATTAGTTCTCGTAAGAAAATCTCACGTTCGGTGTACAGGGAGTGGATCAGGATATTGAGCAGTTGTTTAATTTCTGCTTTGAAAGCAATAGGTTGGTTTTCAGTCATCTCTACCTCAACAAAAAATAAGATTACTTGGCAAAATCTCTAATTTACCAAGTTATTTTTACCGCATTAATGTTAATAAAACGTAAGATAGTAGATTGGATTTCCCCAAATGAAATTTTTTAGGGATTTGATTAGATTTTGCCCAATCAAATCCCTAAAAGCATTACACCATCGACTCCATTGGACGATTCAACCATTCTTCAGCATCATCTAATTTGGTGAAGATACCCATCCGTGCCCCTCCAGCTGGGGTGAGGTCCGATACTTTTTGGATCGCGGCTTTGACATCTTCGCTGCCAACGACCACGGCTAGCCGGATATTACGAGTTGAGGGGTCGCTGTTGAGGGTCACTGCCATTTGAACGGCGCGCTCAGAAATGTGATCGACCTGGCTCAAATCGTACAAGTTGCGAACCAAGCGGTCCGAGCCAAGGAGGTGTTCCTCAGCAAATTTTTGCCAATGCATCAAGGTATCTGAGTTGATGTCTTTAAATGTCAGATTCATACCGCCATCGGCGCGGCGTTCAGCGGTGAATCCCACGCTGGGATCAGGGGAAAGGTGCAGGGGTTTAGGGTCGGTCATGGGATTAGCTCCTCGAATTTTCGAATGTCATGAAGTTAAATTGATTCTACCCGATATTGGGTTTTACGGTTTGCAGTTTGCAATAAATCATCCAACTTTACCGTAAAACCTAAGCGGATTTCGGATTGAGCATGCTTTTTACATGAAATGCTTTCCGAAATCTGCTCAAAGGTAATTATCATTTATTTCAACTAAGTTTTCACCACTCTCCTGTCTTTCCAAACTTCTCCTGAGCGGCTTTCGAGAATTCTAAACTCGCCTGATCAAGTTCAGCCAGAATTTCTGCAGTGGTTTTTCCCGCCGCATCGCGGGCAGCTCGGATGACATGGTTGATCTCATTATTATCCATAAAGATAGCTGCATCGAGTAATTTCGTTTCGTCTTCTTTGGGGATCGCCAAAAAACCATGCTTATCGGCATGAACAAGTTGACCAGGTTTAATCGGCGTTCCAAAAACTTCTACTTCACAATTCCAGCGGACGGGGGTGACATGCGCATGCCCCACACACAGTCGCTGCGCCAGGGCCTTGAACCCGGCATTGGTCATTTCATCGAGATCCCGAATAGCACCATCCGTGATCGTGCCAACACATCCCAGCGCGCGATGCGCATTGCTGTTTACTTCACCCCAAAATGAACCGATCACGGCGGGGTTATCCAGGTCCTGAACAACAACGATCTTTGGCCCCGGTGTTTCGGCCACATACCGTCGATATTCTGACCAGGCCGTGGAATTCTCTTTGTGGGCCGCGACGCTGGGTTCGATCACCACGGTGACCGCGTAACCCACCATTGGTCCCATTTGGGGCATAAAATCATGCGTTTCTTCGTGGTTGAAGGCCTCATGGGCGATATCATGATCCGTGATCTGCTCCCAACCGTTGTAAATTGTGGGCGTATTCCAGCGTTTGAGTTTCAGCAGGTCAGAATGTATTAAGGGGGTCATTCAAAGGCTCCATATTCTTTTGTATTTAATACGGCAAGTTTTCAATATTCGTTTTACCCGGCAGAGTTGCAAAAGGCCCAAAGAATACTTTGTGAAAAATACCCATCGAACTCTGCGTCTCTGGGGCAAAAATTAATTCAAGATGGACAAGATGTCAGCGCCAAAATTCGAATGCCAAATTCTTCACGTCCGGGCGTTGTTGAGCGCGAGCTTGTAATAAAACCTGGCGACCAATTTCCGAGTGAGTGAAGATCAATTCGCCACCCCCCACAAATTGTTCCCAATATTGGGCAAAAGCTTGGGCCCGTTCTTTGCGAGTGGATAGAACTTTAGGGACCGGATGATAGGCCGGGGGATACCCCGCCGATTTCCGAAAGAACTGCCGGATCGTCCACCATATTGGGCGCAAAATCGTTTGGGGAACGCGGTGATCCGTCCGCATGATCAGATAACGTTGATCATAAACCATAGCAAATACATCCTGGTAGGCTTTGGTGAATACCCCGGCATCTTCTGGGGAAGCATAATCAACAAATACCTGATAGGCTTCGGTTTCTGTTTCCACTACCCGTAAATATTCATTCACCAGATTCCGGCTCACGAGTTTGGCATCTCTTAAAGCCGATAAGACTGCCTTGCCCACATCTAACAAAATCGCATCGGGCGGCTGCTCCACCAAGAATTTTCGAGCCAATTTAATCGCCTGGCGAAAATTCATCACCAGGGCAATCCCCAATGAAATTAGTAACACGGCAAATATACACAACAAGAATTCCTGGGCGGTACCGGTTTCGAATATGCTGCCGACAAACTGGAAGAAAATCATTGCAAACGAAATCACAAACGAAGCCCGAAACGACCGGATCATGGCCTTGAGGGTGTCCTGAATTGTGAAAACGGTTCGAATTTTGAGATCAGTGGTATGCAACTGGGTGGTGTGATATCTGAAATTGCTATAATCTTCACCCACCCGCCAGAGCGCGTAAGTATTTTCTCGCCGGGGGATTTGTTGGAGCATTAAATTATTGTGCCAGTTCAAATAGTGCTTGGCACTCAAATCACCATAAACGGCCCGCTCAATATGCGGGCTGACATGCACCCACCCTTTGGCAACGCGTCCATGCCATAAAGGTGCTGAGACCGCCCCAGCCTGGCTTTTCTCCTTTGGGAAAACCACCAGCCCCCAGTATTGACCATGACGGCGCATAAACCGCTTAAAATCCATTTTACCCCGCTCAAAATCATAGGTCATACAGACCACGTCCCAATTATGGGCAACTTTGTGCGGCCATAGCGGATCTTTTCGAATTGAGCGTCCGCGCAATTGCTGCACTGACGTACTGGTGGTCACACTGGTCAAGTCGATCAGGGTGTTGAGGGATAACGAATCCCACCCTTCCCCGAAAATGCCCCGCGTCCCGACCAGGCATTGGGTCACGCCCTGCTCAAATAACTTGGTGATCATGCGGACGTAGCGCCGCGGCTTCCAATCGGGACCTTTGCCAACGATGCGGCAGGTATTCTCATTTTGGGTGGGCTTCAAATTACACACCGCGTTCGCGTTGCGTTCCTTCAAAGCCTGATTAAATAAATCCAGCATTTGGGACCCATTAGCAGCTGAAACCAACACGGTTTTGCCCGTAATTAAAACTGGATTTAGCGGCGCGACATCGGGATCGCTGACTAAGTGGGCAAACAACCGCCAGGCACTCCCAGCATCCGCGTCCAAGACTCCTGACAGGCGGCGAACCCCACTGTTCATCTTCTCAAAATCCGTCACCACCACGGCGCGGAGACGCCCTCCCATTGCCGCGGCTTCACGTGACAATATATCCGCGGTGGCAATATCTTTGGATTCAGAAAAAGTCAACACCAGATCACCCGGCGACCGCGTTTGGCGTAAACCGCGTTCGGTCAAGGTAAACCCAAAAGTGTACAATACATCCTTCAATTTTTTTAAAGTAACATGATCTTCTTCTGCCGGGCTGACGGCCAATTTCTCAAGACTATAACGTTCGATGAGGACCAGCCAATCGTCCAATTCCAGTTTCGTTTCAGCTTCTAACGGAATTGGGATATCCGCCGGGATTTGCTGCTGAATGTGTTTAAGGAACCGATAACCCGCGACACTCATTAATGGTTTTTGTTTCCAAAAATCTGCCCAGGTCTGGGGATTTCCCTGTTCATCTTTGGGTGCGAGCATCTTTTGAGAAACCCAGGTGCGGAAAGCATTTTGATCAGTCAACCCCGCGATCGCGGTAGTAAACTCGGCCTGAATATTGCGCAGATACTTCTTCTCACGTTTGCTGGGTTGGACAAACAACACCAAATCACGGTAGGGGGCCAAATCCCCCTCTTTGACCACCGCTGGAGTGGGGACTTCAAAATCAACCTCGCCTAATAAGCTCGTATAATTTTCGTATTCTGCATCCCCTTCAGGGCTGGGCAAGGTGGCGGTCAGACCGATTACCTTGGGTTCCTCAATTTTGTTGATCAAATAACGGAGCACGATGGCCCAATAATCCAGCAGGTGATGGCACTCGTCCAAAATCACAGTTCGAACCCCATGGGCGACCAAATCATCGATTAACCTCCGGGCGTTCGGATGCAGAAACTCACCCACTTCCACACTTTTGCTGCGCAATAGATCGCGCTTGATCCGTTTCCGACGGCGGGAGATTTCTTTCTGATACAGACGCGGATTGTTTGCTTTTAGTTCGGCAATCCGTTGTTCGGCACCGGCTTCATCGGCAACGCGCCCCTCCTCCAGTAAATCCAACCCCCAGCGCCGCAGAGCCATCGCCACCAGATGTTTTTTTGCTGCCGCGGGGACCGAAATAAGCTGGTATGTAAAAATATTGATCAACCCCAGGTTGTTGGGTTCGAGGCAGGCAAGACCACTAACGGATTCTTCCCCTTTGGTGAACAAATTAACTTTTTCCGCCCACTGCAGTTGGATCGTTGAAGTCGGGGCAAAGACCACCGCCGGCTCCCCAAATCGCCGGATCAATTCCAGCCCAACAATTGTTTTACCCGAACCGGGCGGCGCCACCAGATGATATTTATCATCGTCATCATCGGGCACAATGTGCTCCAAAATCATTTCCTGATATTTGCGGAACGGATATTGGAACTGCATCTGGGCGAAAGTTTTTTGGGGGTCGGTCATAGATTATTCAGAAGGGATCATTGACGACTGAAATTGAGCCAGGATCCCGAGATGATCAGAAGCCCAAAGATAACCTTCGTTCACCACGTAAGGTTGATCAAATATGATCTGGCTGGAATAGGCTTTCAGCGCAAGATCACCGGGAACCAGGAATATGTAATCAATCCGTTGTTCGGCTTGCGCGGCAGGCTGAGCAAAATTTTCAATGCAACAGGTAAATCCAGGAGGGCCAGAATTAGCCTGAGAATATACATCCTGCCAATGAGAAGGGATGGTTCTCATCGTTCGAGACCCTGGCCGGGCATTGAAATCACCAGCCACAATCGCCGTTCGGGATGAATTGCGTGCTTCAAATTCTACCAGGGATTGCATTTGCCCCTGGTTGATCGCCGAATCGCCATTGGTTAGATGCGTCACGATCAGATCAATATCCCCAAGGGGAGATGCGGTGGTGACTTTGAGCGCGACCCGATTTTCGAAAAATCCTGCCCGGGGTTGCAACACCATAAATTCCGGATTTGTGAGGGGATACCGGCTAAGAATGGCCGCCCCCTCTTCAAATCCAATCGCCCACCGGTTGCCATTGGCTCGCAGATAAACATGATTCATCCCGGTTTGGGCCGCCAGATATTGGGCGGCATTACCGGTTCTCAGTCTCCAAGGGACCTCTTGAAGCAAGACAAAATCTGGATTTAATCGCTTAATTTCGGCAGCGATAATAGCCAGGCGTCGTGATAGAAATTCAAATCTAGGGAAGCCATGCAGCATATTCAAAGAAATGACCCGGATTCCCCCCTCAACCCCAGCTTCAGAGACCGCACAACCCGTCAAACATCCCTGAACTCGCGCTCCCGGTCGACTGACGTTGAACACCCAAATCAAGACCAAAACAGGGATCAATAGCAGGAGGCGTTTAGCCATCATAAGGGGCGGTGAGTTCCTTGATACCTAAGACCAGGGCTAAAACTTCGGCATCAATATCCATTTCTGGTAACTTGGGGCTCCCATATAAATTGGCTTGGCTGGCCCGTTCCCGCAGCGAACGCCACAACAACTTACGTTCCTCCGCCTGAACCACCAGATCATTAAGCGTCTCTGCCCGCAGTAAATATTCTCCGGTGGTGTAGAAAAATGTGATCCGTTTCCACTTGTCGGCCTGAATAGGACGCGGCAATAATCCGGTCGGTCCGAGTTGGATTTTGAAATATTCTTCTCCCGCCTTCGGTGAATCAATTTCATCTTTGAAAAGTTCGCCCCGAGTGACGAGTTCGTGCCCACGGACCGGTGCCACGGTCTCAATGCACCATTTCCGTCCCCCAAATGACGCGGGTTGATAAAATGCCAGATAATCCACCGCCACAACTTTCGGAGCCGTTCGCAATGGGATGCGGTACCACCCCAACACCCGGGCGATCTCCATATCCCGCGGGGTGGGCATATACGCGACCAGAATTAAATCGGATGGTTTGATTTGAGACATGTACCCCTCCTTTCCAACGTTTAAACGTTCAACGTTGGAACGTTAACTGAATAGAACCTCCACATCCTCCGCCGTAATACTTTTAAAGAAACTACTCTCCGTCGTAATCAACTGCTCGACCAGGGCTTTCTTTTTGTCTTGCAATTGGAGGATTTTTTCTTCGACCGAACCGCGGGTGATGAGTTTGTAGACAAAGACTGGTTTGTCTTGCCCGATGCGGTGGGTGCGGTCGGTGGCCTGCATTTCAACGGCCGGATTCCACCAGGGATCAATGTGGATGACATAATCGGCGGCCGTGAGATTCAACCCTACCCCGCCGGCTTTGAGGGAAATTAAGAAAAATGGGATTTCAGGATCACTTTGGAATTCGTCAACCCGTTCCTGACGTTTGCGAGTGCGGCCATCAAGATAAGTATAAGGAATATTCCTGGCCTCCATCTCAGTGCGAACAATTTTGAGCATGCTCACAAATTGCGAGAAGATGAGGGCTTTGTGCCCTTCAGCTTGGAGGGTTTCTAAGGTGTCCATCAGGAGCAAGAACTTGGATGAATCACCCCGAAAATCTTCTTTGACCAATTTAGGATGGTTGCTGATCTGGCGCAAACGCAGCAGGCCTTCCAAAACTTTCATCCGGGCATGCTGCATCCCCTGCTCTTCGATGACTCCCATCAGCATAGCTCGATAGTAATCGCGGGTTTTGTTGTAGAACTTGCGCTGAGCCGGTTCCATATCGCTATAGACAATCCGTTCAGTGCGGGGCGGGAGTTCGGGGGCCACCTGCTCTTTTGTCCGCCGCAAAATGAACGGGAAGACCATTTTGCGCAGGAAATTGGAGGCATGTTCATCTCCTTTGCGCTCAATGGGGTTACCAAATTCAGACTTGAAGTATTCCAGATTTCCCAACAAACCAGGATTCAAAAATGCGAATTGGGACCATAACTCGAAGGTTGAATTTTCTACGGGGGTACCGGTTAGCACTAAGCGGTGATCACTATTCAGTAGGCGGGCGGCTTTTGAAGTTTTTGCCAACGGATTTTTGATGGCCTGGGATTCATCGAGAACTACGTAATGAAATTTATATTCTCTTAGTAATTCGATATCCCGCAGCATGGTGCCGTAAGTCGTCAAAATCAGGTCATAGTTATCAAAATTTGAGATATTACGCGACCGATCATTCCCAAAATGATGTGAAATTTTCAGGTCGGGCGTAAAACGAGTCGCTTCACGTTCCCAATTTACCAAGAGAGAACGCGGCAAAACTAACAGGTTGGCTGCTCCGGAGTGATCTTCTTCTCGTAAAGATTGCAAAAATACCAGGGTTTCAACCGTTTTTCCAAGCCCCATGTCATCGGCCAGACAGCCGCCAAATTCGTATTCGTGGAGAAAATGCAGCCATTCATATCCCGCCTTTTGGTAGGGGCGGAGTTCACCTGTAAAACCGGCCGGTAATTCTTTGGCCGCGATCCCCTCAAAATCCAGGAGGCGCTGCTTGCGCCGGTTGAATTCCGGGTCGGCCTGGGCGCGGTCGGCGTCGGAGAGCAATTGGTCAATCAAAGTTAAATGATGATTGGAGAGGCGGACGCCATCATCGGTTTGCTCTCCTAAACCGAAGAGATGGCGATAGCGTTGCAGCCACTCTTCGGAGATTTCGCCAATGGTACCATCCGCCAGTTTGACATAACGTTCCTTGCGTTTTAGGGCCCGGCGGACTTCGGCCAGGGTGGCTTCTACATCCCCAAATTGGACAACAGCTTGGAGATCGAACCAGTCGATCCCTGAGGAGACATTCAGCGACAAAGTAGGTTTATTGCGGTTGACGCGCGCCGATTTGAGTTTCTCTTCGCCGTAAATTTCATACCCGGCTTCGGTGAGCCGCGGGACATGCCGCATGAGAAAATCAATAGGATCAACTCTGGCCCGCAACAAGAAAACGTTCGGCGGATGTTTAGAGGTTGCCCGTTTTAGCCCATGATGGGCGGATGATACCTTCCCATAAGCGGCATCTTCGGTCTCCAGTTTGCGATGGATGCGCACCAAAGTCCAGGAATTTTCTTTGCGGCGAACCCCAACAGGAGTAGATTTGGGATCATATGTAACTTCATGGTCACCATACCCAAATCGCAAATGGGCTTGTAACTCATTCGCCGATCCTGAGCCGGGTGAAGGATCGTCAGTGAGATACAGCCTGATGGTGGGTTCAGTCTCAACTTCCTCCCACTTGACCTGTTCGCCCGTAATTGGAAATTGCTGAGCTAATTTTGGGAAAAAATTTTCAAGAAACTCGTTCTCATTTTCCTGAGGGATGTTAATTTCAGGCGTTCTCAGCCAGGCTGCTAAACGATCAGAACTGAACCTACTTTGAAGTTCAAATAATTGGTCTCCGGCCAATACCCAATAAGGTTCCGTTTGGGTCAATATTTGGGCCGAATTAGTTTCTAAATCGATCACCTGGCCGCCTGCAATGAGGTTCAGTGCCAGTTGAATGCCAGTTTCATCCGGCTCGATATTCAGGGCAGCTTCCCCCACCGACAGACTAAAATAAATTCTTTTGCGAATCGGATTGTTATAACTCCCCAAAAACACCGGCACATCCAGTTGAGCCAGGATCGAAAGATATTCGGCCAACGGGTAATTATAGCGATAATAATACTCGTAGTATGAATCTTGCTGTTTCTTTTGCGACATGATCAACTTAGCAAAAGAAATCGCCTCTACATTGGTATTGATACAACCATCTGGGTTTACATCGGCGCGAATATCTTTGATATGAGACAACAACCATTGATTATGGGCGATTAAATCGGGCAGGGCTGTCCCCATTTGATCAACATCGGACGGTAAAATCCCTGAGGGAACGCGTTCTACCCACAAGCGATGTGGAGACAATTCCCATCCTTGTTCTGCACTTTGAAGGCTGAAGAAAAACCAGTAGGGTTTATGTTGTTTTGTTTTGGACGGTTTGCCAGTGGATTCCAGGGTTGTATTTAATACCTGACGCCAAGAATCATGACCATACCGCTTCAAATAATCGCGGGTCGCCAGCGCGGCCGTAACCATGTGTTTGCAAAACCAACCCCGATCGGCATACGGACAGGTGCACGAAGCCCCTAATTCACCGTAATAATTCCACAAAGTGACGTAGTAATAGCGCGTCCCCCGCACCCGGCAGCGCGAATCTTGATCGGTGCAGGTATCCACCTCTACCCGGTCGGCCCGATAATAAGCCGCCCCACGAGAGTAGATTTGATAACCAGCATACTCCCGTAAGACGCGGTCTTCTAATAAATCAAGAAAAGTTTCGTTCAATGGTTCCCTATACAAAAAAGGCATCCTGCATCAGCTTAGTCAGCCAATGAGGATGCCCGAAGTTTAATGGGGAATGGTGAGTTGGGAATTGTGAATGAGTTTTCATTCACAATTAACCGTTCACTATTCAAAATTCATAATTAGCTCAACCCCACTTTGGCGTTGAACTCTTCGATCAGGGCATCGATCTCTGGAATCTGATCCTGGAAGCTGGTCCAGTATTCCGAATCATACCACTGCGCCTGGATTTCTTCATAGGTGCGGCCCTGCTGCTCGACCCAGGTAAAGTATTTAAGCTGGTGGATGCGGCGACGATCAGTGTAACGCAGTTCTTCCAGATTATCCGTGGTTTGGCCGTGCAACCAGCGAGCGAAGTCGGCGGCGGCATCGGTTTCGGCGTATTCCCCAAATTCGGCCTGCATTTCGGTCAGGCGGCTCTGGTAAAGTTCCATCGAGTCAGTCAAAACCGTCAGCATGACGTCATTTTCGCCCATCTCGTAGTATTTGGCAGCTTTGATCGCGGAGAGCACGTTAGAAATCCCGGAGAAGCCCAGGAGATCGAGTTGGGAAATAACCTCGGCAGAAACACCTTGCTTGGCCAAATATTCGCGGCCGGCCGGTTCATTGAATAGACGGGAAATGTTGACCACCGCATTGTCATCGATGGCCACAATCATATCGGTGTTCTTGGAGTTGTGGATCCAGGGAACATGTTTGTCGCCGATCCCCTCAATGCGATGCGAGCCGTAGCCGTTTTCGAGCAGGGTCGGGCATTGGAGAGCTTCACTGGCAACGATGACGCTGTCAGGGAAGATTTGCTTCATATAATCGCCGCTGGCGATTGTCCCAGCCGAACCAGTGGCGGAGGCCATACCACGATAGCGGTCTTTGGGGCCCAGCACTTGCTGGAGTACTTCTTCCATGGCATGACCGGTGATCTCATAATGCCAGAGATAGTTGCCATATTCTTCAAATTGGTTGAAGATCATCAAATCTTGACCGGATTCGCGCAGTTCCCAGCATTTGTCGAAGATCTCTTTAACGTTGGATTCGGAACCGGGGGTTTTGATGGTTTCACCGGCAATCCCGGCCAGCCAATCAAAGCGCTCTTTGCTCATCCCTTTGGGGAGAATAGCGATGGAATCGCAGCCGAGGAGAGCTGAGTCGTAAGCACCACCACGGCAGTAGTTGCCGGTGGAGGGCCAGACGGCTTTTTGGGTGGTGGGGTCAAATTGACCGGTCACCAAACGAGGAACGAGACAGCCAAAGGCTGCGCCGACTTTGTGGGCCCCGGTGGGGAACCATTTACCAACGAGGACAATGATCCGGGCGGGAACACCGGTCAATTCCGGAGGCAGTTCAAGATAGTTGACGCCCCCAAATCCACCGCCGGTGGCCACCGGCTCATTGTGCCAGGTGATGCGGAACAAGTTGCGAGGATCAACATCCCACAGGCCGACATTGGCCAAAGCTTCTTTACTCTTCGCCGGGATCAAGGAGGGGTTTTTCATCTGGGCGTAAGTGGGGATGATCATCTTCCGTTCGCGAGCCAGGTTGACGGCCCGCTCGAGGCGGTCGGGGTGGAGGGTTAAGTCGATAGTATACATGGGATAAATTTCTCCTGGTAGTTGGTTAGTTTGATCGTTGGTTGGTTAGATAATGATGGTCAAACGAACCAACCATCAAACTAACGTTCAAGTTGTCAGACAACTGGATTATATCGCAGGTAAGAGGGGGGCGGAAGAGGTTGCAATCATATGAAAACTATGTCGAATATCAGTATCCACTTTGGGAATAGATTAACTTCATTTGCGCACTTATAGGCGCCAAAATCATTTCTTTCCAATATATTGACAATATATTGACAA
This sequence comes from uncultured Anaerolineales bacterium, assembly GCA_964453155.1. Classification (GTDB taxonomy): domain Bacteria; phylum Chloroflexota; class Anaerolineae; order Anaerolineales; family UBA11858; genus CAYVQU01. Next base: position 5,786 of record CAYVQU010000004.1, on the reverse strand, counting down.
AACGATATAATATGGAATATTTTGGTAATATTAGCTATAAATGCTTTACTGGGAGAACAAAATGACGATCAAAATTGTGACCGACACCACCTGTGATTTACCGCCTGATGTCATCGCCAAATATGATATCGAAACCATTCCCCTCCACATCCATATGGGTGCTGACAAATACCTAGATGGCGTGGATATCACCAAGGATGAATTCTATTCGCGTTTACCTGACTATGATCCCGGTCCTAAAACGGCCGCGCCCAGCCCAAATCGCTTTGTTGAAACTTATCAAAGCTTAGCCGAAAAAGGCGCAACCGCGATTTTATCACTGCATATCTCTGAGAAATTGAGTGCCACCGTCAATGTTGCTCGCACTGCGGCCGATGAATTCGAAGATATTCCAGTGACCGTTCTCGATTCAGGACAATTGAGTATGGGCTTAGGATTTTTGGTCGAAAAAGCTGCTCAATTAGCAGCCAAGGGCGAAAAAATACAAGAGATTATTTCGACTTTAGAAGACCAGATGGAGCGTTCATATGTGTTTGCCGCCCTCAAAACCGTCGAATATTTACGCCGCGGCGGCCGGATGCATATTGCGGTCGCGCGCTTAGGTGAAATTCTGCGAATCAAACCGCTCTTGCATATGCACCAGGGTGATCCTAACGCCCATCGAGTCCGGACTTCCAAAAAAGCGCTGGCCCGGCTGCTTAGTTGGTTGGAAGAATATGCCCCCTACGAACGCATCGCGATTGTCCATGCTGGGGTTCAGGCCGAAGCGGAAGCGCTGGTAGATGAAGTCCGCAAGTATTTGCCCGAGGCTGAAATTCCGGTGCTTCAGATTACTCCGGTTTTGGGTGCTCATCTAGGGATTGGGGCCTTAGGTTTTGCGGTTTTGTCGAAATAGAGGTCAATCATGAAATTAGCAAAAGCCATCGCCTTTCTGGGTGTCCTGGCAATGACCGCGGTATTAATTTATGGATTTACAATCGGCGATTTTTCAGGTGAAGGCAGCCAATTAATGCAAATGCCGTGGGGCCTTGTCTCGCTGGTGGATTTGTACACTGGTTTCATCCTGTTTTCAGGGTGGATCATCTACCGCGAGAAATCGATCCCGGCCACAATCCTGTGGGTCGTCGGGATGATGATCCTGGGATTCTTCACCGGCGCACTGTACACTTTTCTTGCACTCCAAACCAGTAACGGTGACTGGCGCAAGTTCTGGCTAGGAAAAAATGCTTAGGGGAATCGTAAATTATCTAGGATTACAGCTTGGGTGGCTGGCCTGTGCCTGGGGCGCGGGGAATGGGTATCCGTGGTTGGGGCCGGGGGTGGTTTTGATCCATATGGGGATTCATCTCTACTGGAGTAGAGAACGGCAACGAGAAGCCATTTTCATAGTCCTCGTTGCCTTGATAGGTATGATCGTAGACAGCCTCCAAAAAATCACTGGGTTGGTAAATTATGCCGCTGACTACGCCGCCCTCCCCTGGCTGGCTCCGGCCTGGATTGTCGCCATGTGGGTTTTGTTTGCAACAGCTTTGAACAGCTCGCTGCAATGGCTGAATAATCGCTATTTACTGGCTGCCCTCCTGGGCGGAATTTTTGGACCTTTGAGTTATCGGGCCGGAGCTGCCTTTGGGGCTGCGACTTTTCCCTTCGGTGAGATATCCGGTTTGATCATTCTGGCGGTTATTTGGGGATTGGTCATGCCCTTGTTGGTTTGGATAAATTATAAATTAGCTGCCCAAATGCCTTTAATTTTGGACGAAGATTAATTATTCTTACTAACTTGTGTTACGCGCGATATACAGAGTGAGCTAGAAAAATCATCACTTCGACTGCGTTCAGTGCAGGCTCTGAGTAGCGAAAGCGTATCGAAGGGTGGTTTTTCGGAGAGCCACACCCTTCGATATGGTCCTGCGAACCTACTCAGGATGTCACCTTTTTACATTTCAATTTAAAAAATTATGATTCACCAACTTATCCAAGAACAAACTATTCCAGCACCACTTGAAGCGGTTTGGACCTATTTTGCGACCCCCCAAAATCTCACCGAGATGACGCCCCCAGAGATGAATTTCGAGATTATGCGCGGCGGAGCTGAAAGTATGCACGCCGGACAGATGATCGAGTATCGCGTCTCGTTATTCCCGGGTGTCAAAACCCGCTGGCTGACCGAAATTACCCATGTTATTCCTCAAGAATATTTTGTTGATGAACAACGGATCGGTCCGTATCGAATCTGGCATCACGAACATCACTTTTTAGAATCTGAAAATGGCACCCATATGACCGATACGATCACGTATACCCTTCCTTTTGGACCATTAGGGGATATCATGCATTCTCTGTGGGTTCGCTACCAACTCAAGAAGATTTTTGAGTATCGCTACCAAAAAATAAACGCGCTATTCAAGGAAAGATAAACCCCAAGCCCCATAAGGAAAACAGGAAGGCAAGAAAAATTGTCCTGCCTTCCTGTTTTTTTAGATATTTGGATGATTAGACTTCTTCGTTGGGGGCCTCAGCAACGATGTAGAGAGGGCGTCCCTTAGCTTCATCGTATAGTCGCCCGATATATTCCCCCAATATCCCTAAAGAAATAAGCTGAACCCCACCTAAAAATAATACCGCAATCAAAGTAGATGCCTGACCAAAGAAAGCTTGATTCCCTGCCAACCGTAGTGCAATCACAATCGGGATCACCAGAATACTGATTCCGGCTGAAACAAACCCCAAATACATCGCCACCTGCAATGGGAAATACGAAAAACTGGTAATCGCATCGGTGGCAAATTTGATCATGTTCTTGAGCGGGTATTTCGTTTCACCCGCGAACCGGGCTGCCCGTTTATATTCCACGCCGGTTTGACGGAACCCCACCCAGACCGACATTCCCCGCAAGAAGCGATGGCGCTCACGCATCTGGCCCATGACATCGACAACTTTGCGATCTAAAAGCCGGAAATCGCCCGTATCGAGGGGGATATCCACATCGGTGATGCGATAGATCAGGCGGTAAAACAAAGCAGCAGTAAATTCTTTAAACCAGGACTCCCCTTCCCGTTCAGAGCGGACGGCGTAGACAACCTTGTAGCCTTCCCGCCATTTGGCAATCATATCCAAGATTACTTCCGGTGGATCTTGCAAATCAGCATCAATGATGACCACCGCGTCGCCGCGGGCGTAATCCAACCCAGCCGTCACCGCGATCTGATGCCCAAAATTGCGGGCAAATATGATCGGACGCACGCGCGGGTCTTGAGCATGAAGCTCCCGGAGCATTTCGGTCGACCCGTCTGTCGAACCATCATCAACGGTGACCAGCTCCCAGGTTTCACCAGTGGCAGCCATAACTTCTTTGATACGGGGATAGAGTTCGGGGATATTGCCAGCTTCATTATAGATGGGGGCAATAATGGAAAATTTGGGCATATTTTGTCCTGTGGTTACTCAGATAACGTGAAATATTGGGAGGGATCTTGGCTGGGTGGGAATGGTGGTAAACCTAGAATCCGGCGGCGGAGGTAACGGCCAACGACGAGTAATGATACCAAAACTGGGACGACCAGAAAAGCCGCCAGCGCGCCATGAAAAATTAAAGCCGCAATGACAACGACAAAGACAACCCCAGCGTGCAAATGAACGTGGCGACCAACGACAATGGGACGGATCCAAATATTCTTGATCCCGGTCAAGATCATGTACAGGACAAAAACCAAAACCGCAAACCAAAAATTGGACATTGTCAAAAAGTTGGAACCACCGATCAGGGCCGCCAGCACTGACAAAATCCCCGATACAATGGCCCCAATCTCGTGAACGAAACTCGTCAACCCGGTGAGAAAGCCCAATATGATGGCCCCTGGCAGCCCGATCGCCAGCCAGACGATCGAATCAACCAAACCAACCACAAACATGAATACCAGTTGACTGCGAAGATAATCGGCCCAAACATGCCGCAGTTGTTCATAAAGAAAATGAATGTCTTCCCGATAATCTTTGGGAGCCAATCGTTCGACCAAAGGCTGAATGCGATGCCCATCGGCCAAGAAATAATAAGTACTAACTAGAATGATCAGGGTGGCAAGGAAATTTTTAGTAACAATCTCGACAATCGTCCCAACATTTTCGAAGACTGGGGCCATGAAATCCGAAGTATCCGCTGATAGGGGTGGTAAATATTGATCAGGATAAACTGTTTCGCCAAATACGACTACCGGTTTCGAAATAAAATCAGCGTAAAAAATTTGAAGCTTCTCTACTTCTGAGATCAATATGCGAGTTTGGTGGATCAGTTCAGGAGTTAACCAGGCCAACAACGCTGCGATGAGGAGCAAACTGATGACATAAACGATTACGACCCCCACCTGGTGAGACACTTTCGTTTTGGCGGTCAGGAAATCAACCGCGGGGTGGAGCACATAGGCCAATATTGCCGCGATAACAACCGGGCTGATGATCCCGCTGAAATACCAAAACCCCAAGATCAGGGCACAAATAATTCCCAGTAGGGCCAGTAATCGGGCGGTTCTACTCCAGGGTTGACCCAAAATTTACGCCTCTTGTTCGCCCTGTTCCGCCTCAGTGTCATCATCTTCAGGGAAGGGTTCTATTCCAAAAATACGGGCGCGGATATAGCGACCAATCACGCCCGCGGAGGCCAATACTGGGACAATAATAAGCGCGCCCAAGACCCCACTGAAAATCACAGCCGCAATGATGGCCACAAAGACCACGCCCTCGTTCATATGCACACTGCGGCCCATAATGCGCGGTCGCAACCAGATATTCTTGAAGTTGATCAAGACGACATAGATTAAAAAGACCAAAAACGCAAACCAGGTATTCGAAAGGGGGATAAAGTTCGAACCTTCGATCCAGGCAATTCCGATGGCTAGAATCGTCGCCGCCAACGGCCCAATTTCCGGAATTAAACTGAATAGACCGGTAATAATCCCCAAAATCACCGCACCGGGCAATCCAATAGCCAGCCAGATGATCGAAAAAACCACGGCCACGATGAACATGAGTAAAACTTGTCCCCGTAGATAAGCCGACCACACTTCTTTGATTTCCAGGAATATCCTACCGACTTCCTGGCGATATGATTCGGGAGCCAGTTTCAACAGCCATTCTCGCAGCCGATCCCAATCGAGCAGCAGGTAAAAAATTGTGACCAAGATGACCAGGCCCCAGGCCGTATTTCTCGAAAAACTCTCAATGAAGTGCAGGGTGTTTTCCGGCAAGGCCTGGACAACGCCAACCAGAGATTCATCAACTCGCGGTAAAAAGGCTTCAATATTGACTACATAATCCCCAATGATAATGGGTTGATATTCTAAGGTTTCAAACCGGTTGATCAGGCTGAGCAGGTCCTGAGTAACCAGTTGAATTTCAGAAATCAGCGGGGGTACGAACACAATTGGAATGGTAACCACCAATCCTAAAGCCACAAAATATACGATGACCACCGACCATTTATGCGTGATAGGAGTTTTGTTACTCAGGAAATTAACTCCCGGCATCAGGATGTAAGCGAATAGGGCTGAAATAATTAACGGCCCAAACATCTCTTTTACTCGCCAGGCGAGGGCCGTCAGAATAATGATGACCAGGGTTAGTACGTAAAATCGGGTTGCAGTAGACCAGGATCGATTCATGTCAATCTTCCACCTTTGAGATAAAAACAGGATAGGCTAGATACTCAGGATTGTGCAATCCTAATTATCCGCGCTATCCTGTGACTCTACTGCAGTAACTCAGGCAAAACAGAAGCGTTGAGCAACAAAAAA
>CAYVQU010000003.1:0-77420 GCA_964453155.1 uncultured Anaerolineales bacterium | reverse complement strand
CACAACTTTACTACGAGAAGCCGTTTTTATCCGCCTTTTTGGCGAAGGTATTGTTGATGGAAGGAAATTAATGATAACCCTCGCAAAACGCATTCAAAAAAGTTTTGATCAGCAGCAGGTGATGAAATTATTGGGTGCCGAATTAGGTGAAGTCAAACTTGGTGAAGTTCATATTGGGTTGTCGTACAAACCCGAGATAACCCAGCAGCACGGCTATTTGCATGCGGGGATCATCACCACCCTCGTTGACAGTGCCTGTGGGTATGCGGCCTATACTCTCATGCCGCCGGATTCCAATGTTTTGTCGGTGGAATTCAAGGTGAATTTCATGAGTCCGGCCAAAGGTGAGCGGTTTGTCGGCATTGGCAAAGTGGTTAAACCGGGACGAACGCTGACAGTCTGCTCCGGGGAAATGCACGCCATTGAAGCTGAAGAACGAAAGGTCGTTGCCGTGATGCAGGCCACCATGATTTGCGTACCTGATCATGAAAATTGAACCCAAAGTCTTTATCAGTCTCAAAGTCCCCCGTGGGGATGCCGAACTCAATGAATTGGCCGTTCTCACCGCAGATTTGATTCGTCGGGCTGGAATGGAACCTTTTGTGGCCCCCTATGCCATTTCTGAAAATGGATTGAGCGCTCCCAAAGATTTCATGCCTTTTGCCCGCCAGCATGCCCTGGCATCCGATTTGATGATCGTCCACTATCACCCCGAACTACGCGGTGGTCTGATTGAAATGGGGCTGGCCTATGCTAACCAAATTCCAATCTGGCTGTGTTATAAAATGCCCGGCCAGAGAGTTTCCAGTTCGGCCCTGGGCTGTTCTGATTTGATTTTTGCGTATAAAAACCATACTGAATTGCAGGAGAAATTAACCGTTAATCTCGCGAATTTTCGCGAAAATTCACGAGATTAACGGTTTTCAAGAAGGAATATTCATGACTCGAAAATATACCAACCGCCGTTATCTCGACGCCCTTGATCACCGTGTACTCATTTATGATGGCGCGATGGGGACCAGCTTGCAAAACCAAAATCTCACCGCGGAACATTTCGGTGGCGAGCAATACAATGGCTGTAACGATTACCTGGTTATTTCTTACCCTGTCGCGGTGGAGAAGGTCCATCGCTCGTTTTTCGAGGTTGGTGTGGATGTGGTTGAGACCGACACTTTTCGGGCCAACCGCCTAACCCTGGATGAATATGGTTTGGGGGCACAGACTTTGGAGATTAATCGCGCGGCGTCTGCCTTGGCCCGTAAAGTGGCCGATGAATTCACGACACCAGAGCAGCCCCGGTTTGTGGCGGGTTCGATCGGCCCTTCTGGGAAGCTCCCCTCCACTGATGATCCCGACCTCTCTGATGTCGATTTTGACGATCTGGTCGAAATTTTTCGGGAGCAGGCCTTAGGTTTAATCCAAGGTGGAGTCGATGTGCTCTTGATCGAAACCTCCCAGGATATTCTCGAAGTCAAAGCCGCCATTCACGGGATATTGGCTGCTTTTGACGAAACCGGCGAACATCTCCCCATCCAGTGTCAGGTGACTCTCGATACCACCGGCCGGATGCTCTTGGGAACCGATGCCGAGGCCGCCTTGACCATTCTAGAAGGACTGCCCATTGACGTCATTGGCCTAAACTGCTCCACGGGTCCCGAACACATGCGCGCCCCGATCGAATTTTTAGGAGCTAACTCGATCCTACCGGTCTCTGCCATCCCCAATGCTGGGCTGCCGCTCAACGTTGATGGTGAAGCCGTCTACCCCCTGGAACCCGAACCCTTCGCCGCGGCGATGACCGAATTCATCGAGAAGCACAACATTGCCGTTGTCGGCGGTTGCTGTGGGACGACCCCTGAACATCTCAAACTCTTGGTTGAAAGAGTCCACGGTCGCCCGATTCCTCCGCGTCCGACCACTCGAAACCCGCAACTCGCCTCCGGCGTCCAAGCCATCGATCTGGCCCAAGACCCGCCCCCCTTCATCATCGGCGAACGCTGCAACGCCCAGGGATCGCGCAAATTCAAACGCCTGCTCCTGGCCGAAGATTGGGATGCCATCGTCGAGATCGCCCGCGGGCAGGTCGATTATGGGGCTCATGCCCTCGATATCTCGGTGGCCGTCACCGAAAACCCGGATGAAGTTGGGTTGATGTCGGCGGCCGTTAAAAAATTAATTAATGCAGTGCCAGTGCCCCTAGTGATCGACACCACCGAGCCCGATGTCTTGGAAGCGGCGCTCAAAACCGCGCCGGGCCGCTGTATGCTCAACTCCACCCATCTGGAGAGTGGACGGGAAAAAGCGGACCAAATCTTTGCCCTGGTCAAAGCCCATAACGCCACTGTCATGGTTCTGACCATTGACGAAGCTGGGATGGCCAAAACGGCCGACCGCAAACTCGAAGTTGCCAAACGCATCTATGACATTGCCGTCAACGACCACGGTTTGCGACCCGGCGACTTGATTTTCGATGCGTTGACTTTCACCCTGGCAACCGGCGATCCTGAATTTGAGAATTCGGCCATTGCAACTGTTGAAGGGATCAAACAAATTAAGGCAGAATTACCCGGTGTTTTCACATCCTTAGGTGTCAGCAATTTGTCATTTGGGCTCAGCGCGCAGGCCCGGCCGGTGTTAAACAGCGTCTTTTTGTATTATTGCATTCAGGCGGGTTTGGATATGGCCATCATCAACCCGCTGCATATCACCCCTTATGCCAATATTCCGGCCAACGAAATCGAACTGGCCGAAGACTTGATCTTCAACCGCCGCTCTGATGCCCTCCAGCGCTATATCGAATACTTCGAAAAAATCGATCCCAAGGATCAGGATACCTCCATTGACCCCACCGAAGGCATGACCACGGCCGAACGCCTCCACTGGCGTGTGGTCCATCGCCATAAAGATGGGGTGGAGGCCGATATTGATGAATTGATATCGGAAAGAGCAGGTCTCAGACCTGCCCCTACTACGGATCATGAGGTGGCCGTTCACGTTCTCAACACCGTTCTACTCCCAGCCATGAAGGAAGTCGGTGATAAATTTGGGGCGGGCGAACTCATCCTGCCTTTTGTTCTCCAATCAGCCGAGGTCATGAAAAAAGCCGTCGGCCACCTGGAAACCTATCTCGAGGCCGCCGAAGGTGTTACTAAAGGTACCGTCGTATTGGCGACAGTCTATGGCGATGTCCATGATATTGGCAAAAACCTGGTCAAGACGATCCTTTCCAACAACGGTTACACCGTCATTGATCTGGGTAAACAGGTCCCCGCGGAGACCATTATCACCGCGGCGGTCGAAAATAATGCGGACGCCATTGGTCTGAGTGCCCTACTCGTCAGTACCTCTAAGCAGATGCCCCTAATTGTCAATGAGTTACATCGCCGCGGACTGGATTTCCCGGTTCTGGTCGGTGGGGCGGCCATCAACCGCCGTTTTGGTCGCCGGATCAACCAGACGGATGCGGGTGATATTTACAAATCTGGGGTTTACTATTGCAAAGATGCTTTCGAAGGTCTCGAAACCATGGATGCTTGGACCCGCCCAGAGTCTCGTTCCCAGCTCTTAGAATCCCTCCAGAAAAATGTCACTCGAGAATTAGGTCTCAAATCCAAACGCTCAAACGCTCAAACACTTAAACGTTCAAACGTTACCCCTGCTCCCCTCTCCCCTGATAACTATTCCCTCGGGCCCAAAATCGTCCGCGATATGCCCCTGGAGATCATTTTTCAACATCTCTATAAAAACGAACTCTTCCGTCTTTCATGGGGAGCAAAAAACGCCCGCGGCGACGAATGGGCCAAAATCCAGGCCGATTTTGAAGCCCGGCTGGCGACGATGCAAAAAGAGGCCCTCAAAACCGGTTGGCTACAACCCCAGGCGGTTTATGGTTACTGGCCTTGTCAGGCTGATGGGGATGACCTGGTGATTTTCAATCCCAAAACCTTCGCCGATGCCCCCAAACCTCAGACGCGTTTCACCTTCCCACGCCAACCTGCTGGAGAAAATCTTTGTTTGGCGGATTACTTCGCCCCACTCGAATCGGGGCAATACGATCTTGTTGCATTCCAGGTTGTAACGGTGGGGCAGGCTGCTACCGAGCGCTTTGATGCTCTTCAGGCAGCCGGTGATTATTCCGAGGCCTATTATTTTCACGGGTTGGCCGTCCAAACGGCAGAGGCCACGGCCGAATATCTCCATCAGCACATTCGCCGCGAATTGGGTTTGCCAGCAGGACAGGGTAAACGCTATTCCTGGGGTTACCCGGCCATCCCTGATTTGGATGATCATCAAAAGGTCTTCGAACTACTCCCCGCCGAAGCCGAACTGGGGATGACCCTGACCTCCGCCTTCCAACTCGTCCCCGAACAATCGACCGCGGCTATCATCATCTCCCATAAAGATGCGAAATACTACACCGTCGGCACTTCCCGCGTCGAACAACTCATGCAGGACTAAGGCTGTGGTTCGATCTCAAATCGCCAATTTCAAAAAGATTTCCCCGATCTTTTATTTACTTCTAATCAATATTCTGATTGGAGTCCTCATCTTGCCTTCCTATGGTGATAGTTGGGATGAGTTCAAGTTCTACAAATACGCCAACCTGACGCTGAGATCGTTCGAATGGTTTCAAACGGGTGAACTACCAACCTTTGGGAACACCTACGACAACTACGGCCCGGTGTACGTTGCCGGCGTTACGCTTATTACCCGCCTGTTTGCCGATGCGGGAGATGATCAGTCTATATCACAAGTCCGGCACCTGGTCGTTTTCCTGACTTTTCAAGGTGGGGTGTATGCCTTTTACCAACTCTGCCGCCGGTGGATGAGGGTTTGGGCTGCATTTGGGGCCACACTGTTATTTTCCACCCAACCTTTGTTTTGGGGGCATGCCTTCATCAGTCCCAAAGATATTCCGGTGATGGCATTTTTCTTGATCAGCATGCATTTGGGTTTGGGCATGGTGGATAAAGTTGGGGCGCAGCGAGAAAACCAACCAGACCCGGGGTTCTCTCAAAACAAACCAGCTTTGGTTGTTTTTACTGGTGCCTGGATTTTAATTCTGAGCTTGCTGGTATTTGGCACCGGAATATTTGAAGCCTTGTTTTCCAATCTGATCCATAGTTTCTATGCGGCCGATCAACCTGATGGACTGGGGCGTTTATTTGCTGCCATTGCTGAAGATGCCTTTTCTGCTCCGGCTGAAATTTACATTCAGAAAGGGATGCTGTTTTTCCGACAGACGCGCTTTTTGCTTCTGCTGCTCAGCCCCCTGTTTTTGATCAGCGTCTATCAATGGAAATTTCGCCCAGTCAAAAACTTGTTATCATGGCCGGTGGTGACCGCGGGTGTGTTTCTCGGTTTGGCGACCTCAATTCGTATTTTAAGTCCATTAGCGGGGGTATTGGTTGCCGGATACGCGCTCCTGAAAATGGGCCGACGATCGTTCCAGCTGTTAGCTGTCTACAGTTTGATTGCCATATATGTGCTGTATCTAACCTGGCCTTATCTGTGGCCAGAACCCTGGGGAAATCTCATCGAAAGTGTTCGGGTGATGTCGCAATACCCCTGGCTGGGTGAAGTATTGTTTAATGGGAGCTATTACCCCAGTACCGATCTTCCTTGGACCTATCTCCCGGTCGTTTTATTGATTCAACTGACTGAACCGGTCTGGATTTTGTTACTTACCGGGTTGATCTATTGGTGGCGAAAACGAACTGAATTGAATTCGAAATTTTTGGGCGGTCTCAGTTTTGGGTGGTTCGTGCTTCCGGTTACAGGGCTCATCTTAGTGCAGGCACCCCTCTACGATAATTCCCGTCAAGTTTTTTTCTTGCTCCCCCCTATTTTTCTCCTGGGTGGCTGGGGTTTGGAGGGGCTGTTTCAGAAGATCGAGCGTCCAATTTTCAAGGCTCTCATCATCATCGGAATCGCCATCCCAGGAATTGTTTCAGGGATGCGATTGCACCCCTACCAATACATCTATTACAATCGTCTGGTTGGCGGCGTTATGGGTGCTGAACGCCGGTTTGAGCTGGATTATTGGGGACTCTCTTATTTCGAGGCGGCCGAATATCTGAATACCGTGGCCCCTCCCAACACCCGGATTTGGGCCGCGGGGCCCTCCCACCTGCTCCCCATCCGTTCCGATATGGCGCTCTACTCCCTCGATCAAGAATTCAGGGCTGAGTCCTATGATTATGTGGTTGCCATGACCCGCTACGACCTCGACCGGACCACTTTTCGGGAATCTGAGATTCTCTATGAAGTCACCAGAGAAGGAGCACTCCTAACGGTGATAAAAGGCGCGACCCAGTCGTCAGATCCTTAGAATCGTTAGGAAATTACTTCCCGAAATGCTAAGCTTCTCCCTTCGATACGCTCTCATCGGGAGGTAAATAATCCAGCATCCTGAGTAGTGCTGAACAGCGTGATGCACATATCGAAGGGCGCGGCCGCTACTCAGGATGAAGCTTAGCAGGAAATAATTCTTGGATGGTTACTCATATTTCACCCATGAATATTTTATTCGCCACCCGAAATCATTGGAAAACACAGCTCTTCACTCCGGTCTTCAACGCCCATCGTTTTGAAATGCTGACTCTCAACGACCTCAAAAATCATACCCCGACCCCGCCCGAAAACGGCGCGACCGCCATCGCGAATGCACTCATCAAGGCCCGTCATTTTCACTCAGAAGAATTCCCCTGGGTGTTTGGCGACGATGCCGGTTTGGAGATCGACGCCCTCAACGGCGAACCCGGTGTTCAAACCCGACGTTGGAATGGTGTTTTTCCCGATGATGTGGATGATCAAACCTGGCTGGATTACCTCATGGCCCGGTTGAAAGACGTCCCCGCGGGCCAGCGCACCGCGGCTTTCGTGGCCGGGTGGGTCTTGCTGGACTCTTCAGGGACCGCCCACACCCGCGCAGTTCGCGCGCCCTTTGAAATTGCCACCCATCCCATCCGTCCGATCGCCCCCGGATCGCCCATCACCGCCGTCCGTATCGGTCCTGCCAGTGATTTATCCCGCCGCCAGGCCGAAGTCCGCGCCGAGTGGGAGCATTGGGGAATACTAGAAAAACTGATGATAGAAGATCGAAGCCGGAATGTTCGCAACAAAAACCAATTATAGGACCATCATATGACTGCTAAATCGCCAATCACCAATAGCCAATCGCCATTGGGAACGAAATTCAATACTTTGCTTGAAAACTCCCCCCAACCGCTCCTCGCCGACGGGGCGATGGGTACTCTGTTGCATGCCCGCGGGATCGGGTTTGATCAAAATTTTGATGAACTCAATTTGACGAATCCGGCACTGGTGGCTGATGTGCATCGGGCCTATATCGAAGCGGGCGCGGAAATTATATATTCCAATACCTTCAGCGCTAATCGCTACAAGCTGGCCGAACATGGCCTGGAGGAGCGCGTTGCTGAAATAAATACTGCGGGGGTTGAACTGTCCAAACGGGTGGTCGCAGCCTCCTATAAGGAGGTGTTAGTCGCCGGAGATGTCGGCCCGTTGGGCGTGCGACTGGCTCCCTATGGCCGGGTCCAAATTGAAGATGCGCACGCGGCCTTTGTGGAACAAATCGCGGCGCTCTGTCAGGCTGGGGTTGACCTATTAGTCATCGAAACATTTGGGGATTTGTATGAAATCCGGGAAGCAGTGACCGCCGCGCGGGAATATTGTTCCATGCCTATCGTGGCCTCGACGACATTTACCCGCGATGATCGTACCATTTTGGGTGACACCCCAGCAAAAGTAGCTCAAACGCTCATGAAAGCGGGGGCCGATGTTATCGGGGCAAATTGCTCCGGCGGCCCGGCCCAATTGTTCCGCATTCTAACCCAGATGAAACAGGCCGTTCCGGAGGCCAAATTTGTAGTCAAGCCCAATGCTGGTTGGCCTGAACAGGTTGGCGGGCGCGTCATGTATTCGGCCCAGCCCGACTATTTTGGGGAATATGCTCAATCATTCGCCGAATTAGGCGTCAGCATCATCGGCGGCTGCTGTGGGACCACGCCCGATCACATCGCCCAAATGCGAGCTGCCTTGGATACTGCTCCCGCTCATCCCACGTCTCCAACAACCACCATGGCGACAGGCATCTCTGAAATCGGGGAAATCACACTTGAGCAACCAACCCAACTGGCCCAAAAATTCGCTGCTGGAGAATTTGCGGTCGCGGTCGAGATGGACCCGCCGCGGGGGCTCGCGCCTCACAAAATCATTGCGGGCGCGTCCATGTTAGCCGAAGCTGGGGCCGATGTCATTAACGTCGCCGACAGCCCCATGGCCCGGATGCGGATGTCGCCCTGGGCGGTCTGCGAACTCATTCAGCGCGATGTAGGGATCGAAACCACCCTGCATTTCCCTACCCGCGGCCGGAACTTGCTCCGGGTGCAGGGTGATCTGCTGGCGGCCCATGCCCTCGGAATCCGCAATGTTTTTGTCGTCATGGGGGATCCGACCTCCATCGGGGATTATCCCGAAGCCATGGACGATTACGATTTAGTTCCCTCCGGACTGATGAAACTCATCGCCCAACGGTTTAACCGCGGGGTCGATCACGCCGGGTCCGACATCGGGCAGCCGACCAGTTTCTTTGTGGGCTGTGCCCTTAACCTGATGCCCAAGAATCCCGAACGAGAGATCAAAGTCTTACGGCGGAAAATTGCCAACGGCGCTAACTTCGCCCTGACACAGCCAGTCTATGAACCTGACAAAGCCCTGGAATTTCTCAATCGTTACACCGCCCAGTTTGGTTCCCTTGAAATCCCGATTTTAGTCGGTATCCTGCCACTCTATGGCGTCCGCCACGCGGCATTTCTCCACAACGAAGTCCCCGGAATCATCATCCCGGATGACACTCGGGCTAGAATTGAAGCTGCGGGCGAGGCTGCCCCCCAGGAAGGGGTCAAAATCGCCGCTGAACTAGCCGAACAGGTCAAGGAATGGGGCCAGGGGGTTTATCTGATGCCCGCGTTTGGGCGTTATGATCTCGCCGCGGAGATTGTAGAAGCGGTACGCTAAAAATCATTCAACCACAAAGGACACAAATGTTCACAAAGAACAAATCTTCGTGGACTTTTGTGTCCTTTGTGGTTAAAGGTACTGCATAAACGTGGCTAGATCATCACAAAAGTGCAATGATTTGGTTGTTGAATCGCGAGTGGGGATTGTGTACAATGAAGTGTGTTGCGGTTTGTCGCGGGTAGCTAGGCTGGCAAATATGACCGCACCACCTGAGCAGATTTCGGTTGAATAAGGTTTTCAAATCTTAGATGCATTCCGAAATCTGCGAGAATTCGTATTGGTAATCGAAAGGAAGTGCCATGCATTATCGCCGATTAGGGAAATCAGGTTTGAAAGTTAGTGAAATTTCATTAGGGGCCTGGGTCACTTTTGGCAGTCAGATCGAAGAGCAAACGGCCAGTGATTTGATCCATGCTGCCTATGATCAAGGTATCAATTTTTTCGACAATGCCGATGTTTATGCCAACGGGCAGGCTGAGATTGTCATGGGGGCAGCCATTCAAGATATCCCGCGGGAAGCTCTGGTTATTTCAAGTAAAGTTTTCGGGGCCACTATGCCTGGTCCCAATGGGCGCGGCCTGTCCCGCAAGCATATCACCGAATCGATCAATGCCTCCCTTCAACGTTTACAGACAGATTACGTCGATCTCTATTTCTGTCATCGCTATGATCCTGACACGCCGCTCGAAGAAGTGGTCTTCACGATGACCCATCTCATCGAGCAGGGCAAAATTCTCTACTGGGGCACTTCCGAATGGACGGCGTCGCAAATTTCCCAGGCTTTTGGGGTTGCCCGGCAGTACAACCTGATCCCCCCGACAATGGAGCAGCCTCAATACAATCTTTTCCATCGGCAGCGAGTAGACGATGAAATCGCTCCAATGGCGAAGGAATTAGGCGTGGGGTTGACGACTTTCAGCCCGCTCTATTTTGGGATTTTGACAGGTAAATATAATGGGGGGATCCCGGAAGGTAGTCGGGCCGCCCTCGAAAATATGTCCTGGATGCAGGATAACCTGACTCCTGAGCGCCTCGCAATCGTCCAAGATTTAGGGGATGTCGCCGCCGATTTAGGGATTACCCTGGCCCAATTATCCATCGCCTGGATTCTGCGCCGAAAAGTGGTCAGCAGCGTGATCACCGGAGCCACTAAAGTCGCGCAGCTTGAAGACAACATCGCCGCGGCCGAGGCGGTTCCCTTACTCACTGAAGATGTCTTGGAACAAATTGATGATATTTTTTCTGATTATGTTGAAGAAACGACTTAACCGTGTAGAAAACAATAAGGTTTGAAGTTCGTCCAATCCAAATCTCTCATTTCGAGAAGAGAACAGCGCAAGTCCTAAATAAAAAAATCTGGCCACGAATGGCCAGATTTTTTTATTTTAAACTTTCATCTGCTCCCAAAACTCTTTGGGGGGATGCTCAAGTTGCCAATTGATTCGGGTATCATGAACGACCCGCGAGCAATAAGGATCACCTTGGGCGATGGTATGTTCCATCGTCAGAACGAAATCTTGGTGCCATGATTTAGCACCCTGATAATCGCCATAACAACAGATATGATATTTAATGTCAGTCTTAGGGAAATCGGCTAGGGCCTCAACCCACAGGCAGTTTTCGTTTTTATAGGCATATTTTCCATCTCCAAGCAGGCCATGAACCATAACCCAATCTGAAGCTTCGTCATCCGCTGAATTGCGATCCGCAAATATTTGATCAACGGATTCGACTTGATTTTCTTGATCCACTTGTCGCTGCAACAAATATGTAGTCGTAAATCGTTTGTGCAGTGGAAACGCTGTTTCTCGGCCCAAAATCTGTGCTAAGCATTCCAAATTAAGGTAAGCTGGCACCAACACCGATCGCAACATGTTTCTTTGGGGGACTTCAACGCTTGCTTGCTGCCAATCATGGTCTGGGGGTAACCCCAGTGACTGTAAATGATAATTCGCAACATTATGAGCCAAATCTCGATGTTGGGTAAGATGGGGTTTATCATGAATTAGATTATCAAGATCGAGAGACCTTTCAGTGATAGTGTCTCCGGAAAGTAAGGCTTGATATTTGGTTTTGAGTCGTTGTACGTATTCTTCTCGAATTGACTCACCCTGTTCTCCAACAAAATCCAACAAACAGTCCAGGCGTTTGAACGTAATTCGAGAGATTCTCTCGAGTGGATTTTCTACGCTGATTAAACTTGCTAATGGGTTGGGTTTGAATTGGCCAGTCTGGATGAATTCCATATAACACCTCCTATTTTTGCAGTGTCTAAATTTTCTACAAACCAGACCAGTTTCAAGTTCAAATCTCGTTTTTATTGACCGAGGTCGGTACCCGGCGATGCTGGGTGAATATTACTAGAGCAATTGGATGATGGTACAAAATATTGTTTCCGGTTTGAGCTTAAATTGAGTAATTTGATGAATGCGCATGGTCCTACCCCTGTAAGTATTTGATTTTTTAGATCATCCAAAAAGTAGTAATGTCATCCAATTATTGAAGCAATTGTGCAAATAAGGAGTGAAACATGAAAGCGGTCAAAGTTCAATATACGGTAAAACCAAGTTATGCCGATACGAATAAGGCCAATATTCAAAAAGTAATGGCAGATTTACGGGCCTTGGCGAATCCAAGTATTCGCTACAGCGCGTTTGTCTTGGAAGACGGCCAGACTTTTATCCATTTCGCCATGTATCCCGACCAAGAAGCTGCGGATATCGTGGCCAATTTACCGGCTTTCCAGGATTTTCGCCGTCAATTACAAGAAAGCCAGCCCGAAGCGCCTCCCCAGGCCGAGGATTTATCCTTGGTCGGTTCGGCTTATGAAATTTTTGGTTAAATAAACCGGATGATTACACCTATGTTCGGGTAATCATCCGGTCTGGAAAAAAAACGGGGGAATTTATGTTATGCGCCGCTGCTTTCAGGTAGTGTCTCAGATTCCAGCGGTGTGGTAGGGGGTTCATGATCGGATTCCGCGCGGCTTTTGATCATTCCCAATCCAATGATGGCTACTCCGATTAAGATGATTGCAATCGGCCACAAGAAGCGGAACAACCACCAACCTGATAGCAGGATGATACTCATCCCGACGGCGGCGAAAGCGGCAAAACCGCATAGCCCGAGTCCGACAGCAACGACGGATTTATTACTCTTCTTGACACCTACCACCAGCAGGGAGAGACCTACGGCCGATGGTTCAATCGTCCACAGGACGGCCCAGGCTTCCCACCAACCGGTGACATTACAGAATGCCAGAACTAAACCGTTGAGCCCGATAATGATAGCCGGGAAAGCCAAACCAACCGATCTCATCCACAGGGCTGAGAACGTGAAACCCAGACCTAACGCTAATGGTTCCAACGGCCATAAGAGTTCCCAGGCTCCCCAGGCGTCGAACAGGCTGCAGAACAATAAAATTCCACCGGTTACCAAAACCGGAATACCAGGGATAAACAATCCGCCCAAACCCCGCCGCCCGCGGGCCAAAAAAGGAATGGCGTTCATGAACAGCCCAATCGAAATAACGATGATCGGCCACCAGCGCCAAAACTGCCACCATTGGAACCGAATCCCCAGCATTGGGAACACAAAATTCCCGGCCAGGATCAAGCCCCCAAACAGAACCAAACCAATCCCTGTAAAAATAGATAATTTCTTTGACATCATGATCTCCTTACGTGTTGAGCGGTTCGAACAGATGATTAGATTAGCTTAATGACCGCTCAACATAAGCAAATTTCGGTTTGAACTTGGATTTATTACTAAATTTTGTCCGAAATTTGCGCATATGGGTAGGAATTTCCTATCCAAATGGTAACGCCGCGATGGCGATCACGATGATGAGCCCAAACACAGCAATTCGCACCAATTTTTGACCAAAACTCTCAAGCAAGGTATGTTTCTTATCACCCTGGGTTCCCAGCCACAGGGTATAACCGACGGTTCCCAGCACCAGGAGCGGTTCTAACGGCCACAGATAGTTCCAGCCATTCCACCAACCCGTGAGGGCGTAGAACCCTAGCAAGAGACCGTTCCCTAAGATGATCCCGGTGGGGAACATCATCCAGGGAGCCTGGGTTTTGGTCATGACTAGGGCCAGCAGCAACCCTATTAGGATAATCTCCGCGGGCCAGCCGACTTCGTATATCCGCCAGTTTTTAGAAACCAGCCCCAACATCACCGCAATCAGGTTGTAACCGGCAATGGCCATGAGCATCAAGAAGATGGTCTGCCAGGCATTCCGCCAGAAACCTTTTGGCGCTCGCAAACTTATCGTGGAGGTTGCCGCCGAAGAATCTTTGGGTCTTTCGAGCCGCGTATCGGTCTGTTGGGCCGCCTGTTTCTGCGCCAGGGTTTGACCCGCATCAACTTCGGTTTCATCGCTGACAATGGGAATATTGGTGATGCTTTGGCGGTCGTCTCCTGAAAGAACGGCGACACCTGCCTGCTGGCCGATCAGCGTGAAATCCGGGTCAGGGATGCGGTCGGGGAGGTCGGCCTCGACTTCGGTAGCGGCGGCATCCAGGGCCTGGGTCATCTCATCAGCAGTCTGAAAACGATCCTCGGGTTTTTTGGCCAGGGCTTTGAGCACGACCCGTTCGAACGGTTCCGCAATATCCTGATCGATGGTGCGCGGCAACGGTAAAGGATCGTTGACGTGCTTCATCAGGATGGCCAGCGGGGTATCCGCATCGAAAGGGGGACGACCCGTGAGCATCTCGTAGAACACGATCCCCAAGGAATAGATATCGCTGTGGATCCCGGTGGTGCCTTCCAGACCCTGCTCCGGGGCCATGTAAGCCAGCGTGCCCATCAACGCGCCCGACACGGTGTAGTTGGTGCCGCCGACGATTTGAGCGATCCCGAAATCGGTCAGGACGGCTTGGCCGCGTTTGGTCAGCAGGATATTGGCCGGCTTGAGGTCCCGGTGGACGATCCCTTCGCTGTGAGCGTAGGCCAACCCGTGGAGGGCGTCCAGGATTATCCGGAGCATTTCGCCGGTTGGCATCCGTTCGCCGCGGGCCCGGTACTCGTTCAGGCGGACCTTGAGGGTGTCACCTTCCAGCAGTTCCATGACCATGTAGTAGACCGTGCCTTCAACATCGAAGTCATGAACCTGGACGACGTTCTCATGCCGCAGGTTAGCGACCGACTGAGCCTCCCGGCGGAAACGAGCCAGAAACTCGGCCTCCTCCACTAAATCGGAGCGCAGCACTTTGATGGCAACGTAACGGTCAAGCTGAGGGTGATAGGCCCGGTAGACTTGCGCCATGCCGCCCCGGCCAAGGGGTTCCATGATGCGGTATTTGCCCAGGGATTGGCCTTCTAACGAAGTGAGCATTTTTTTCTTCCTGCGTCGGCGGGACTCAATCGCTGGTTTACGGGCTTTTCGAGGGGGTGCGATTTGCTGTGCTTGGGCCGTCATTCGTGTCTCCATCATTTTTGGAGTTTTCCCCAGTTATCCCAGGGTTGTCTCCATTCGCTGGAGGTATTTTCTCCAGACGATGAAAGTGTACCCCTAGCACGAATTTGTAACCTATCCGTTAGCTAACAGCCAGCTATTGAGTCAATGAAACTTTTCTGTGAATCGTGAAACGTGAGGCGTGAAACGTGAATCTTGCCAGACTCACGCTTCACGCCTCACGCTTTACGTGGTTGTTCTGGTTATGAAACTAATTTATATCCAAGACCCCGGATTGTCAGCAGCAACTGCGGCAGCGCGGGGTCATTTTCGATTTTGGTGCGTAGGCGGCGGATCAAGTTCTCGATCTGGTAGTCGTAGACTTCGCCCTTATATTCGGGCCAGACGGCCTGGCTGATATCATCTTTGGAACAGACTTCACCTTTCCGTTCGTGGAGATAACAAACCAGGACAAATTCCTTCGGCGAGAGGGGGACGACTTTCCGGTTGACGCGAATTACGCCGGCAGGGGTATCCACCTCTAATTCCGGGAAGGGATCGTCATCGCGGACAGTGGTGTCGGGGTCGTTGTATTTCAGGATCACACCCCCGATCGAAATCCGGTCGCCATCGCGTAGTTGGATAGGTGTCAGGACCCGCTCGTCATTAAGAAAAGTCCCATTGGCGCTGTTGCAGTCTTCCAAAACCAGTTTGCGGCCATCCTTGAGAATCCGGGCATGTTCGCGCGAGACGCGCTTGCTGGTGATGACAATATCATTATCCACTGCCCGACCAATTTCAGTCACCGCCGCGGTCAATTGATGTTCTTGCCCGGAGGGGTCAGTCAGATAGGGGGGGATGGGTTCAGAGAGGGTCATAAGATCAGGCCAAGTATAACGTATGGTCATTCGGGCGCAAAGGTATTGGGAGATCTTGAAATTCGATTTTTGAACACGAATAGCACGAATAGGGCGAATGACACGAAAGAAGTGCTAATTGTATAGGCAATCGCATGTAACCTTAAATGGCAGTTTAAACTGCACCGACAACTGCGAAGTCGCCCTTCGGCGACTGGGTTTCAACCTGCGGAGGCAGGTTTTGCCAGCGCATATGCGCCAGTTGCTGCGACTTCAGTCGCCTTGTTTTCATGAACATGCGATTGCCCTAGCTAATTGTATTTGCTGAATTTTTTTGGAGAGTAAGCCAGTCTCGTACCCTTTACTCCGTCTTCGCTCAGCACAGGCGATGCACTTCCTTACACAGGATGCTTGTCGTTGGTCCCGAATTTATGAAAGCACGCTGTTTATTATGATGAATATTCGTGATTAAAATGCCAACAAGTAGGATGAATATGAAAATTCAGGTAAGATGTTGGAAATAAGAAACTTCTAAATATCGAAATCAGTTGCCTTGACAATTTAGATAAACTAAGTAAAATTTATATCAAGTTTTTCATAAATATTCATTGGTCAGTTGGATGGTTGGTTCGTTTGGTTGTAGATGAGATCCCAACCAACGATCCAACTAACAAACCAGCAAACTACCCAGAGATAAACATGTCTTTCACTTGCATCTGTATGAGGCGGGGATCGTAAACCACCCGCTTCGTCTAAATTAGCCAAATCGACCAACTGAGACGGAGAGTGGTTGCGACCCCGCAAACGAAATTTTATCGTTGGCGCGTCGAGAACGCCGCTCTTTTTTGTTATCTGTTGGTCGTGTGTTTTTAAGGGATTTGGTGATTGGGAATTGGGTTACCTCGCCACCACCAGCCTCCCAGGAGAAAAGAATGCTTACGGCACCATTGATGAAAGAATCTAAATCACCTAATCACCCAATCACCCAGGCGCCGGTTCCCACTACTGCGGCCCCGCCCATTTACGAGGGGATGGCCCTGCTCGAAGCGGTTGGTAACACCCCCATGCTGCCGCTGCGGCGCGTCACGCGGGATATTTCGCCGAACGTCAAAGTGTACGCCAAAGCTGAATGGTTCAATCCCGGCGGCTCGGTCAAAGACCGTCCAGCGTTTAACATCATTCGCAGTGCGGTTTTCGAAGGGTATTTGCTCCCGGGGATGCGGCTGTTGGATTCCACTTCTGGAAATATGGGGATTGCCTACGCCACTTTCGGAGCTGCACTGGATATTCCGGTGACCCTGGCCCTACCCGAAAATGCCAGCCCGGAGCGGATTGCAATTCTGCGCGCTTTAGGAGCTGAACTGGTACTCACTGATCCAATGGAAGGCTCCGATGGATCGATCCGGATTGCCCGTCAGATGGTGGAGGAGCGTCCCGATTTGTATTTTTATGCCAATCAGTATGATAACCCCGCCAACTGGCAGGCCCATTACAATACTACCGGTCCCGAAATCGTGCATCAAACTGGGGGCACAGTGACGCATTTCGTTGCGGGGTTAGGGACCTCGGGAACCCTCATGGGCGTATCTAAATATTTACGGGAGTACAACCCCGAAATCCAGATTATCGCCTCCCAGCCGGATTCCCCCTTCCACGGTCTGGAAGGTCTCAAACATATGGCCACCTCCATCCCTCCGGCCATCTTCGACCCTACCTCCCCTGATCAACATCTCGAAATCTCAACTGAGAAGGCCTACGAATTGGTCGCCTGCTTAGCCCGAGAAGAAGGTTATTTCGTGGGGATTTCGTCCGGAGCCGCCGCGGTCGCTGCCCTTGAAGTCGCGGCTAAACTTGATGAGGGGGTCGTCGTTACGGTATTTCCCGATGCCGGGTACAAGTACTTGAGCGATCCGGAGTTGTGGAATGGGAAGGGAGCCTGCGGATAACATTAGAACGTTGTCACGTTTGAACGTTCTAACGCTTCTGGAGAAAATCATGAAACTCGAAATAAACGCTGAAATCTTAAGTGACATCCACGCTCATGGCGAAGAAGCCTATCCTGAAGAGGGGGCCGGTCTGCTGTTAGGAAAAGCGAACGGAAACGCAAGAGTGGTCTCTGCGATTTTGAAGTTAACCAATTCCCGCGAGGATGGGGCCCGTCACAATCGCTATCTAATCACCGCCTTGGACATGATGCGCGGCGAAGAAAAAGCGATGGAACTCGGCCTCGATATTATCGGTGTGTTCCACTCCCATCCCGACCATCCCAATGCCCCCTCCGAGTTCGATCGCGAATGGGCCGTGCCCTGGTACTCGTATATCATCACCAGTGTGCAGGGGGGGGAAGCGGCCGGTTCGCGCTCCTGGCGATTGACGGATGAACGCGATCGGTTTGAGGAAGAAAGATTACAAGTAAGAAAAGGATAAGGGTTAGGAGTTAGGGATGACCCTATTGCCCCTAGCCTTCGTCCCCTCACCCCTGATCTCTTTTACCGGTAGAATAATGATTACGAACGAATTGAAAAAAGTTGATCATACGGCCCTGAAAACCAATCAGGCGATGATCATTGGATTGAATATCATCGCTTTTGTCATCAACGCGCCCTGGTTGGCTGCGACTGTGACCCTGGCGATGATCATCGGAACGGTGCGCAGGGTTCCCGGGTTTAGTTTTGTTTACAAGGTTCTCAAACCCATGGGGTGGCCCAAACCAGATGTTTTGCTGGATAATCCCGAACCCCACCAGTTTGCGCAGGGATTTGGCGCACTGGTGATGCTTTTTGGAACGATTGCTGGGTATGCTGGGTTTACATTATTAGGGTGGGCCATAAGCTGGGTGGTCGTTGTGCTGGCTGCGTTGAACCTGTTTGGCGGGTTCTGTGTTGGTTGTGCGGTCTACTACTGGTTGGGAAGGGTAAAAATGCCTGGCTTCACTAAAACACCTCCTGAAAACACCGTTCCGGGCATGCGACCCAATGTGAAGGCCTAACATGGTTACCACCGAATTGCTAACGCGCGCTTTCATGGCAGTTGCCATTGCAGGGGTCGGTGCAGGAGTATATGGCCTGGCAAACCACCTCATCCTGGCGCGGGCTAAAAAAAAGTACGAAGGTCTGGAAAATTTTACCCTTGGGATTCCGGCAATTCTGTATTTCACCACCCCCACCTGCGGACCATGTAAGATTGTCCAGCGTCCGGCCATCCAAACCGTGAAACAAATTCTCGGCGACCGGCTTCAAGTCATCGAAATCGACGCCAGCGTACGAACCGACTTGGCCGATTATTGGGGCGTACTCAGCGTCCCCACAACATTCATCATCGATAAAAAAGGAGAGCCCCGCCATATCAATCATGGTGTGACCCGGGCGGAAAAGTTGTTGCAACAAGTCCAAAATGTCTAAATGGTCCGAAAGATCTAAACGGTCTAAAAAGTCGAGTTGGTCTTATTGATCCGACGAATTAGACACTTTAGACTTATTAGACCAGAAGACTTTCAGACTCCAAAAAAGAGGAATTATGACCACCTTACGAATACCCACCCCCCTACGACCCTATGCTGATGGTCAAACCGAAGTTACCGTATCCGGTGAAAATGTTGGCGCGGCCCTGAAGGATTTAGTGGCCCAATACCCCCAACTCAAAAAACATCTCTTCAACGATGCTGATGAACTACGGCCCTTCGTCAACCTGTTTTTGGGTGAGGAAGATGTCCGTCATTTACAAGGCGTTGATACGCCGTTGAAAGATGGTGATAAACTAATGATTATTCCCAGCATAGCTGGTGGATAGAAGTTTCAAGTTACAAGTTGAAGGTTCCAGGTTGAACGTTCGTACGTTGTAACCTGCCAACTTTTAACCTGCAACCTTAAACCTTCAACAGGATTTACCCATGCTTCCAAACTTATCTCACGACGAAATCATGCGCTACTCGCGCCACCTGCTCATCCCCGAAGTCGGGTTGGAGGGGCAACAGAAACTTAAAGCGGCTTCGATCCTGGTCATCGGTACTGGGGGGCTGGGTTCGCCGGTGGCGCTCTATCTGGCCGCGGCCGGAGTTGGGCGGATTGGACTGGTTGACTACGATGTGGTCGATTACTCTAATCTGCAGCGCCAGATCATCCATGGGATGTCGACCCTCGATGATCTAAAAGTCGAATCGGCCAAACAGCGGATGTTGGACGTCAACCCCGATATTCAGGTCGATATTTTTAACGAGCCGTTTACGTCTGAAAATGCGTTTCGGATTGCGGAACCGTATGACATCATCATTGATGGGACTGATAACTTCCCGACGCGCTATTTGAGCAACGATTTGGCCGTTTTGACCGGAAAGCCCAATATCTATGGCTCGATTTTCCGGTTTGATGGCCAGGTCAGTGTCTTTGACGCCAAGGAAGGCCCCTGCTATCGCTGTCTGTTCCCTGAACCACCGCCCCCTGGGTTAGTGCCCTCCTGTGCTGAAGGCGGTGTGCTGGGCATACTGCCGGGGACCATTGGAACCCTCCAGGCCACCGAAGCCTTGAAGATCATTCTGGGGGTCGGCGAGACCTTGAGCGGCAAACTGATGCTCTATAACGCCCTCGACATGACCTTTGACTTCGTCAAGCTGCGTAAAAACCCCAACTGCAAAGTCTGCAGCCCCAATCCAGAAATAACCGAACTCATCGACTATGAAGAGTTCTGTGGGATGCCGATGCACGACCATGATGAAGGGTCCGCGGGTGAAGACTGGGATATCACCGCTATCGAACTGGCCGAACGCCTGGAAGAGGGCAACGCCCTCAAAATTATTGATGTTCGTGAACCTCACGAGTTAGCGATTTCGCGTTTGGATGGGGCCGAGTTAATCCCCCTCGGTCAGCTGGCCTCCCGGATGTCCGAGCTAGACAGCGCCGATGACATCGTCTTGATGTGCAAGGCTGGAACCCGCTCTAAACGAGCGCTCGAAGTCCTCCACGGTGCCGGATTCCGCAAGATGAAAAATCTCAAGGGGGGGATCAACGCCTGGGCGCAGGAAGTCGATCCGAGTTTGCCGATTTATTAGGGTTGAGGGTTATGAGTTGAGGGTGTTGGGTTCTCGCAACCCATAACCCTCAACCCTTAACCCATGTTTTTTCCGGAGCCACAGATAGCTTCCCAACATTAAAACCGGCATCCAGATATGCCAAACGGGTTCGAACCCTGCCAGGTCTTGAATTAGGGCCAGAACGTTAAAAACCAGGAAGATAATGATGATATTTTTGCGTTGGGATTCATTTGGAATTTGCAAAACCCAGCTACCAGCCTGGAGAATTAGCCCAATCAAAACAACCCAATCAAAAATCCAACCATAAGCAGCCGTGAGAACCGCGACCATCAAGAGCAACGGCAGGCGCTGGGTCCAGTCCCATTGGGTTTGGTGACGATAATAATAAATCACGGCCCAAATTGCGCCGAGTATCGGCGGGATGAATTGCAGCCAGAAGGCATTCCAGCCAAAAATCAATCGCAAAATTGCCCCAAACGTAGTCGTAACCCAGTAATCTGGGGGCCTTTGGGTGATGGCGATCATATATTGTTCAATGACTTCGGGGTTGGGCATAATTGCCACCACCGTGGCGATCACAACCACAATAACCGGCGTGAAAATCAACTTCCATTTTTTGTGTTGAATAGCCCAGATGAGCAGCACAATCCAAAAAATGAACATCAGATGCGGCTTAATGGTCAGAAAAATAGTCGAAATTCCGGCTAAAGTTTCCTGGCCACGGTTGATGAAAAAAAGAAACCCAAATATCCCCAGGAAGATAAATGGTGTAATCTGTCCAAGCGCAAAGGCCGTTATCGTCGGATAAAAAATGAAAACGACTAACCAAGCGGCCCAGCGCGGCTGCCCGCCATGAGTTTGCCAGAGGTAATCACTACCCAGTACGATGGCCGCGAATCCTAGTGTGGTCCAGAGCAGCCACCCTAAACGATATGGCAGACTACCAAATAGCATCACGAACGGCAGTACCCACGGCGGATTCCACATTATGTTGGGTTTGACATCTACCCAACCGACGGATTTTTGAAGATCTAAAAGGAGTTCAGGGTCGTATGGGTTTTGGCCGTGTAAATTGAGATATCCTGCCGCCCAGTATTCGACAAAATCATTGACGTGAAAATCGGCCGAAGAGAGTACATTGGCCAGTAGCCAGAATAAAATGCCTAAACTTATCAATAGAACTATCCACAAGATTACCTGGCGATATTTTGGTTCGTTTATCATGAGAATTAGACAACCTGCACAAATAATAGCTCTTTGAGCTCTCGGGTGGTGAAAGTTCCCCGGAAACTCCTGAAAAGTCATTTTATTAGGAGCATATGGTTCAAAGTTTCCGGGGAACTGGCTCTTCCATAGCAATTCTCAAAGAGCCACAAAAATTTTTTGGATTATAGCATAGGGGTACGCCCCAATTGGAGTAGAGATGGATCGTAAAAAAGTAATTTTATCTGTTCTGGCCCACCCGGATGATGAGTCATTTGGGATGGGGGGCACCTTAGCATTGTATGCTCAACAAGGTGTAGAAGTTCACTTGGTGTGTGCAACTCGGGGTGAAGCTGGTGAGGTCGGACCAGATTATTTGCAAGATTGTGATTGTGATTCAATTGCTGAATTGCGCGAAGGTGAATTGCGCTGTGCAGCCGTTCATCTTGGATTGGCCGGAGTTTACTTTCTAGATTATCGCGATTCTGGTATGACTGGCTCGCCGGATAATGAACATCCTGCAGCGTTAATCCAGGCCCCCTTGGATGAAGTCGCTGCCAAAATAGTGCATTATATTCGGGAAATCAAACCCCAGGTCGTGCTGACTTTCGATCCCATTGGCGGTTACCGGCATCCCGACCATATCGCCATTCACGATGCCACAGTTAAAGCCTTTGACTTAGCGGGTGATCCAGGCCATGAAAATGGATTGCCGCCTTTTAAACCCCAGAAGCTGTATTACCATACCATTTCAAAACGCTTCATTCGCTGGGCGGTGCGGATGATTAAACTGTTTGGTAAAGATCCTACCAAATGGGGTGAAAATGAAGACATTGACCTGACCTCGTTGGCCGTTGAAGATTTTCCCATCAATGCTTTTATCAACTACCGGATGGTTGAAAAACGCAAGGATGCGGCTTCCATCTGTCATGCCAGCCAAGGCGGGGCCGGACTAGCCAAAGGCCCACTGCGCTGGATATCTCGTCTGATTGGCGGCAAAGACCAGTTTATGCGGGCCTATCCCCCGCCCAAACCTCGGGAACGGGAGACAGATTTATTTGATGGGGTAAAGCTGTAATGATGAATTGTGAATGGTGAACGGTTAATTGTGAAATCTTCCTTAAAAATTATCCATTCCCAACTCACAATTCACCATTTTCTCTCCGCTTGACGCCGCTTGGGGGTAATGATATGATGCCTCCCGCCGAGGTTTTTTATGTCCGACGAAACTTCACAAAATAATTCTTCTCCTGGAATTGATCCCCTCAAGGATTTTCCTGGACAAGACCCGAAATCTGCCAGTGGGGTTGTGCAGCAGGGATTCACTCAATTCGAACTATTCTGGGAACGGATCTCCCAAGCTGGTTTAATCGAACCGGTTTTGCGCGTGGGCACGATTTTGTTCTCAATTGTGTTGGTTTTGTTTGTTGTTTGGGCAATGCGGACATATTTGGAAGGAGTCACGGTCCCCGAAATTTCGCGTAGTGATCGCGCCGTTTTGGCTGCGGCGAACCCAACGCCAACCTTAGCCCCAGAATTGCCAGGTTTGCCGGCATTCTCAGGACCTGATTCTCATAAATTGGCTGGAATTTCTCGGCTGGCTTCTTTATATACCACTGTCCCAACCCGCCCCCGAGTGCGGGTGATAACTTACACTGTAGAGCCGGGCGATTCCGTATTCGGGATTGCTGAGAATTTTAGCCTGAAACCAGAAACCATTATGTGGGCCAATACTAATATTTTGTTAGATAACCCCCACCGGTTACAGGTTGGGCAGGTTGTCAATATTATGCCCACCAACGGGACCTATCACAAATGGAGTGCCGGGGAGAATTTGGTTAAGGTTGCTGAATTTTATGGCGTTTCAGCCGATAAAGTGATTGAGTGGGCCGGAAACCCATTTGATGTTTACGAAACCAATATCGAACATCCCGATATTGCCCCTGGGACGATGCTGATTATTCCTGGCGGTCGGCGTGAAATGGTCGATTATGGCCCCCCACGCATCCCCCGCGACAACCCGGCAGTTGCCCGTACCTATGGACCTGGGCATTGCGGCACCTTGACTGATGGTTTGATTGGAGATGGCGTTTTCATGTGGCCGGCTCCCGATCACTATCTTTCTGGTTACGATTACAGCCCTGAGACCAATCACAACGGAATTGATATCGCGGGCGATACCGGTGATCCCATTTGGGCGATTGATGAAGGTGTGGTCGTATATTCGGGTTGGAGTTACAGCGGGTATGGGAATCTAGTCGTCATTGACCACGGCAACGATTGGCAATCCTTGTATGCCCACCTGGAAGCAGTTTACGTTGGTTGTGGGGAAAGTGTCTATCAAGGGGCTACGATTGCGACAATGGGGAGTACGGGCAACTCCTCGGGTTCCCACCTGCATTTTGAGTTGTTGTTTGGTACTGCTAAAGTCAATCCCTGGAACTTCTTACCGTAAAATTAGTGGACGGTGGAAAGTGGGTAGTGGGAAGTAAATAATTGCGCCAACTTCTCACTACCCACCACCCACTTCTCACTATTTGGGTTTGTACGCCGTCACTTTGGCACTATAAACGGCTTTACGGGGGTCAAAATTTTGATGTTCGTTGAGATCGACTTCGATCACATCTCCATCGACACCTTCTTGCACCACAAAAACGGCTTTCCCCTCATCTTGGGCCCGTTGAACTTGGGCTTTCATCTCTGGATCAAGTTGATCGAGCGCCGCCTCGAAATAGGATTCATCCCAAAAGGTGGGTTTGACTTCCACCTCCACAAAACCCGCAGCTTCGATCGCGCCGACATAATCGTTTACATCCATGGCTCCGGCGATGCACCCGGCCCAAGCACTCAGGCTGTTTTTGATCACATCCGGCAGCGGCCCATCGGTGACGATATCGCTGACGGCCAGCTTGCCGCCGGGTTTCATGGCCCGGAAGGCCTCCTGGAAGACCTGGGGTTTATCCGGACTGAGGTTGATCACACAATTAGAGATGATCACATCGGCGGTGTTGTCGGCCACCGGGAGATGTTCGATTTCTCCCAGGCGAAATTCGACATTCTCGGCGCCGGTTTTTTCTTTGTTGTTGCGGGCCTTTTCGATCATCGAGGCGGTCATATCCACGCCGATGACTTTCCCGTTCGGACCCACTTTCTTAGCAGCCAAAAAGCAGTCGATCCCGCCGCCGGAGCCCAAATCGAGGACGGTTTGTCCGGGTTCCAGGGCCGCCAGGGTGACAGGGTCGCCGCAGCCGAGAGAGATATCCGTGACTTCGGCGGGGAGGTCGTCCACATCCGGATCGGCGTACATCTTCGAGATCATGCTGACCTGTTCCGAGCTGGTATCTTCAGGGCCACAGCACGAACTTTGGGGTTCGCAGCAACTGGATTGCACCCCAGCCTGGGCTTTGTCAGCAATGGCCCCGTACCGGTCGCGAACCATTGAACGGATATCAATTTTTTCAGTAGAAATTACTTCGTCAGACATTTTGTTCTCCCAATGAGTTTAAAATTTTTCTTGTTGAACCGCAGATTCGCTGAGGTCGCAGAGATTAATCTTATTAAAACGCCGCGATCTTTGCGCTCTCTGCGGTTAAATTTCTAAAATAAAAACGTTATATATTGACATATTTATATTTTTCGATATGTTTTGCTAAAAAAATAGCTGATTTAGTCAATCGGCTACCTCTACCCGCAGTTCGACCCGCTGCTCGGGGGCAAAATTCTCGGCGACCTGGCAGCAGCCTTGAGCCAGACGTTCCTGGTCGATGGTGTACATAACCTGTTTCCCGCGCCGCTCCGATTTCACCAACCCGGCGGTCTTCAAAATCTTCAGGTGGTGCGATACCGTCGGCTGGGCTACATCGAGTTTGTCCACGATGTCATTCACGCTGACCCACTCACAGCAGCACAACGCCATGATCTTCTGGCGGGTCTCATCGGCCAGCGCTTTGGCAAACTCTACGGTATCAAAGGAAAATATAACGGTTTTCATATCGAAATTCTTCTATATATTGGTATTCTAATCGAAGTTTATCTATATGTCAACATCCCTTTAGGGCACATCCACCCACTCCGGTATTGGCCGCTGCTCAGGGATTTTGCCATAAAAAACATCATCCAACCACAGGGCCAAGCGGCGGAAGAAACCGGAGCGAGCAATCCCCCAGCGGACAATGTTATGGGCCAGATTGTTGGGGTGCGAGTAAGGGCAGACAGCCATACACTTGGCACAGTCGGTCCCGGCCACATTCCAATAGCGGTAGCAGGTATCGGCGTTGAGCTGCCAGCGCAGGGCGCCGTCGATCTCTTCCCGTGGCCCCAGTGGAATGGATTTGCTCGGGCAGGCGTGGGCGCATTTCTCACAGATGGTGCAAAAGTCGATGACGGCTTCATCAGGCGTATGCTCATCGGGAATCAGGGGCGCACTGGTGGTGACGACCCCCAGCCGGAGGCGCGGCCCCTCTTTCTCAGACATGAATAACGTCATGCGGCCAATTTCGCCCAACCCGGCATCGCGGGCGATCAGCGGGGCGATGACGCGATAATTGCCGTCGATGTGGGCGCGGGCGGGGTAGCCCATATTGCGGAGCGTTTCGGCCAATTCGACTCCGACCAGGGCAGATGCGGCATATTGCTTGCCCGTTTCCATGGCCGTCGGGACGAGGGGGGCGGTGCCGACCATGTCGTAGTCCATCTCGACGGTGTAGGCGATGGCATACGCATGCTCGACCGGAATTTCGGCCCCGTATTTACCGGCACCGCGGCCGATATGGGAGTAAACGTGGTAGGGTTTCAGCGGCGTAATCCCAACTTCGAGCGCGCCGTAATATTTCGTTAAACCCTTGATGAACGTGGTCATTTTTTCAGGGGGGAGCGCTTTTTTCTTGGTGGCAACGGAGCCATTGACGGCGTCCCGCAGGATGATCGGAATCAAGAAACTGCTATCCCCGGCGATGAATTGAATCTCGTTGGCAAATTTTGAATTGGGCGCGAAAATCCCTGGCTTGGCGCGCGTGTTGCGATCCGGGGCTTCGTGGTCGGGATGTTCCCGGTAATAGGTTTCGTAATTGGGGGTGCCGGGTTCGAGCCGGGCCCGGGCGAAGACGATCTCGCGTTCATCAAACCGTTTGTGGGGGATGTCATTGCCGAGGTCAATCTTGCCGATGGGCAGGAAAAACAGGATGATGAAAATCACGCCCAGTAGAATCACCCCCCAAAACGCGATTTGGGGGATTGGCTGGGGGCTGGCTGCCAACCCGAAAAAAATCGCGCCCCCCACAATTCCGGTCCCCAGTGAGATCTGCATAGCTCGCCGTTCTTTTTCAAAATAGGAAACGATTCCGAAACCAAACAATCCCACCAAAATAATGACGCCAACCAGCAATAGAAAACCGGTTACAATTTGATCCATAGCACAGTGCCTTTGTCAATGAGATTGTGACATTATAAACGATATTCAGGAGGTTCCCCATGCCAGCATTTCAATATCACCCCGATATCATCACTAAATATCCCGCCGTGGTCGGCGGTGTTTTGGTGGCGACCGATATGGTCAACGGCCCCACGCCGGCGGGCCTCAAAACAGCCTACTTGGAAGAACAGCAGGCCGTGATCGCCCAAATTGGCAGCACCCCCTTGAGCGAACTGCCCACCCTGGCGGCCTGGCGGGCGGCTTTCCGGGGGTTTGGGGTAAACCCGACCAAATATCGCTCGGCCACCGAAGCTCTGCTGCGCCGGTTGACCAAGAAAGGTGATATTCCCTGCATCAACGCGGTGGTGGATATTTGTAACCTGGTCAGCATTCGTTATCGACTGCCGGTCGCCGCCTTTGACACCCGTGCATTGACCGGCCCGATCACAGTCCAGTTTGCGGCTGGGATCGAAAGATTTACGCCCTTGTTCAAAAAAGACGCCGAACATCCCGAACCTGGCGAGGTGATCTTTGCAGATGATGCCAAACTCGTGGTCGCCCGACGCTGGTGCTGGCGGCAGAGTGACGAGTCCGCGACCC
Source organism: uncultured Anaerolineales bacterium (assembly GCA_964453155.1). Lineage (GTDB taxonomy): Bacteria > Chloroflexota > Anaerolineae > Anaerolineales > UBA11858 > CAYVQU01. The sequence continues at coordinate 49,872 of CAYVQU010000003.1, read as the reverse complement.
AACCCGCAACGAAAAACGCGATTTTTACAGTTGAATCCCAACATGCCGGTGGCCGCGGCGATATCGAAGCCGCGCTGACAGATTTGCAGGGGTTGTTGGAAACCTATGTCGGGGGAACCTATTCACCCAGCATTTTAGATCGCGATCAATTTGCCGTGTAAGCTTATGTAGAGTAGGTTGATCCCTTTGGGAGGTCGTGATGAGACTCAATCAGCGAGTGGTTTTGTTCGGAAAAGTGATGGTAGGATTTGTGATCATCAGCTTATTGGTTGGGATCCCAAGTACAATGGCCCAGGAATCTCCCAAAATTCGCGTGTGGTGTCTTGGCAGTCAAGTTGAAGTGGAATTTTTCGGTTGGCTCGCGGATGAAATGCTGACTGTCTGGATGGGTGACCTTGAGATCGGTACTTTTTCAACCAACGCCACCGGTAGTGGAAAATACCTTTTCCCAGCCAAAGCGAAAGATATTACCCTACAACGCGTCGATGGAGATACAATTTTGGCCGGTAGGGCGGATTGTTCCCAGCTGCCTGTGGGTGAGTTGACGGCGGTCAGCCAATATCAGGTCACATTACCGGTGGGAGGCAGGGTTGGGCTGTCAGCGACGGGGACCGACTCTAGCAGTACCGAAATCCCCATCGATGTGATTTGGATTGCGGAATTGGGCAGCATAACTGCTGCGGGGGACTTTACCGCCACGACAGAGGGACAATTTTTGATCACGGCGAACCATATTGGCACCGCCAGTTCATCTACCTATCAGATTACGGCTGAAGTAACTCCACCGCTGGTTAGCCTGGAAATTGAGCCGGCTGAGCTGACGATCTTCACCAACCAGGGCCGCCAATTGACCGTGATTGCCACCGACGAATCTGGAAATGTCATCGAAATCTCTCCTGATTGGGATACTGGGGGTGGCGGGGCCATCATCCCAGCCAATTTCTTTGTCGCCAGCCTGGACCCGGGTGATTACACCCTTACAACCACAATTGCTGGCACGGACCTTTCGGCCAGTATTGCGGTGCAGGTTTTGCCGTTGGTGGATCAAATTCAAATCACGCCGGAAATTGAAAGCCTGGAGGTGGGGGCGATACAGGAATTTGCTGTAATCGGTTTTGATGTGGCCGGGAATGAAGCCCAAATCCCGGTTGCCCCTACCTGGACAGCCGAATTGGGAGTCATCGACGCTCAGGGGAAATATGCCGCCACGACGGCCGGAGAAGAGACTGTTACAGCGGTGGTGGATTTATCCGCATTTGCGAGTCGGTATAAAGGGCCCGGGCTGGCGTTACCAAAGCAGGTATTAACTGCCAAATGGATGTTCCCAGTAGTAGAGCCTCCCGATTTCGATCAAGTTCAAGAAGCCATCGAGCAATCTGACGCCCAACCTGAAACAGAGATTCAGGCGCACATGGAATCTGTGGCGAAGGCCCAAAACGAGGATGATCCAATTTCCCGCCAATACTGGAATACAGATGGCAGAGTATTTTGTGCGTCCATTTTTGGGGCTGCCTTTGTTATGATTTTGATGGTCTTGCGAGTCCGGAAAAAGAAATAGATAAAACTGTGATGGGTAAAATGATATTGAACACAGCCTTTTGAAATGTCACTGCGAGGCGTGTTCTTTGCGCTGAAGCAATCTCCTGGTTAACGTGGAGATTGCTCCAGCGGTGAAACCGCTTCGCAATGACAGGTGTTCAAGATGTTGTTACCCATTACAAAAAATAGATAAAACACCTGGATAGTTCGTTTTTTCCCTTGAAATCCAAGGTGGCTTTGTGCTATTCTATTTTAGAGATCATTCGACTGAATGCGAGTGAGGAGGCCCGGATGTATCGTCGTTGTTGGCTTGGAATCCAATTTGTCATTGTGGTGGGGTTGATTTTTGTACTGGGGGGAACTGAAATTGTCTTCGCTGCTGAACAAAACCCCTGGAAAATTGATGTTGTATGTACCAACGGTGCGTTGGAAATATTGTTTTTGGGCTGGCTCCCCGATGAACAGGTGGTTGCCTTTGTTGATGGGGAGCCGGTAGGCGAATATCAAACCGACTCGCAAGGTGAGGGGACCTATGCGTTTCCCGCGGGTGCCAAAAACCTGACCTTGCAACGCGCCAATGGGGATACCATTGTCGCCGGATATGCCGACTGCACCCAACCCCGGGCCGGAATCGTCGCCGATGTCAATCCCTTGTGGGTGAATTTGCCGGTTGGCGGGCAAACCACATTCACTGCGACCGCCGAGGATGAAACCGGACAGCCTATCATGCCCCAGTATTTGTGGATCGCGGAATTGGGGAGCATTACCGCCGATGGACATTTTACGGCCACCACTCCCGGTGATTTTGGCATTTCAGTGACCTTGGTCGGGGAGGGATTCCCGTTCGCCTATTATCTGCGGACCGTCGTTGCCCCGCCGCTGGCCGAGTTTGCCATCGCCCCGGCCGAAATCCAGGTGTTACCTGGCCAGCAATTTCCGCTGACCATCACAGCCCTGGATGCAGACGGGCAGCCCCATGAAGTCCAGTTGGAATGGGATACCCAAGCGAGTGGGGAGATGGTGCCCGGTAACGTTTTCCGAGCCGGAGAGCTGCCGGGTGATTATGAAGTCACGGCCCGCATTCCAGGGACAGATTACGTGGCTGTGGTTCAGGTGCAGATTTTTCCACGGGTTGAGCGGATCACAATTCGCCCCGATATTGACGAGTTGGTCGTGGGAGATATTCAAGAATTTGGCGTGTTGGGGGTGGGCACCGATGGGGAGGTCTTCGACGTGCCCCTCCAGCCAAACTGGAGCGCCGATCTGGGGGTGATCAACGATCAGGGGCAATACGCGGCTACAGAGCCGGGGTTAGAAACCATCACGGCCATAGTCGACCTGAACGCCCTGTTAGGGACCAATCCGCGCGGCCGGGGTCTGGCTACCAAGCTATTAATTTCGGCCCAAGAAACGTTATCTGTCACCCTTGAAGCGCCCACGCCGGTTCCCGAACCGACTTCCACTATAGATCCTACCGCGCTGGCTGCTGATCAAGCCACTGCAGAAGCGGAGATTAATGAGGAAATTGAAGAAACGCCGCAACCCACAGCTGAGGGCGGTTTCTATAATTATTACGATGATAATTGTTTATCCGTCCTGGTAGCCGTATTCTTTTTAGGTTTGGCCGCCCTGCGCGCCGAGAAATTTTCTGGCCTGTGGCTAGCGACCGTTTTGTTAGGGTTGCTGTTAGCTTTGGGAACAGTTGTACTGGCGAGTCTACAGTTTTAGCGAACTTTTGTTATGGATAAGATTATGTTGTACCCGCCGAGATGTTAAGGCGCAAAGTTTGATTTGTAAGTTTTCTTTGCGGTTTTGCGTGCGATATGTTCAACATTTTTCTACCCAATACAGATTTAACGAATTTAGGAGGTCCGGATGAGACATACAACTGGGTATTGGCGAGTTTTACTCGTGGTGGGAGTGGTAAGTTTGCTGTTTGCGCTCGTATTTACCCCGGTCATCGCCCAACGCGCGGCCCCAATTTGGGCTTTTTGCACCAGTGGACGCGTAGAGGTCACATTTGAAGCGTGGCTGCCCAACGAAGTTCTGACTGCACAAATTGATGGCGCCGATGTCGGGCAATATACAACCGCCACGGATGGCAGTGGTCGCTATCAGTTTCCGCCAACTACGGGGGCGATTACATTATCTCGGGCGAATGGGGATGTCATTTTAGCGGGGCAGGCGGACTGCTCCAAACCGCCCGCGGGGAAAATTACCGAAATGAATCAATACGAACTGATTCTCCCCGTCGGTGGCAAAGCCACCCTGGTGGCCACCGGGCAGGATGAGGCTGGCAACGAAATTCTGCTGGATATCATCTGGATTGCCGAATCCGGGAGTTTTACCCCTGAAGGTGAGTTGACTGGCACCGAGGAGGGCGAATTTATTATCACCGCCGCCCATATCGGACAAGCTAGCGCGTTCTCATTCCAAATGGATTTGATCGTGACGCCCCCCCTGGCCAGTTTAGTGATCAATCCCCCCGAAATATTTGCCTTTCCAGGACAGGGAGTGGCCTTCAATGTCGCGGCCACCGATGTGAACGGCGTTCTGGTTGATGTCAACCTGGCGTGGGATACCGGTGGAGCCGGGGAAATTGTCCCGGTAAATTTCTTTATTGCTGGCGAGGAATTGGGGGACTATGTTCTGACCGGCTTCATCCCAGGAACGGATTTGTCTGCGACCGTGATTGTCCACCTCACGCCGGAATTGGCCAGCATCCAGATCACCCCTGAAATCGAAGAAATATTTGTGGGCGACACTCAGCAGTTTGATGTGGTCGGGTTCGACGCCAACGGCAATGAAATCGAGGTCCCCACGCCACCGACCTGGAATGCCGAGATCGGCATCATCGATGCTACCGGCAAATACGCGGCGACCAAAGATGGTGCTGAAACTATCACCGCGATGGTTGATCTCAATGCAATTCAGGGCAGCACCCACGGGCGCCGCGGTTTAGCTAAGGATAAACAACCAATAATCACCGTTGAATGGAAATTCCCAGTGTTACCCCCGCCAGCCCAGCCGACAGTTGATCCGGCCTATGAACCCGAAATTGACGCCCAAAGTGCGATGACAACGACCTTGGATGGTGATCCCGACGCCCTCCCGGCCCAAACCGATGATCAAAAACTCGAAACGGATAGTGACCAGAATACCCCGACCGAAAGTCAAACCGAATCGACCGAAAGTGGCTACTATTATGAAGACGATGATTACTGCTGCTGGTGTGAACGTTTGGTTTTTTGGCAGCGAACGGTCATTTTCATCAGTTTTTGGACCCTGATGTGGATTTTCTTCTGCGGGTTGCCCAAGTGGATCGAGAAAAAAATCCCTTGGTGGTCGGATTGGCGCTGGCAGGTGCGGGCGTCGATATTTGGGATCGCCATCGTCATCACGGCTGTCGTTTCGTTTACGGTTTGTTATTGGTGGTGAAATGAGACCTGCCAGGTTTTTAAAACCTGGCAGGTCTGGTCGAGCAAAGTTTGCAGGAGGTAATATGCCCAAATCACGAATAAGAATGAGCTTGATCATTACAGTTTGGCTGATTATCTTAGGACTGTTTTCCTCCCCAGTTTCTGCGCAACGGTCAATCCAAATTCAGGCGTTCTGTGTCAGTGGCCGAATTGAAATCGTGTTCACCAACTGGCTGCCTAATGAAACTGTGACCGCCTGGGTCGCGGATTCCCAAGTGGGTACCTATACAACGGACGGTAATGGCAGCGGTTCGTATCGTTACCCGGTCGGGGCAACTGAAGTTTTAATGAAACGGGCGAATGGTGACAGCCTTGTTGCGGGTGGTGCGGATTGTGCTCAACCCCTCCCTGGAGAAATTTCCACTGTTAGCCAATATGATGTGACCATCGCCGTAGGTGGACAGACGAGTTTAGGTGCCACTGGGCAAGATGCTGAGGGTAATGAAATCCCCATCACAGTGATTTGGATCACCGAATCGGGGAGTATCACTCCCGCAGGGGAAATCACCGCGACCGAAGAAGGGGATTATCTAATGTCCGCCAATTTGATTGGTGATCGGGGCGCGTATGCCTATCAGATATCTTTGCAAGTAACGCCTCCCCTGGCCAGTTTAGCAGTAACCCCTACTGAATGGATTATGTTCCCCGATCAAATTCTGGTTTTTGAGGTGGTTGCTACTGATGTGGATGGGAATCTTGTTGAAGCCAATTTGACTTGGGATACCGCCGGTGCCGGAGAAATTCTCACTAATAATTTGTTTCTAGCCGGTGAAGCCACGGGCGATTACGTTGTCACCGGAGAAATTCCCGGCACCGACCTGCGAGTGGAAGTTCAAATCCGCGTCAGTCCCGAGTTAGATCGGATACAAATTTTCCCGGAAATTGACGAAATGATCGTCGGGGATACCCAGCAATTTGAACTGGCTGGTTTCGACCCCGAAGGAAATGAAATCCCCCTCCCAGTACCCCCCACTTGGACTGCCGAATTGGGTGTAATCGACGCCAGTGGTAATTACGCGGCTACCACCGCGGGGAATGAATCACTCACCGTAGTTGTGGATGTAAACGCGATCCAAGGCAACTTTGAGGGTCACCGGGGGTTAGCAATGGAAAGGATGCCAGTCATTGCAGAGTGGTCGTTCAGCGTTAAATCTGCTCCAATTCCCGATGTATCAGATGAACCAGCTCAATCTACAGATCCTAATGTATTTGAAACGGATATAGAAAAAGATGACCATGTTCAAAACGGGCAAGATCAGCTCAAAGATGCGGAAGACGTCGAATTTGCTGATCTTGAACCACCAGATGAGATCAGTTTTGAAGAGTGGCAAAAAATGCCGCGATGGCTGCAAGTTTTATGTCTTTCATTGTCATGCATAATTCCGCTCTCCGTAGTGGCTTTATGGAATTCCCTAAAAAAAGGAAAGAAAAATGAATCAATACGATGAAAAATACGACGAGAAACAAATGGAACAAGAAGAAAAAATGATGGATGAGAAGGAGGCGGAAGAGAAAACTTTCGAAGAAAAGTACCGCCGCGATCCCCTGGGGACTCTGGTTTGGGCCGTGATTTTGATCTGGCTCGGGATCGTGATGCTGGCGAACAACTTCGGGTTCTTGGACCGTTTCCGCTTCGGCTTTGCTGACCTGCCGTTTGATTTCCCCTTCTTCAACGAGGTCTGGCCCCTCTTCTTCCTCGGGGCGGGATTCATCCTGTTGATCGAAGTTCTCATCCGCCTGACCGTCCCCGAATACCGCCGCCCAGTGATGGGCACCGTTATCCTGGCCGTCGTGTTCTTCGGAATGGGTCTCGGCAGTTGGGATTTGATCTGGCCCCTGGTCTTGATCGCTATTGGCGCTTCAATTCTATTGCGAGGCCTGTTCCGCGGGCGCTGAGTTTAAAACAATGGAGTTCATCGTAAGAACTCCATTGTTACATTTCGGGTATCTCAGCAATACACTCAATTTCTACCAGCGCGTCCAGGGGGTTTTGGTTGATGGAAATGGTCGTGCGCGCTGGCGTATGGGGGGCAAACATGCGGGCATAGACCGCGTTCATCCCTTCGAAATCAGCCATCGATTTGAGATACACATTGCATTTGACCACATTTTGGAGGGATAAACCCAATCCCTGCAATACAATCTCAAGATTTTTCAGGACGCGCTCCGTCTGTTCGGCGATATTTTCCCCAACGATTTGATTGGTTTCAGGGTCTAAGGGCGTTTGTCCTGAACAGAACACTAAATTTCCGGTTTGTACAGCGTGGCAATAGGGCCCGATGGCCTGCGGGGCGTTTGCGATAATATGTGTTTTCATCTGTGTTATTCACTCTGCTAGGCTTGCGACGTGGGCGCGTAAACCCGTTTCTAATGAAGTGCTGGGTAATGAGATGCCGCAGCTTTGCGCTGCGCTCAAATCGTAGAACCGGTGGCATAAAAATGGTTTTAAGGTCGGATTTTCAGCTAAATAGGGCCCCACCGGAATTTCTGCGACCTGCAAGCTGGTTTTAAGTATTTTGGCAACGATTTCATAATATCGGCGGGATTCAACCACATCCGGTCCGGCCGCGTTGAAAACCTGCCCATAGGTTTTAGCGTTGCCGTGTAGATCTAGAATCATCAGAGCCAGATCAGCTGCCAAAATGGGTTGTTGCAGAAAATGTCCGCCTCCCACCAATTCGAGATCTTCCCCCGACCGTAATCGGGCAATTAACTGCTCATCTCGACTGTGGGTCGGCAGACAGCCCAATCCTGATCCAGGCCCGTAGATATGGGTGGGTCGCAGAATGGTCCACGGTAACGGCCCCGCATATTGGAGTAGTTCCAACTCTGCTAATCTTTTTTGGGCCCCATATCCTTCTTTGACATAATAATCGGTATCTTCGGTTTGTGGGAATTGCCGTTGGGTGGTTTCATACACAAAATCGGTTGAGGCAAAGACCAGATGGGCGGCCCGATTCTCAAAAACATCAATATCTTGCTGAATGTCTGCGGGGGTGAAGGCAATACAATCCACAACCAGATCCCAGTTTTCAGGAACCGCGGCGACAACTTTGGCAAATGCCTCCTGATCGTGGCGATCGGCGATCAAAGCGTTGACGCCGGTCGGAATTGGTTGCTGGCCCCGGGTGATCGTCCAGGTTTGATATCCCTGCGAAACAGCTATTCGGGCCAAGGTTCCGCTCAAAAACCCACTCCCACCGATGATTAATAGCTTATTGTTCATTCGTTCTCCTTTCCTACAACCGTCCCAAGTTGAAACTCTGAAATTCCTGCCACCAATACATCCATTGGGTAGACGGTTGATCGCGGCCAATACAGCGGAAGTAGGGGGCTTTCTTCGCCAATATCAGATCACCAATTTTGTAGCGCGGTAGGATAGGGGTCGAAACGACCAGACTACCTATCTCACCTGGTTGCATTTCGTGGAGCATTTTGACCCCGGTTTTGGTCTCGACTTCGAAGAAAAAGAGATCGAAGTTGGGTACCCAGGCCCGGTTGCGGTCGCGCTGTTGGCCGAACATTCCCTCCGTCGCCCCGTAAATCTCGCGAATGGCGGCCTGGCGGCCGTAATAGGCTTGCAGGGCGGGTTGATGCTTGAGATTGATCCCCGCAACGCTGCCGAGGGTCATCACCTGGGGTTGCCACAAATCTTTGGGATAAACGCCGTGAGCCTTTTTGAGATACCGGCCAAATTGGAGTGAAGTTGGAGCGACCCCACCGATGAGCGACACATTTTTATCCAAGCATTTTTCATAAGCCAACTCGAACCGGGCTTCCCAATCCTTCCAGGTTTTTCCGCCGCCCAGGGCATCGATCTCCTCCTGGCTGGGAACATTTTCGGCCGGGGATTTGATATCGACATATTTGGTGTAAATGCCGGAGCTGTAGCCGTATTCGGTCTCGACACCGTTATTTTCAACAGTCCCGACCACTGAAGGGAAATTCAAGTTGAGATTGACGCCTGTCAGGATGTCATATTTTTCACTTTCCAGAATGTAATTCATTAAGGCCCGGCCCGCGGCGGGGCGCATTTCCAAATCGGTAGCCGTCATCGGGATAAATTTGGACTCGCCCTTCGAAGTCCCGCGGGTGATGGCCCACCCGACCGGTTCTTCCCAGAGCAGGGCTTCAACTTCCCCAGCCATAACCTGCTCAATCAGGGGTTTGAACCTGCCATCGTATGCGGTGACTGGAAAAGCCCGGCGATAATCCTCCAGAGTTTCAATATTTTCAGCCCCATGCTCGCGACCATATCCCGTTTTGGCATAATCTTGAATAAGTTTGTGCAGCACAGTTTCTTGGGCCGCAACCGGGTCTTCGAGGGCTTCATACCAGGGTTTGAGCATGAAGGAGAGCATCATTTTTACGGCTTGGGGGTCGAGGGTCATATAAACTCCTGGTTGATGGTAGATGGTTGTGAGTGGAGGGAGATTTTCCTCACAACTCACAACCCTCCACCGAATTAAATTATCTCCAGACGCTATCATAGGCGTGTTCGCCCGCAAGTAAATTTCCGCCTGCGAAGCGCTGCGGGGCGAAGGGGGTGATATCGACGGTGGTGGCTGTGCCGTTCAGGATCAGTTCGGCCATGCATAGGCCAACGGCGGGGGCGATTTTGAAGCCGGTGCCGCTGAAGCCGCATTGGTGATAAAAGCCATCGGGTCCCATCTGGCCGAGGGCGGCCCGCTGGTCGGGGCTGATACCGTCGTAGCCACCATGATCAGACTGCAATGAAGCTTGTTCCATACCGGGGATGCGGTGGCAAATTCGTTCGATGGCGCGTTCGACAAAGCCGGGCTGGGCCCGGTCGACGTAGCCGGTGGGATCTTCGCCCAGGGGGTTGCCATCTTCGAGGCCAACCAGAGTCAGGCCGCCAGTTTCGGAGCGGAAGTACATATCGCTGATATCGTCAATGACGCTGGGATGGGAAGTACCCAATTCGGGGGGTCGTTTTACGATCAGCGTATCGTGGCGCCAGGTGGTGATGGGGAGGTCGACTCCGCCGAGTTGGGCGATATTCCCCGCCCAAGAACCAGCCGCGTTAACGACGATGGGGGCCGAATACTTGCCCTGGGGGGTGGCTGCCCCCTGGATTTTCCCGGAGTCGACCAAAATTCCTGTTACGGGTTCGCCCTGGATTAACCGCGCGCCCCTATCGCGGGCCGCGGTCATCAGGGATGTGGTTGCCGCGCTGGGATCGGCATAGCCCGATTCGGGTTCATATGCCGCGATTTCGACATCATCCAACCAGAAATAGGGTGCTAATTCTTTAACTTCATCTTGAGATATCAGGGAAGTTGGAATTCCGATCTGCCGGAGCATCGCAACGTTGGCCTTGAGTTGCTCCATGTATTCGGCTTTGATAAACTGTAGAAATCCGGTGCGGGTGAAGCCGCAATCGCCGCCGATTTTTTCACCCCAATCGACAAAATACTGGAACGATTCCCACGCCAGTCGGGATTCGGGTTCCAGATCATAATGCATGCGGATAAGTCCGCTCGAGCGGCCGGTGGCGTGGGCCGCCAGCGCGTCCTTCTCGATGACGAGAACTTTAAGTCCGCGCTGGGAGAGGTGGTAGGCTGTACTGGCTCCGTGGATACCGCCCCCGATGATGATGGCGTCGTAGGTGTTCATGGTGGTTTGTTGGTTGGATCGTTTGATCGTTGGTTGGTTTGCTGCTGGTAGATTAACAAACCCTAAGGTAGGCGTCAAGTGTTTGGGAGTGATTTGTGCTAGAATCGGCCGGAGATGCCGATATTATGACCCTGTTGGGGTCATTGCGCTGGAACGATGGTTGCAATTTTCGGAAATCTATACTAAACTCTCCGTGCTGTGCGGTTTCTACTTGCGAAATTAATCAGAATCATTATCCGCCCAGCTTAGCAGATTTCCGTTTGAGCAAGATTTTTCATTCATATTGGTTTCCGAAATCTGCATCGAAGTTGCAGATTTTTTATTTTTTCTGCATAATTCCGCAAAATTTGTGTGAGCGTTGCGAATTCGCGATCTATTGAAAGGAAAGAATAATGGCCTGGATATCTGACCCGCAAGCCTGGATTGCCCTCCTGACCCTGACCGCCCTGGAAATTGTGTTGGGCATCGACAATATCATTTTCGTCTCCATTTTGGCCGGAAAACTGCCCAAGCATCAACAAGATCAGGGCCGCCAGATCGGTTTGATCTTGGCGATGGTCACCCGGATCGCGTTACTATTCTCGTTGGCCTGGCTGACTAAGCTGACAACCCCGCTCTTTGAAGTATTTCACCACGGTGTCAGCGGTCGGGATTTGATTTTGATCATCGGTGGTATTTTCTTGCTGGCAAAGAGTACGATCGAGATCCACGACAAACTCGAGGGTGAAGAAGGGCATGCTTCTTCAAAAGTGGCCGCGAACTTCTGGTCGGTGATCATCCAAATTGCGATCCTCGATATTGTCTTCTCGCTGGATTCGGTCATCACCGCGGTCGGGATGGCCGATGAACTGGCCGTCATGGTGATCGCCGTGATCATAGCGGTGTTGATTATGCTGATTGCATCCGGACCCATTAGCAAATTTGTCGACGAACGCCCTACACTGAAGATCCTGGCCCTCAGTTTCTTGCTGCTGATCGGCTTCTCGCTGGTAGTCGAAGGCATTCACATCGAAATCCCCAAGGGTTATATCTACTTCGCGATGGGTTTCTCCGTCTTTGTGGAAATTCTCAACCTGCAAGTCCGCGACCGCAAGAAAAAGAAAGCCCCGGTCCAATTGCGACAGCAATACGTCGAAGAAGTTATGGCCTTCCCGCCAGTTTCTGATGAATCATAAATTATCAACCATAAAATCGGACGCAGACATGTCCTGAGTGAAATCGAAGGGTAAACGCGGATGAACGCTGATATTGTTTTATCTGCGTTTTCAGTGTCATCTGCGTCCAAAAATTGAACCAACCATTAAATATGAGTGAAGAAAAACCCAAAAAGAAACCCCAGTGGGAGCGCGGCATCCGCTGGGTGGTAAATACCCTGGTGGTGTTCATCGTAGGGATCACGGGTCTGCTGGCCTGGGATTATTACTATGTCCAGGGCGCGCCGCCGCTGTTATTTGGGGGGGAGGCCCCCGTGGTGACCGAAGTGGTCGCCTGGCCGACCGCGACCCCCAAACCGGATATTTCAGTGGGGCTGCCAGCCTATCAAGTTGAAACTAATCTCGAAGAACCCACCTTAACCCGGGCCATGCAAATGGATACCGAAATCCCCGCGCGGCCGCGGGTGGATGTGATCACTTACACAGTGGAATTGGGTGACAGCATTTTCAGCATTGCCGACCAATTCAACCTGAAGGCCGCGACCATCTTGTGGGGCAATTTTGAACTCCTGGAAGACAACCCCCACTTGCTCAAGACCGGCCAGGCTGTGAACATCCTCCCAGTTGACGGCACCTACTACCAATGGCACGAAAACGACGATCTGGGCCATGTCGCAGGGGTGTTCAAAGTTGATCCGAGCGCCATTATCGAATATCCCGGCAATCGCTTTGATTTGACTGAAACCACGGTTGATACCCCTAATATTGATCCAGGTACTTGGTTAATCGTCCCTGGTGGTTGGCGGCCGATCAAAGATTGGGGCCCGCCAGCGATCACGCGTAACAATCCGGCGTCTGCGGCCTATTATGGGGCCGGGCATTGTGGTTCGATCTATGAAGGTGCGATTGGGATAGGTACTTTCGTGTGGCCAACGCCCAGCCGCCAAATTTCGGGATACACTTACGAACCTAGTGTTCACCCGGCCATTGATATTGGCGGAGCAGAGGGCAACGCTATCTTTGCCGTCGATAATGGCGTTGTTGTCTATGCAGGCTGGAGTGATTATGGCTACGGCTACTTGATCGTCATCGATCACGGTACCGGCTGGCAGTCGGCCTATGCTCACTTGAGCGCGGTTGGCGTGAGTTGTGGCCAAAGCGTCTTCCAGGGTACCCGCATCGGCGCTCTCGGCAACACCGGCAACTCATCCGGTGCCCACCTCCATTTCGAGTTGACTTACAATGGCGTCAAAGTCAACCCAATCAACTTTTTATATTAGTAGTTGAGGGTGGTGAGTTGAGGGAAGTCCCCTCTCCCACCTCCCACCACCCTCAACCCTCCACTCACCTATGAACTGGCACAAAGAAACCATCGAACTCATCACCCAGGGTAAAGGTCTGTATCCCTTCACCCCGGCGATTAACACCAATATCGAAAATTGGGAAATCCAAGAAGGTATGTGTTTTCTGTACGTTCAGCATACCAGCGCCTCCCTGGTGATCAGTGAAAGCTACGATCCCACCGCGCGCATCGACTTAGAAGCTTTTATGGAACGGGTTGCTCCGGAAAACGAACCCTGGTACCGCCACATACTGGAAGGGCCAGATGATGCTTCCTCCCACATTCGGGCGATGCTGACGGATACCAGTCTGGCGATCCCCATCGATAACGGGCAACTCAGTATGGGCACCTGGCAGGGGGTCTATCTCTTCGAGCATCGCAAAGGAAGACGGCGACGGCGGATTCTGATGCGGTGTTTAAGTATCCCTGAATGAAAAAGGCCCCACACGGGGCCTTTTTCATTCAGGGATACTGCTATAATATCAAAAAACTTATGGAGGCCACCCATGAAACTCGTTGATCTATGGAAAAATGCGGAAAAACCAACCCTTTCTTTCGAATTATTCCCGGCGCGTAGCCTGAAAGCGGCCGAAAATTTAGAGAAGGCGATTGATAACCTGGCAGGACTGAGTCCCGATTTTGTCTCGGTCACTTTTGGAGCGGGGGGCTCGACACAGGAAGGTTCCTATCAACTCATCGAGAAGTTGAAAAAAGAAAAGGGCTTGGAAGTCTTAGGTTATTTTGCGGGATTTGGTCTCAGCCCGGATGAAATCACCTCCGTTTTAGACAGCTACCAAGGCTTGGGGTTAGACAACATCCTGATCGTGCGCGGCGACGAACCCCGCGACGCCGAGGGGTGGGAACCACACCCCGATAGTTTTGCCTACGCCTCAGAGATTATGGCCTTCGTCAAACCGCGCTACGATTTCTGTTTCGGCTGCGCCGGATACCCCGAAGCCCATATTGACGCCGAGAATAAAACCCAAGATTTAGAATTCCTAAAGCTCAAAGTTGATAACGGGGCCGAATATATCATCACCAACTACGCCTACGATAACCAATTTTTCTTCGACTTTGTCGACCGCTGCCAGGCTACGGGAATCACCGTCCCCATTTTGCCCGGCGTGATGCCCGTCTACAGCGTCAAGATGATGAACATCCTGGCCGGAATTTGCGGCGCGACCATCACCGATCAGCTCCAAAATGGGATTGCTGCGCTCCCCGAGGGCGATACCCAAGCTCTGCTCCAATTCGGCATCGACTTCGCCGTCGAACAATGCACCGACCTGATTAAAAATGGCGTCCCCGGCCTGCATATTTATACGATGGATCGGAGCAAATCATCAGTTGGGATTGTGGAGCGGCTGCGAGCAGAAGGACTTTTATAGTGGAAAGTGGGTGGTGGAAAGTCGTGGTTTTCTAGCCGGCATTGTTTTTCCTAAAAACTCTCTATCTCCATTCTCCAATCTCTATCACCTATGATCAAACGAATTCTTCTTTTAGCATTGTTATTGGCAACCCTCACAGCCTGCATCACCTCTGGCTCCCCTACGCCCTTGCTCCCGGTCCCCACAGTTACCCCCATCACGGATGAGACTCCCGCGGGCGATTGGTACACGATCTATTTTACCGATCCTGATGATCCTAATGCTGGGTCATTCCGCGGCGGGCCTGACAGCGAACTGGCCAACGCCATCCGGGAGGCCAAACTGAGTGTGGATGCCGCCATTTATCATCTCAATTTGTGGAGCATCCGGGACGCCTTGATCGCGGCCCATCAAGCGGGTGTTCAGGTGCGGGTGGTGATGGAGAGCGACAACCTAGACGAAGTTGAGGCCCAAGAGCTGAAAGATGCCGGGATCGAAGTGTTGGGGGATCGTCGGGAGAGTTTGATGCACAATAAGTTTGTGGTCATCGACGGGGCCGAAGTTTGGACGGGTTCAATGAATTTCACCATCAACGGCGGCTACCGCAACGATAACAACCTGATTCGCTTGCGCTCCACCCGGTTGGCTGAAAACTTCACAACGGAGTTCAATGAAATGTTCGTTCGGGATTTGTTTGGGGATCGTGTTGTTGAGAATACGCCCCATTCTAACCTGACCATTGATGGTACTCAAGTTGAAACCATTTTCTCCCCCGATGATGGCGCAGCCGATCGGATGGTCGCTCTCATCCAGAATGCCCAAGAAAGTGTCCATTTTATGGCTTTTTCTTTCACATCTGATGATATCGCCGCAGCCATGATCGATCGTCACAATGCCGGTGTCACCGTCTCTGGTGTATTTGAAGAAGGCCAATACTACTCCAATACTGGCACTGAATTTGATCGGCTGGTTGACGCCGGTCTCGATGTCCGCCTGGACGGAAATGACCGCAACATGCACCACAAAACCATCATCATCGACGAAGCCATTGTCATCACTGGCTCCTACAATTTCAGCCGCAGCGCCGAAATCCGCAATGATGAGAATGTCGTGATCGTTCATAATGCCGATTTCGCGGCCGAATATGTGCGGGAGTTTAATAGAGTGTTTGGCAAGACGAGTGATTAGGGGACAGGTGATAGGAGTTAGGGAGTGCTTTGGTATTCTCTCACCCTTAGCCCTATCCCTTCACCCTTAGGAGATACTATGTACTATTACGACCCCAAAGACCGCGAACCCAAAGAACTCATCCCTGGCATCAACGCCCGAACGTTTTGGGGTGAAAAGATGTTGACCGCCGTCGTGGATTTAGACCCCAACGTCCACCTACCTCTGCACAGCCATCCTCATGAGCAGCTGGGGATGGTGATCGAGGGCGAAATCGAATTTAACATCGGTGGAGAAGTCAAAGTGCTCAAATCTGGTGACGTATATGTAATTCCTGGTGGCGTTGAGCACGAGGCCAAAACCTTCGATAATCCCGTCAAAGTGTTAGATGTTTTCAGCCCGGTGCGGGAAGAATATAAGTATTAGAAAACTTTAACGCAAAGGCGCAGCGACGCGAAGCAAAAAGGTTATAATTCCTTTGCGACTTCGCGTCTTTGCGTTAATTTGGGAGCAGCATATGATTGATACCGACGGTAAGTTTTATCTTGGAAAAAGTACCTCAGCTAACCAGCCCACCTTCTATGATCCAGATGATTTGACCACGCATGCGGTGGTTGTTGGGATGACAGGGTCGGGGAAAACCGGGCTGTGTATCGATCTTCTGGAAGAAGCGGCTCTCCTGGGGCTCCCTGCTTTGATGATCGACCCCAAAGGGGATATCACCAATACGCTGCTCCACTTCCCGGAGTTGTTACCGGCCGATTTCCAACCCTGGGTGAATCCCGATGAGGCCCGGCGCGCGAGCAAAAGTTTGGCTGAATTTGCAACCGATACTGCCCAAAGCTGGCGCGCCGGCCATGCCAAATGGGGAATTACTTCCGACCGGCTCCGAGCCCTCAAAAACGCGGCTCAATTCGCGGTTTACACCCCGGGATCGGATGCTGGAATCCCCGTCAGCATCTTGGCGAATCTGAAAGCACCGGAAATTCCCTGGGAAAATAATAAAGAACTCCTGCGAGAAAAAATCTCTGGTACGGTCACTGCAATTTTGGGGTTGGTGGGCCTGACAGACATTGACCCCGTTCGTAGCCGCGAACATATTTTGTTGAGCAATATTTTTGAGAACGCCTGGTCGCAGGGCCGTGATCTCGATTTGAGCGAACTTATTCTGCAAACGCAAAATCCACCCTTTGAAAAGCTAGGCGTTTTCGATGTGGGTACATTTTTCCCGGATAAAGATCGCTTTGGGTTGGCGATGCTGCTCAATAATATTCTGGCGGCTCCCAGCTTCCAGACCTGGATCGAAGGTCAGCCGCTGGATATCGAAGCTTTGCTCTACGCCCCCGATGGTCGCCCCCGGCACAGTGTGTTCTACATCGCCCATCTGAACGATGACGAGCGGATGTTCTTCGTCACCCTGCTGTATGCGGCCGTCGAAACCTGGATGCGGGCGCAGACTGGGTCATCGAGTCTGCGCGCTATTCTGTATTTCGATGAAATCTTTGGTTATATGCCACCGATTGCCAACCCACCTTCCAAATCCATCATTTTGAGGATGCTCAAACAGGCTCGGGCGTTTGGGGTCGGGCAGGTTCTGGTGACTCAAAATCCCGCCGACTTGGATTACAAGGCCCTCTCCAACACTGGCACTTGGTTCATCGGCAAACTCCAGACCGAGAATGACAAAAATCGACTCCTGGACGGCCTTCAGGGTGCGTCTCCCGGTTTAAATCGGCAGCATTATGACAAATTACTTTCCCAACTCGGGCCGCGGGAATTTCTATTGCACAATGTCCATACCCCTGATAAAGGTGGCGTATTCAGAACTCGCTGGGCAATGAACTATCTCGCTGGGCCATTAACCCGTGCCCAAATTCCGGCTCTGAATCAACTCGTCGGGGTGGCAGCCCCCCTGAAATCGAGTTCAGAATTGGATACCGACCACCTGATCCCCATTGCAACCGATCCGATTCCCTCGAAATCAACCCCTTCATCTCATTCACACCCACCAATCGACAATTCACAATTTACAATGGGTTCCGAAACCCGTCCTGCCATTCCCACTGGCATCGACGAATATTTTTTGCCAAATAATCTGACCATCGCCGAGGCCGCCCGCGCCATCAACCATAGTTTATCGGTCGATGCGCGGTCGCGGGGCCTGATCTACCGCCCCGTTCTCCTGGCCCAGGCCGAAATCCGGTTCATTCAGCGCAAATATAATTTGGATCACGAGCAAATCCAAACTGCCCTGATTTTGGAACTCGATCGCCGCGGTACCGCTCGCTGGGAAGAATGGTTGGCTGCAGCCCTCGACCATAAGGACCTGGACCGCACCGCAGCCCCGCAAGCGACTTTTGATACCCTGGAAGTTCCATTTAGCGATGGCAAAGTTTTACGCGCGCTAAAAACGGATTTCGTCGATTGGATTTATCGCAGTCTGGAAGTCAGCGTGCGGGCGAACCCAAAATTAGGGGTTTTCGTGGGGCCAGAAGTTTCCCGCGCCGAATTTCGACGATCGTGTGCGGAGGTCGCCCGTGAAAAAATGGAAGCTGAAATCCAAAAAGTTGAGATCAGCTTCAACAAAAAACTCGACACCATCGAGGACCGCTTGCGGCGGGAAGAACGCGAGCTCCGCCGCGATGAAGCCGACCTGGCCCAACGCCGGATGGAGGAATATGGGACCCACGCCGAAAACGTATTGGGCCTCTTCAGCCGGCGACGACGGCGACTATCAACTTCCCTCTCCAAACGTCGGATGACCGAGAAAGCCAAAGCCCGCGTCGAAGAATCTGAAGATACGATTGCCGATTTCCGGGAGCAAATCGATGAGCTGGAACACGAATTCGACCAGAAAGTTGACGAGATCAAATCTAAATGGGCCGACATCGCCGACGACATGGAAACCATCCCCGTCCATCCCTATAAAAAAGACATTCTCATTGACCTCTTCGGCGTTGCCTGGATGCCGTATCATCTGGTGGAAGAGCTAGGGCGGGTGATTGAATTACCGGGATTTGGAACCGATTGACGATAGAGATGGGAGATAGGGCTAGAGATTGAAACTAGTCTCCAATCTCTATACTCCGCTCTCTGTCACTCTCTCCTTACAATGCTTCTTTCCAAACTTCGAACCCTCCATTTCTCCTGGTGGACCTATTCCCTCGCGATCCTGTTCCTAGGCGTTCTGGCTTACGGGATTCACATCCCTTTTATGGGCTTTTACTGGGATGATTGGCCTTGGATTTGGTTCTCTAATGTGATGGGCCCGGCTGGGATGCTGCGGATCGACATCGAACATCGGCCGATTACGGGGGTGGTGTTGTGGCTTGGATCGATTCTTGCCGGGAATAATCCAGTAGGGTGGCAAATCTATAACCTGGTGTTACGGTTGGTAGGCGCAGTTTCTTTGGGCTGGTTTCTGAAAAAATTATGGCCCCGCCAAAGGGAGCAGATCATTTGGGTGGTGCTCTTATTTTTGATTTATCCCGGTTTCAACCAGCAGTTTATCGCCGTCAATAATAGCCGCCATTTGTTCCCGCTGGCATTGATTTTCTGGTCCATGGGATTAATGGTGGCTGCCAGTCATACCCCAGAACGGTATTGGCGCCTTACCGGGGGTGCCTTGATCGTTAGTCTGGTAGGGATGTTAGGTACCGAGTATTTCTACGGGCTGGAGTTAGTCCGTCCAGTGGTGTTGGGGCTGGTGATTTGGCAAACCCAGAGTCAGCCCGGCAAACTGCTCCCCACTTGGACACTTTTCATTCGAAAAACCTTTTTTGCCTGGTTCCCCTATCTTATTCCCCTAACCCTTATTTTCGTCTGGCGCTATACGATTTCGAAATGGGTCAATTACGAAATTGTAGTGCTCGACGACTTAAATTTATCTCAGTCCGGGGGGTTGGGGGCCTATTTGCTAAACGGATTGAAGGATATATTTGAGGCCGCAGTTACCGCCTGGATACAAATATTCCATTTTCCCGATCCACTCCTGTTTGGATTCCAGGCTCGGGTTTATTATTGGGGTCTGGTTGTTATCAGCGGGATTAGTATTCTGGTTTATTTATATTTCCTGAGAAGGCATGAGTGGGGAATTGAATGGGGCGTTCAGGCCATTATTTTTGGAGGGGCTGCCCTCTCAGTTGGATTTCTGCCGTTTTGGGTGACTGGCCTCGATCCCCGCCTGGAGTTTCCAGGTGACCGCCTTATGCTGCCGGCTATTTTAGGAGCCAGTTTGCTCTTAGTGGGGCTGCTGGATTTGATCGCCAGGTTTCAACTGCCCAAAGTGATCATTATTTCAGTTTTCGTCGGTTTGTCGGTGGGGTATCACTATCAAAATGGGGTGACTTATCGTCGCGATTGGCAGCACCAAACTGCGATCTTTCAGCAGCTCTCCTGGCGGACTCCGGGGCTTAAACCTGGAACGGTGATCATGTCTAATGAGTTGCCCTCCGAATATTCCACCGACAATTCCTTAATCGCACCAGTCAACTGGCTGTATTCACCCGATTTTGAGGGTGGCGAGCTGCCCATCTTCATGTATTACTATGACCTGCGCTTCAACCAGATGGCGCGTGACCTCCACGCTGATGGTACTTTCTCAGAGTTTTATCGCTTTTATCCCTTTGAAAGTTCGACGGATCAGGTGGTGGTGCTTTATCAGCGTCTCCCGGGTTGTTTACGCGTCATGGACACGCCTCGTCATGAATTTGACCCCTCCCTAACGGAGGAAATTCAAACTATCTTGCCCTTCTCAAATCCCGACCAGATTCTCACCGACCAAAACAACCCATTGCCAGTTCTCTTTCAAAGCCAAACGACCTCAGAGAGCTGGTGTTATTATTTTGAACTGGCCGATTTGGCCCGTCAGCGCGGTGACTGGGAGCAGGTTGCTGTTTTTGGTGATCGAGCCTTCGAGGTTGGTTTCCCAGATGCCCCGCTAAAACACCTCCCTGAATACGTTGTTTTCATCGAAGGTTTCGCCCACACCAATCAATGGGAGCGCGCCGCAAAATTATCTCTGCAAGCCTTTGAAATCGATCCTCGCATGGATCAGATGCTGTGTGCAGCCTGGAAGCGGATTGCGACCGAGACCGAGACTTCGTCGCAAAAAACTGATTCAATCACCGCGGTTGTTACCACAATAAATTGTCCCTAGTGCAAATGCACATAACAAACCTTGAAAAAAAGAGGGCTTTGAAATAAGATGAGCACCATCATGGCAATCAAAGTACGAACCCTAACAGAGACAGAGCGCAAAACGCTCAGGGGCTGGCAAAGAAGTGACAGTGTAGTGCGATATCGTCGGGCCCGGATCATATTTCTATCAGAAATGGACTGGAAATGTCCAGCAATAGCGGAAGTGCTGGGAACGCATGCCGAAACCGTGCGAAACGCGATCCAGCAGTTCAATGAAGGTGGCGTGAACGCTATAACACCACGACCACGCAGTGGTGGGCCACAAGGGGGCAAATTGACAGAAGAGATGCGCACTGAAGTCGAAGAGCACATTCATGCTGGGCCACCTGCCGATCAACACCGTGCGACCTGGAGCTTGGCAAGTTTAGCAGCACAAATTGCGACTGATTTTGAAACCATACAGTCGGTCAGTCGGGAGACAGTGCGCCGTTTTCTGCAAGCCCTGAAAATCAAATATCGAAAAGCCAAAGGCTGGCTTACCAGTCCTGATCCATTGTATTCCTTGAGAAAAACTCAACGGGATCGGCTTTTGACAATGGCACGTAACGATCCAAATGGTGCTGCTGTCTGGCTGGATGAGAGTTGGTTTGTGAAATGGCCCTATGCATACTGGGGCTGGAGCTTGCCAGATGAAAAACTAACTTATCGCCAACGTTGGAATGAAGATGTAGAGAAGGTGGCCTTGTTTGCTAGTCTGGATGATGAAAGCCAGTCCAGTTTTCTCCATTGGGCAACCGGGCAGCCCAACAGTGAGCGAATGATTGATTTTCTCCAAGCTTTAGCTCAACATTGGACATCTCAAGGAAAACGGTATATTGCCTTGTTTTGGGATAAAGCTTCTTGGCATACTTCTCACCAAACACGCAATTGGTTGCGAACTTATAATCGCATGGCCAAAAAACAAGGACTTTGCCGTATTTTGGTCTGCTTTCACCCGACCCGCAGTCCGTGGCTGATGCCTTTGGAAGCCATCTTTGGGGCGATCAAGCATCGCATTCTCGCTGACCTGGATTTTGATACCTTGGCTGCATTGAAATCTGCCGTTGAAAATTATTTCCATCAGCGCATTCCTGAGGCTAAGGCCCGGCGTGACCTTGCCTGGCTGAAAATTGAAAAGTCAATACCTGTTATGTGAAATAGCACTAGCCCCCTAAAGTGTCTCATGCCCGAAAAAACTTACACCCTCACTGGTCAAAATGGTCAAAAATATACCTTTGTTGTCCGGCGTGATAAACGCCTGAAGAAAAGCCTCCGCTGGAAAATGTTGGACGATAATGCCGTTGAAGTGCGTGCCCCTCAGCGATTACCGAAGGGAGTGCTCGAAACCCAGATCGCTTTAATTTTGCTGGATGTGGAAAAACGTCAACGGCGAGCCAAAGGCCGTACCGATGATGATTTACAGAAACGCGCCAAATACATCAACAAAAAATATTTCAGGGGCAAGATGGAGTGGACGGCGATTCGGTGGGTTGGGAATATGAAAGTGCGCTTGGGGAGCTTCACCTCGGGTGGGGTAACTGATGGGCATATTCGCATCAGCGACAAGATCAAAGATTGGCCCCAATTCGTGATTGATTACGTGATCGCGCACGAACTGGTTCATCGGTTACATCCCAATCACAGTAAAGAATTTTGGGCGACTTTGACCGCGGCTTACCCCAAAACTGAACGCGCCCGGGGCTTCATCCAGGGCTTAGGATTTGCCGAAGGGCGCGCCTATGACGATGGGGATTAGCAAAAATCCGTAGGATCAAGGCATTAGGAAGTTGGTTGTAGTTGCTCTAAGCCAGCCGGTGGAAGGAAAAGATCGGGCTGGCTTTTTTCTTGGAGCAGGTGATGGGTATCTCAATATCAGATTGACGACGTTCGAGGTGAATCTGTTGGGCGTTGTCTCCATTTGATGCCGAAATAGTTATTGCCCATTTGTTAGGGCCAGTTTCTGTGACGGTGATCACCCGGAAGTTTTCAATTTCTAAAATCCCGGTTTGTTCGCGCCAAAAATGTTCGGCGGCCTGGATTGGGGTTTCAAGACATACGCGTCCCCGATAATGATGTAAAACAACCGCTCCATTCTCGTATGCTTTTACGAGACGCCGGGCTTCAGCCGGTGTGGTGTGCCCATAATTAATTCCATGGGGCAGGAATAAGGTTATGGGAGCCTGGTTGTGTCCCCCGATGTGGGATGACTGCCAGACCGCATCCCCAGCCGTATTGGCCATCTCCTGATACGTCTCAGGGCCATAAATGGCGCAGCATTGATCCCGTTTTCCATTGGTACAGATTAGATATAAGGGCGTTTCCCGTAAGTGGTTGGGGTCGCCTGATTTACCCTGAACGAATGAGGCTAAATCCAGCCCTAAGAGCTCGTCATAATCTTGTAACTGATATTCGTACAGGCGCGGTTCTGATGGTAAAACTTGTCCAATAAAGAAATGAAATCCATCTCGGTGACGGGATTCCGGCTGCCGGATGAGTAAGGTGCGAACTGCAACCCCAGGACGGACCGCA
The DNA here is from genome assembly GCA_964453155.1 of uncultured Anaerolineales bacterium. Lineage (GTDB taxonomy): Bacteria > Chloroflexota > Anaerolineae > Anaerolineales > UBA11858 > CAYVQU01. The sequence continues at coordinate 26,480 of CAYVQU010000003.1, read as the reverse complement.
GCCTGAACGTGTTGTTTGACAGCCTCGGGGATGTCACTCTCCTCAAAGGCCTTGGCCCCCCAGCGGCCAGAATATTCGATTAAAAACCACACATCGCCGTGTGTGGCCGTTCCAATGAGGGGAACCCCATGTTCCCAGGCAACATCGGTGCAAAAGAAATTCGCTTCATCCGCCATTGTTTATTTCTCCATAAACTAAAGAAACTTTCCTCGCCAAAACTGAGTGTCGATTTGAACTGCAGTTGCCCCGGTAGCGAGCATGGTTGTCACATCTTTAGATTGATAAATACCGCCGGAACCGATGATCGGTATGCCGTAGGTTGTCAAGCGCTCTACTTGTGCTAAGGCTAGGGGGAAAACACTAGGACCATAAATGCGCCCTGAAACAAAGCCATCATTTGCGTTTGGCAATATTCCGCGGGGAGGACTTAAACTGATCGCGTCAATTCCAGATTGGGCCAGGGCTACAGTAATTCTATTACTATTTTCAAAGGGAACCTTAATACCGACAACCAATTCGCCGATAGCCGCCTGGGCCATCTCGCGGGCCAGGTTGACATCGGTTTCAGGGGGTAATCCAATTTCTACACCAAAAATAGTGTCGAGGTTCTCCAGGCGTTGTACCATTTTCCAAATTGAATCCGGCTCTTGGGCTAATAAATTTACAATGATGGGGATTGGAGATTTTTCCCATTTTCGGGCATATTTTCGGATCACCTGGTTTATTCCCGGATTAGGATATCCGGTATGCATCAATATTCCGCCTGGAAACGAAAGCTGTCTGGGCCCGCGGGCTGGGGTTCGGGCGGTGAGACTAATTGGGTTGGTCACAAACGCGCCTAATTTTGAATAATCTAATCCACTCTTGGGGTCTGGGGAAAATCCCAAAATCCCAGCAGCGTTCATGATGGGTTTTCTGAGGTAAAGATCATTCTTATGCATAATGCTTTCCAGGTGAGATATCCTATTCAAAGTCTAAACGTTTGGTGTTCCCAAGGTGCAAGCAATGCGAACATTTCATCCTCCAATGCGCCTGTTACATTTGGATAGATGCGGTGCAAGCTTTCTACATTGATTAGAATTTCTGGCACGGTAAGCTGATACCCAGATCGTTTTGACGATCGCCGGACAAATAATGCATTCTGGGAGCGATGGCAATACGCGGCCCGTTCTTTCTGTTCCATCACAGCTGAAACATCCAGGATTATGTCCGCAGGGTTGTCTTGATTAGCATGGCGGGGCCGCGGATGTCCTGGGAAATCCGCGCAGAAGGTATAAAACCAGGGTGCAGTCGCCTGTAATTGCTGGATCGCTGTCGATACCGCTTCGTGGGTCAAGATGTGGCCTGGATGTCCGTATTCACCGTTCGTGCCGTGCGAGATGACAACATCGGGTTTAATGTTCTGGATATGAGCCTTGATTTGAGTAACTAAACCATTAAAATCATTTGTATATGGATATAGTTCTTCATTTTCCCCGATGATTGGGTCTAAGTGGTCCAAAAATTCCAGGCCCCCGCCCCCTAAAGCTTCCACCGCACAAGCTAACTCCTGCGCTCGATACTGTCCAATTTCAGCGCGCTGACAAACCGGTGGTTCACCAAGTTCCCCACCTTCCCCCCGGGTTGCGCATAGATAATATATGTCGGCTCCGGTTTGATTGAGGAGCGCCAGCGTGCCGCCAGTCAACATGGTTTCGTCATCGGGGTGGGCGAAAATTATAAGTATTTTCATAGGTAGGTGAATGTTTTATGTCTCTAGTTGATAAGTTATCTGGGTTGAATGTGGAGAGGGGTGAGTTGAGAGTTGATGGGCATCATAAGCCTTCAACTTACCACTTAATCTCGTTTAGATTGAACACCGGTCCATCTTTGCAAGCCAGTTTATACCCTTTTTTCTGCAGCGGTACTGCGCAGACTCCACATTCGCCAATTCCAGCACAGGGCATGGCGGTATGGATCAAGACTTGGGCGGCACACGGTAACCCCGCAAACGGTTCTAAACCAAGGAAATCGCGTAATTTGGGGATGAATTCTAGGGGCATATCGATGACCAAGAAATCTGCCCAGGGTAGTGAGGCCGGCAAGGCATCCAGGGGCTGGATTTCTAATCTGGGAGGCAGTGGGGGCAAGGGGGACGATGTGAAAATTGCCAGGTCAGCTCCGGAGCTAAGCGCAGGTTGAACCAAAGGCAAGAGCCGGGAGAACGTATTGCCTAATCCGGCTAGGATTATTCTTCGGGCAGTTGGTGGTAGGTTGAAACTATGTCCTAATGGACCCCGCAAATGTAATTGCGTATTGGGTCCCCATGAACTCGGAATTGGGCCCAAAAATTGGCGGGAATTATCATTCAAGGATGATTGTAGCCCGATTGCAAATAATGGCCACCCTAATACGGCCTCTGCCTCGGCTGGATTATGGGCCATGAGATATTTCCCAGGAGTGGGGATCAGATTTTGACGGCAATCCAACCACGCACTTCGCGTTCCATCTGGTTCCATCTGAATCACTTTGATAATACCGGTATCAACGGACATGGGCGGATGGTATCATGCTTTCGCTGGTTTGTTAATCTTATATCAGAATGATCACCATCAGGTTGTATGGGTAAGTTTTGAGAGTATAATCTGGTCAATGTCTATAGGTCTAAAGCGTCTAATTGGTCTGATTTGTTGTATCGTTTAAACCAGTAGGACAAATTAGACCAATTGGACTTTTTTCAAAAGGAGTACGTAATGAATATTACTGTTGTAATTTCTGCCATAGCCGGGTTGTCCTGGCTGGTTGTATTGGGGGTTTTAGTATTGGTTGTTGTGCGGGCCTCCCGTCAAGAACCCATCCGTGGATTGAGCACGGCCTTAGTTCTCGCCTTAATATTGGCCTTGGTATTGAATACGGTCAGTGCGGGTTTGGTATTTGTTGAACCCCAAGAACGTGGGGTAGTAATTTCGGCAATTGCGCCAAAAGGGTATCGCGAAGCTCCTTTGGAGCCCGGTTTGCGCTGGATCGTCCCGTATGCTGAATCGGTGGTTTATTACCCAATTTCGAAACAAACTTATACGATGTCGCGTACCCATGCCGAAGGTCAGGTGACCGGTGATGATTCAATTTCAGCCCGGACCTCCGATGGACAGGAAATTTTCATTGATGCCTCGGCGATCTTTTCGATAAATCCCTCCGAAGTCGTTCAGGTGCATATCGCCTGGCAGAGTCGGTACGACAACGATTTGGTGCGTCCATTGGCGCGCGGTGTCATCCGTGATTCAGTTTCCCAATTTCGGGTAGATCAGGTATACAGCACCAACCGTGTAGAAATGGCCGACCAGATGGAAGTAGACATGCGGAAAGCGTTGGAGGCCAATGGTTTATTGCTCTCTGATTTTGTGCTCCGCAACGTCACTTTCTCACCTGAATATGCCGCCTCGGTTGAGCAAAAACAGATCGCCGAACAGCAGGCCCAGCAGGCCGCCTTCGTGGTTCAGCAGCGTGAACAAGAAGCCGAACAGGCCCGTAAGACTGCTCAAGGCCAAGCCGACGCTGCGGTTATCGCGGCTGAGGGTGAAGGACAATCACGCATCGTCCAGGCCAATGCTGAAGCTGAAGCGATTGTGATCCAGACCGAAGCCGAAGCCAAGGCCCGCCTGATCCAGGCCGACGCCGAAAAGCAGGCCCTGGAATTGTTGGCGGCCGCGCTGGAAGCCAATCCAGACCTGCTGACCTACGAATATATCCAGAATTTAGCCCCTGGCATTCAGGTCATGTTAGTGCCGAACGATAACCCGTTCTTGCTGCCGTTGCCCTCTCTTGAAGGATCTGAGACCGCAACTGTTCCGGCCCCGATTGTTGTCCCCCCGGCAGATAACCCCTAATCATTTTATGACGATTGAAGCGTGATACGTGTACTGCGTATCACGCTTCTTTTTTTGATTAACCATGGATTTTGAAACTCCCTCTGAGAAGAAAATTCGGCTTACAACGCTGTCTACCTGTGCGGGTTGAGCGTCTAAGTTAAGTGCAGATGCACTGACGCAGGTGCTGCGTCCGATTGAAAATATGTTTGCTCCGGCCGATTACCCTGATTTACTGGTAGGGTTAGGCCAACCTGACGATGCCGCAGTTTGGAAACTGGATGACACGCGTTCATTAGTGATCACCACCGACTTTTTTACCCCGGTGGTGGATGATCCCTATGATTATGGCGCGATCGCAGCCGCGAACAGCCTCTCCGATATCTATGCGATGGGTGGGACCCCATTCATGGCCTTGAATGTGGCAGCCCTACCTCCGGATTTGCCAGCGGAAATTTCAGGCCAGATCTTATTAGGTGCCGCTGAGAAAGCCAAAGAAGCCGGAGTTGTGATTGCTGGTGGTCATACTGTCCAGGATAAGGAGCCGAAATTTGGCTTGGTTGTAACCGGATTTGCAGAGCTTGGTAAAACTTTTACGAAAGGTGGCGCCAAAGTTGGGGATGTGTTGGTGTTGACCAAGCCGTTAGGGTTTGGGACGACGACCACAGCTCTCAAACAAGAGAAAGTAGCCCAGGCAGATTTGGCTGAAGTCGCGGATTGGATGAAACGTCTGAATCGGGATGCCGCCAAAATTGGTCTGGAATTTGGCGTTCAAGGAGCCACTGATATTACCGGTTTTAGTTTCTTGGGCCATTCTTGGGAGATGGCGGCGGCCTCTGGGGTCGGATTCCGGTTTGAATATGAGAGTATTCCGTTCACTAAAGGAGCATTTAACTATGCTTCCCAGTTCATTTTCCCCGGTGGCGCCTCAGATAATAAACTTTATTTCGAATCTCATGTGAAATTCACGAAGGGGATTGCCGAAGAAGCCCAAATGCTCCTCTTTGATCCTCAGACTAGCGGTGGTTTGTTGTTGGCGGTTCCCCCCGCGAAACTCGGTGGCTTTTTGAATCGGGCAGATGAGATCGAGCAGCCGGTGTGGGTGGTTGGTGAGGTAGTGGAGGGGGATTCAATCGAAGTGGTTTGAGGGGGTGAGTATATTGGTTAAAAAACTAGGATGATCAAGGCACGCCAGAGCCACAAGGCAACCATGCCGACGATAATTGTCAGTAACAGATTCTTCGTTCGCCACGATACGATGATGGCAACAATGCCGGCGTAGAGGGGGGCATTGGTTAGCTCGAATGTGATCCCTTTGCCAGCGGGGATCAACATCGCGGGGGCAATAATGGCCATTAGGACGGTGGGGGGCACATATTTTAGACTTTGTTCGACCAGGGGCGGCAGTTGAACCCGGCTGACGAATGCCAGCACGGGATAACGAACCCCAAACGTGACCAAAAACATCCCAAACAGGAGTAAAAACTCGTTCATGCGGTTTTCCGTTCGGCGATCACGCCCGCAGCCATGCCCAAAATTGCGGCTAAAAACAGGCCGATCTGATTGGGCAAGTTATTGGCCACAATCGCAGTAACTCCGGCTACGACTACGGCAATCAACGTGGGGTGGGTTTTGATCATAGGGATCACCATTCCAATGAATGTAACCACCATGGCAAAATCTAACCCCCAACTGGCGGGATCAGGGATTGCTTGTCCCGCGATGAGGCCGATCAATGTGCACAGTTGCCAATTGGTATACATGAATACGGCTGAACCGAAGAAATACCAGTGTTTGTACGGTGAATCATCTGCCGCGGTGAATCGATTGATCGTAACAACAAAAGACTCATCGGTGAGCCAAAACCCTAAGGGCAGCAGCCACCTATGGGGGAGGTGCTTCATGTGAGGCGCGAGCGTGGTCGAATACAACGCGTGGCGCAGATTTACGATCCAGGTGGTCAAAATGATGATCCCCAGATTGGTGCCCGCGGCGATCAATCCGGCCGCGATAAATTGGGATGAGCCTGCAAAAACGAATAAAGACATCCCCATTGTCCCCGCCGGGGACAGCCCCGCGGTAACTGCCAGAGCTCCAAAAATAATTCCAAATGGAATAGCCCCAACAACAAGTGGAATTGTGGCCCTAAACCCTGCCCAGAATTCTGATTTTCGAGTATATGTTGACTGGTTCATTTTATGAAGTATGCCCAGACACCCGAGAGTTCAACCGCAGCAAAAATTAAAAGTAGCGCTAAGGCCGAATTGATGATTTTTTCTGGGAGCAATTTCAGCATTGTGACTGAAACCCAGTTGCAGACCAACATGATTACAAAGAACCTGGTCATGATACCACTTTAGTTTTTATTGTGATGATATTATTACCTTCACATATACTTTGTAAATCCTATCAATTTTTGAACTATGACTTGATTTGTTAATGGATGCTATTATTTAACGGTTCAAAATTTCCTCACCTTTGCTTTTCTGGAGATGAAATTTCCAGACTGCTAGATACTATAGGATAAATCCAGCGGCAAACCCGATTAGTCAGGTGCCATTAAGTAACCCGCGAAATTTTTCCTTGGGTGACTTATGAAAGGCCTCGTTGATATTTTTAGCCCAATGTCAAAAATCATTTTTATCCGCCATTCGCTCTCAAAATTGGATGAAAGCTTACCACCGCATCACTGGGGCCTGACCCAGGAAGGCCGCGCACGCTGTTATCCTTTAGCAGAAATTCTCCGAGACTTTGCACCTGAGTTAATTTTCACCAGTGTGGAACCTAAAGCTGTTCAAACGGGGGAAATTGTCGCCCAAAAGCTGGGCATTCCCTGTCACGTGCGTGGTGGCCTGCACGAACACGAACGCGACCGCGGTCCGATCGTCAGCCGGGAAGAATTTCTCGCTCGCATTGCCAACTTGTTTTCAAACCCCGACCAACTGGTCATGGGCCGTGAGACTGCCAACCAAGCCTTGGCGCGCTTCTCAACCACGGTTCAAGAACTAGTGGCTGCCCACCCATTGCAAAATATTGGAATTGTTTCCCATGGCACGGTCATGTCGTTATATTATGCTCAAATTACAGGCGATGATATATTTCCTTTCTGGCAAGCATTGGGTTTACCCGCATTTTATGTGGTTTCCTGGCCCGAACGCGCGGTAATATCTCAGTTATTGTCACTTGAGTATTTTGGATGAGACTTTTGAGCCTCCATCACGTATATTCAACTAACCAACCATCCACCCAACTTGTAAGGAGATTATTGTGAACGACCGACCAGGATGTTTATCAGGATTATTTAAATTAGCTTTCCTTAATTGGATTTTCGATTGGCTGCAAGATCGCTTTGGATTTGGCCGCGGCCTATCTTGCGGCGGTTGTGGTTGTGGATTTATTTTGTTGATCCTGTTTGTGGCCATGAGTTGTTCGGTAGTGTTAGGTACCGATTGGTTCAGTTTATTCTAAAGACCTGCCAAATACGTATTCCAGTATAATTAGGGTTCATTTTTGTTTTGGAGAAGAGAATGCGTCATTTTTTTGAATTTCAATCACGTCGTTCGACCATTGTTGGAACCCAGGGGATGGTCGCCACATCCCAACCTTTAGCCGTCGCTGCTGGATTAGAAATATTACGGATGGGGGGGACCGCGGCCGATGCAGCCGTCGCAACCGCCGCGGCCTTAAATGTCACCGAACCGACCTCAACTGGAATTGGGGGGGATGCTTTCGCCCTCTATTATGAGGCGGCTACCGGGCGGGTGACGGCCCTCAACGCCTCTGGCCGGGCTCCCACGGCTTTGACGTTGGAACGTCTCCAAAAAGAAGGTCTCGGCGATGAATTGCCGCCCTACCATCCCTACACGATTACGGTTCCCGGCGCCTGCTCCGGGTGGTGTGAGATGGTCGCCCGGCATGGCCAGCTAACCCTGACCGATGTTTTGGCTCCGGCTATCCGCCTGGCCGAAGAAGGTTTTCCGGTAGCGCCTACCACCGCGTATTTTTGGGGTCGTGGGGCGCAACGCCAACTGGCCGAAGCCCTCAACGGCCACGAACTCACCATCGACGGTAGGGGGCCTAAACCTGGTGAGATTTTCAAAAATCCAGGTCTGGCCCAGACCTTCAGAGTTATCGCTGAGGGCGGGCAAGAGGCCTTTTATCAGGGCGAAATTGCCACCGCCATCGCCGCGGTGATCCAATCAGCGGGTGGTTGCCTAACAGAAGCCGATCTCGCCGCTCACACCGCCACTTGGGATGACCCCCTCAGCACGCTTTATCGCGGCTACCGTATTTGGGAATGTCCCCCCAATGGCCAGGGTCTCACAGCCTTAATTGCGCTGAACATTCTCGAAGGTTTTGATGTTGCCAACCTCCCCTCATTATCCGCCGAACGTCTCCATCTCCAAATAGAGGCCCTCCGGCTGGCTTTTGCTGACACCCGTTGGTATGTATCCGATCCCCAATTTTCAGATATCCCCTTAGAACAATTATTATCTAAAGAATATGCTGCCGACCGCCGCAAACGTATCAACCCGCAACTCGCCACCCTCGACCAGCATTTCGGCACACCGGTGGCTTCCTCCGATACCGTCTATCTGACTACCGTTGATGCCGCGGGTAATGCCTGCTCTTTCATCAACAGCAACTACATGGGCTTCGGTACCGGGATCGTCCCCCAGGGTTGGGGTTTCACCCTTCAAAATCGGGGCCACAATTTCAGCCTAGATCCTGAACATCCAAATGCGTTGCAACCGGGTAAGCGACCATACCATACCATCATTCCTTCCATGATAACGAGAGATACAGAACAGGAGATAGAGGATAAAGGACAGGGTGACTTAGTTGCCAGCTTCGGTGTCATGGGCGGCTTTATGCAGCCCCAGGGACATCTACAAGTTGCCAGTGCCCTCATCGATGATGGAGCCGATCCCCAAACGGCGCTCGACCGGCCTCGGTTCTGCATTCAGAGTGGGGAAGCCAATGGCAGTGTCGGGATCGAATATGGGGTTCCCGAACACGAATATACCAAACTCACCATGATGGGCCATCCGGCCCAGTTGACTTCGGGATTTGGACGGGCACTCTTCGGGCGCGGTCAGGTGATTATGCGGGACTTAGCAAGTGGCGTTTTGTGGGGGGGCAGTGATCCCCGGGCCGATGGCTGTGCCATGAGTTTATAACTCCCCAAATTAGCTGATTAAATAAAACAGGGCGACCGTATAGGTCGCCCTGTTGGTGTTAAAGGAAATTTAGTCTTCGACGCCGGTTACTTTGACACCTGGGAAATAAACTTTCACCTGACCTTCAACGTAACCGTGGAGAGTCGAAGCCGACATGGGGCAGCCTACGCAGGCCCCGCCCAATTTGACTTTGAGCTCATCATTTTCGAAGGAAATAAACTCGACAGAACCACCGTGGTATTGTTCGATAAATGCGCTGATCTGGGTGACCAGACCTTGCAACATTTCTGTTTTTGAGTATGAATTATTGTTTTCGGCCATTATCAACCTCCAATAGGTTTTACTCCATTTTCTAGGGCATGATCTAATAAAGCAACGATTTGATCCTGAGCGGCCGTACTTTTAATGCGTTTTACGACTACTTCAGCCAGCCGTTCGAGGATAAGTATACCCGTTTCTGGTTGATTTTGACGAAATTTTTTTAGATCCGTGCCTAAAACTTTTAGAAGTCGCGTGTCAGAAATACAAGTTGCTCCAGAAGTATAAGTATCGGTTCCGAACGCAGCCGACCACCCAAATACACCATTAGGTTTAATTTTCGAAACAATTAAGGGCTCTCCGTCATCGGGGTTGAAGCAAATCGCAACTTCGCCTTCGACGACGATATACAAATAGTCAGCAATTGCGCCTTGCTCAAAAATGACAGCTTCGACTGGGCATGTTTCCAGCGAAAAAATCGGGTCCAGCAACTCAACTTGTTCGGGACTCAAATCAGCAAATAATGGGATTTGGTTGAAGATATTTTCTAGCATGATGGTTTGTGTGCGATGGTATTTCAACCCGGGCTAAGGCCCTAAAACGCGTTCTTACAAATTTAGCTGAACATGATAACTCCTACCAGTGGCAAACCTCCCGAATGTAATGACAGACGTAATAGCTTTGATATGATTTTCACAAACACAAAATCGCCCTCCATACCGATTAGAGGGCGATTTTGTGTTTGTGCGTAATTAGAAATTCGACTGGACTAGCTCAAAACTGTCTGGCCTTACGCTTCAACAGATTCTGTCTCAGTAACGACTGGCTCATCGGCCTTTTCTTTAGAGATGAAAACCAGAGATTGGGCATCTTCGTCGACATCAACCCGAATCGCGGCGCTGTCTTTGAATTCGCCACTTAAGAGCTTGAGCGATAGGGGACTTTCGACATGTTTTTGCAACGCGCGTTTGAGAGGACGAGCGCCAAAGTCGGGATCATAGCCTACTTCGGCGAGCCATTGTAGGGTGGCAGGGGTGAGTTCGACTTGAATGCCATGTTCCATCAATCGTTCCGCGACATCTTTCATCTGTAGATTGACAATTTCGACCATATCATCCAATGACAAGGCTGAGAAGGTAATGATCTCATCAATCCGGTTAATGAATTCTGGGCGGAAAGTTTTCTTGAGTTCTCTTTCGATGAGGCGTTGAGCTTCGCGATCTTCAGCTTCGACTCCAGGCAGGTTGTAACCTACCGGTCCAGACTTACTCACGTATTTGGTCCCTAAGTTGCTGGTCATGATCAATACGGTGTTGCGGAAATCGACTAAATGTCCTTGACCATCAGTTAGGCGACCGTCATCGAGGATTTGAAGGAGCGAATTCCAGACTTCAGGGTGCGCTTTTTCGATTTCGTCGAAGAGCACTACTCGATAGGGGCGGCGACGGACGGCTTCCGTTAATTGGCCGCCTTCTTCGTAGCCGACATATCCTGGGGGAGCACCAAATAATCGCGAAACGGCGTGTTGCTCGCGGTATTCACTCATGTCAATTCGGACGAGAGCATCTTCATCATCAAACATGAACTCGGCCAGTGCTTTGGCCAACTCGGTCTTGCCGATCCCTGACGGGCCGATAAAGATGAAAGAGCCAATCGGGCGACGAGGGTCTTTCAGCCCAGATCGGGCCCGGCGGATGGCGTCGGAGATGGCCACAATAGCTTCGTGCTGACCGATGATCCGTTCGTGCAGACGGTCTTCCATGTGGAGTAGCTTCTCGGCCTCGGTCTCCATCATCTGGCTGACAGGGATCCCGGTCCATTGGGCAACTACTTCGGCAACATCGTCTTCGTCTACAATTTCGTCGATGCCGTGTTCGGCCTCCCAAACGTCACGTTCGGTTTTGAATTCAGTCTCAAGGCGCAGTCGTTCGGCCTTTTTTTCAGCGGCCCGTTCATAATCGCGTTCTAAACCGGATTGTTCTTCCTCGGCTTCGAGACGATCGATTTCAGTTTTCATCGCCTTTAACTCGGGGGGCAGGGAATAAAGGGCCACCCTGAGTTTGGCCGCGGCTTCGTCCATCAGGTCGATGGCTTTGTCCGGAAGATGGCGGTCGGAGACATAGCGGTCTGAGAACCGGGCCGCGGCGACCAAAGCTTCTTCAGAAAAACTAACCTTGTGATGGGCTTCATACCGGTCACGTAGACCTTGTAACATCAGGATAGTATCTTCAACCGATGGTTCCTCAACGAATACAGGAGCAAAGCGACGTTCCAGAGCAGAATCTTTCTCGATGTGTTTGTGATACTCATCAAGAGTGGTAGCTCCCACACATTGCAGTTCACCCCGGGCCAGGGCTGGCTTGAGCATATTAGAGGCATCTAATGCCCCTTGAGCAGCTCCAGCCCCGACGACGGTGTGCAACTCATCAATGAAGAGAATGATCTCACCTTCTGATCGCTGAATATCTTCGATCGCGGCTTTCAGGCGTTCTTCAAATTCACCCCGGAAGCGAGACCCAGCGATCATCGCCCCTAAATCCAGAGAGACGACTTTTTTGCCGGATAGAATTTCGGGTACGTCGTTCGTAGATATTTTTTGGGCCAGCCCTTCCACAATCGCAGTTTTTCCGACTCCGGCTTCACCGATCAAAACCGGGTTGTTCTTTGTTCGGCGCGAAAGAATTTGGATGACGCGTAAAATTTCGGCGTCGCGGCCAATCACCGGGTCTAATTTTCCCTCGCGGGCCATGGTGGTCAGATCTCGGGAATACTTCTCCAGTACCCGGTATTTGCTTTCGGCCTGGGGATCAGTTACCCGTTGTCCGCCCCGTACTTGCTGGATAGACTCGTACACTCGTTCTTTGGTAACGCCGGCCCCTTCGAGCAGGCGAGTTGCCGGGGTATTGCGTTCACTCAAAATTGCCAGGAAAAGATGTTCGGTTGAAATATATTCGTCTTTGAGGCGGTTGGCCTCTTGATTGGCTAAATCGACAATTCGTTTTACCCGGGGGGTAATGAAAATTTGTCCAGCACCACCCCCAAAAATATTAGCTTTGGGACTGGTTCGTAACACATAATCTAACCGATCGGTTAAGGCTTCGGGGTCAACTTTTAATGCTTCCAATAGTTGAGAGATCACACCCTGGGGCTGCTCAATGAGAGCCAGGAGAATATGTTCGGAGTCAATTTGATTGTGTCCGTACCGCTGAATGATCTCAGCAGCCCTTTGAGCGGCCTCTTGGGCTCGTTCGGTAAAGCGATCAAATCGCATCATGGGACTATCCTTTAGGTTGTGCGGTGGCTTATTGGGGCGCAGGTTTCCCGCACAACAATGGTCGGAATGGGTGGCAAAGTATTGTCGACACCCAGCGTCATTATGACTAAAATGACAAAACCTGCCATCAGATTATAACATCGGCAGGTTGGAGATGCTCTCTAGCGGCGTTAGAAAAGTATATGAATCACCTAAACATTTTGTTAGATGAATTTCCGAACCGTGGTGCACCGCTCACAACTAGCCTGACTGCATAACAGTGCTGCCGGATCAGCCGCGATCATGTCGGTCGCTTGTTCCATTAAGGCCGACAATGGAATTGCTTGAACATGGGCGTTCCCAATGTTTGTTGACCGTACATATCGCTCGATTAATGGCCCAATGCGATTGAATCCATAAGAGCAGTTCGGCCAGTGGTGACATTCCATGATCCCTTGGGGGGTGAGAGCCCACCGAATGAATTGCCGCCGCCCGGCGATTTGTTCGGCGTAATGGATGCTGGTATTGGCGACATGGTCAACCCCCATAAGTAACACCCAACCATTGGATTGGGTTAAAACTTCAATGGGGCCATATGGTGCTTTTAGGTTTTGAGCCGCCAGGGCAATCTCAGCATTAATCCCCGTGAAGGAATAGAGCGGATGGTAAGAACGCTGTGCCTGAGGATGACGGCGGATGGTTTCGGGGATGATCCCCATCAGCGGGTCAGCTGGCAGGCGGGGGGTGTAGAACAGGGCCCTGCGATTGGCAGCTTGATCGCGTCCATAGGAGATCCCATTATCTGGCGGCCCAACAGGGGGAGTGATCATGGTCCGGTAAGTAAAGGTCGGCGTGATGAGACTTTCAAACCGAGATAATAAGGCGCCGACCACCGTCTCAGCCCCGCCCTGAACTTCCCCAAATGCCGACAAGGACGCATGCACAATTACGGGCGCTTTACCCAGTTTTAGTTCTCGAAATCCAGATCGTAAATCCCTGAAAGTGACCATTAATCCAGTGATCAGTAGGTAGTGAGCAGTAATCAGTTTATTGAACACTGCTCATTGTTTACTGATAAATTACTTCCCCCTCCACTTGGCCTTCCGCTTTTCCACAAACGCGGCCATCCCCTCTTTTTGATCTTCAGTGGCGAAAAGAAAATTAAATGCCTGGCGCTCGTGGGCCAGGCCCTCGGTTAGGGAAGTCTCAAAGGCCTGATTGACAGCTTCTTTACCGAGTTGGACAGCCAGGGGAGCCCGGGCGGCGATTTCTGCAGCCAGCGATAGGGCTTTTTCTAAATAAGTCTCGACTGGGTCAACATAATTGGTGATACCGTAATGCTGAGCCTCGGTTGCACTGAGGGTGCGGTTGTTAAGAACCATCTCCATCGCCAGGGACTTACCAACGACATGGGCCAACCGCTGCGTCCCACCGGCCCCAGGGATCACGCCCAAATTGATTTCTGGTTGACCAAACCTGGCATTATCGGCGGCCACGATCAGATCGCAAGATAGGGCCAATTCACTACCGCCCCCCAAACACCATCCGGCTACCGCCGCGATGATGGGTTTGCGTATATTTCGAATGCGGTCAAATGCGGCGATGAATTTACTGTTCAACATCTCTACCGCCGATGCGCCAGCCATTAGTTTTATATCGGCCCCCGCGGCAAAAGCTTTTTCATTCCCCGTGATGACCATTGCCCCAATTTCAGGATCGGAATCAAAAGTGGCCAATGCTGTCATCAATTCGGTCAGTAAGGTATCGTTCAGCGCGTTGAGCGTTTTTGGCCGATTCAAGCGGATTAGCCCTACCCGGTCAATTTTTTCAATTAGAATGGTTTTTGGATGCATCGGAATCCTTCACTGGTACGGTAGTCCTGGTCGATGCAATTATTATACCCCTATGTTATGTAGGAGCAGGAGCATCCCGCCCCTACTGGTTACACACCACAATTTCCCCCGGATTGGTATTCGCATTCACATTCAACCCTAAATAAGGTGAGGGATCATACGTGTTCTGGATTTTTAGCTCGTTCAAGAAATTCCCATTTCCATCATCCTTTACAATCGAAAAATGGAGATGGATTCCAGTCGGGTTATTCGGATCGCCAGAATAATTGCCCTGATACCCGAGTAACGTCCCCTCGTCAACGAAAACCTCGGTCGTTCCTGGGGGGAAAGCAGGAGCGATGTATGAAATCCCATCTTCAGATGCCATGTGGGTGTAATACGTCCAGATTTGGCGGGATGGTTCCAATGGGTCGCTGGGGATGCGAATGATCACTGTCGATTTCCAGTTTGTTTGGCGGGTGAGATATCCTGGATAGGCAGCATAAACTGGGATGATTCCGTTTTCCTCACCGCCGAAAATGTCTAATCCTTGATGCTGGTGCCCGGGGCGGAAAGAATCATCCCACAGAAAACCGATAAAGCCATCGGTGGGCATGCTGAATGGGGCCATTTCGCAGCGTTCGCCCGCGGTAATCGACCACTCAGGATGTGAGCCGGGGTTGCGGATCCAGGCCAGCACTCGTTCCAACCGCCCTCCGCTGCGGATGAACCAGCGGTAGCCAAAATAACCAACCACTAACAGGCCAATAAACCCGAGTGATAGGAGTACCCGCCAGGTTTTCGAGGTTTTCTTTCTTGGTTGGCGAATTTGCATGGGCGCGTTATTCCCCCACGGACGGTAGTGGGTTTTCTAGCGTGGGCAAGGTAATCATCTGCATCGCATTCGATATGCTGACTCGGGCAATTGCCTGTAATTGAACATTTCCAGTCCGTTCAGCGGTTTCGTCGGCCAGTTCATAGCTGGTGATCGCGGCATTGATATCGCCCAAAGCTTCATGGGCCTGCCCCATATTCAAGTAACTGACGGCAGAATCGGGATTGAGAGCCACCGCGGTCTCCGCGTCAATTAAAGTTAATTCAGGCTTATTGAGCATCAAGTAAAAGGTAGCTCGTTGGGTATAAAACAAGGATTCTTCGGGAACGCGTTCTTTGGCCAGGGTGTAATTTGCGACTGCCTTCTCGTAATTTTTCATTTCATCTAAAATTACGCCTTTGAGGATATATAGTTGATAATCATCGGGCGTATATTCTAGCGCGGCATTGATTTCGGCGAGGGCAATATCTAAATCAGTTTTCGTTAGAGCGATTTCGGCTCTTTGTTGGTGGCCATAGCTGGCTGAAACAGCCGGATCGGGGGCCAAAAAGCGTTGGTAGAGGACGGCCACAATTAGGAAAACAACTGCGAATATCCCCACATTCCGCAGCCAGCGGCTAGCTTTCTGTTTGCGTTCGGTTTGGAGAATTTCATCTGCAAACCACCACCAATAGCTGTGCGATGGCTGCCGGGTTTGACGGGCGTGAGCCAAGCTTTCGGGGCCACCGGCTTTTTGCACAAAGCTTGCCAATCGTTTGCGGAATTTCCCGGTGATCGTATCGAGTTGAGATTGCTCGCTGGTGGTATCCATGCCTTTAGCGTTCAACTCAAGCATAATTTGGTCGGCTTGGTCAAACATCGTCAGAATTTCGAGGGCTTGGGCTGGGGAGCTATCCGGTATTTTTGAAATCCGGGTGTCAAGTTTTTTTAGTATAGCCCGCAGTTCATCTGCTTTGGTACGAGATTTTGATTTTTGAGTTTGGAGTTTAATATCTGGGGTTGGGTCGGTCATGGCATTAGGTTCAATGTCGAAAGGGTTTGAAAAGTCTGAAGGGTTTAAAAGTCTAAAGCGATGGGCGGTTGTGGAGATCGATGATTGTGGCTTGGGTGGTGGCGAGAATATCCTGGGGTTTTAAATGGACCAGGGCGTTATGGGCCCCACCGCCAGCATAGGCTGATGGCAGCTCCAAT
Organism: uncultured Anaerolineales bacterium; assembly: GCA_964453155.1. Taxonomy (GTDB): domain Bacteria; phylum Chloroflexota; class Anaerolineae; order Anaerolineales; family UBA11858; genus CAYVQU01. The sequence goes on along the minus strand of CAYVQU010000003.1, from coordinate 10,086 downwards.
ACCAGGGGATCGATCAAGGTTTGGAGGGGCTGCGGATGCCCGAAAGGTGGTACCGTCCCGACAGGATAACCGGTCATTTCTAGGACGATGTCAGGGGGTGCCAGCCGGACGCGTTTTCGTCCGACGCCAAAATGAGCCGCGATACACCGCCGCTCGATCAATTGAGTGCCGCGGGCAATCGCTAGTACTCGCTGCTCTCGGATGGTGAATAACACCGACTTGACAATGTGTTCAGAAGTTGTTCCCACGGCTTGGGCCGCGTCGGGTACAGTTGGCGTGGGAACATCTAAGAAAACGATTTCCCCTGGGATCGCGTTCTCCGTCATGAAATTTTTCAGATCACTCGGAGTCAACATGGGGTTTGTACTTGCGGATGTTCTCGATATCATCTTCTCGATGTTCCGCCGTCATTAACAGCATCCGGCCACCAGTAAGCTTTTGTAATAGGTGGCCGGTCAATTGGCCCTGTGGGGAAATGAGGGCATAATCTAATTCCTCGACCGTATTAAAAAACAATTCGTGGATAATACTGATTTGGGCGTTGCCAAACAGAGTTTTGGTCACCCTTACAGTTGCTTCGCGTACCAGGCGGGGTAATTTTTCGGCGGCATCTAGAAATTCTGGCCAGGCAGCATCGAAAGCTGGTTCATCAGCGGGGGCTTCGATCATAATGATGAGTTTATGCATGGCCTGAATTATCCCATATTCTGGTTAAACGGGTATCAGAGTCTTATTAATTTCGGTGGACAAAATGGGTTGGGTAGGGGCGGGTCTCAGACCCGCCCCTACATGGCGATTGATTATGTCGAGTATAATCAGGTCATTACTGGACTGGAGCTTTTTATGTCAATTTTAGATACGATCCCCGTTCTTTCCCGCATCCGCCGCAATCACGGGTTAGAACATGCCTCGCTGCACATTTTGGCAAAGAAACATGCTGGCTTGAAGATGGGGGGATACTCGGATTTTAATGGATTTTGGTTGATTGGAAATTTGCCCACTACCGCGGTCAAGGCCGGGGTTGAAGAGGCCCTCCACCGGATGAAAGCGGGTGAACACCATTTGGCCGTTCACCCCAATTGTGGGACCAATTTTGCCACCGCAGGTTCCCTGGCTGGTATCGCCGGTGTGATGGGCATGTTAGGTGTTGGCGGGCGCAAACGCGATAAGCTTGAACGTCTGCCTCTGGTCGCGGTATTGGCAACGCTGGCCCTGATTTTTGCCCAACCATTAGGGCTGAATCTTCAAAAGAATTTCACAACTTCGGGTGTGCCGGGCGATCTCGAAATTGTTGATATTATCCCCTCTAAACGAGGCCAGTTGAAAGCCCATCGGATCATTACTCGAGGCTAAGATGACGGATAAACCAGTTGTTTATATTCTCCACGGCGATGATGAGTTCGCAATCACCCAATTTCTGGCCTCGATGGAAGAAAAAATGGGTGATCAAGCTACCGCAGAGATGAATATCACCCGGCTGGAAGGTAATTCGTTTTCGGTGAACACCCTCGCGGCCAGCACGCATGCCATGCCATTTTTGACTGATCGACGGTTGGTCGTCCTGACCGATCCGCTGGGGTCCATGAAAAGCCCCAAAGTCCGGGAGCAGTTCAAAACGACACTCGAACAAATTCCTCCCACAACGGCACTGGTGATTGTTATCTCCCGGCCTTTGGTCGATGAGCGAGCCAAGCGGAAGGGAACCCAGCATTGGCTCCAAAAATGGGGGGCAGAACAGGCCGGGCGAGTCTATGTACGCGAATTTTCACTCCCTAAAGGCCAGCAAATGGCGCGGTGGATCCAAAATAAAGCCCGCGAGCTGGGGGGCGAATTCTCTTATGAAGCCGCCGGATTACTCGCCGATTATGTTCTCGATGATCCGCGCATGGCTGCTCAAGAGATCGAAAAATTGTTAGCCTATGCCAACTTCATCCGCCCCGTCGATATCGATGATGTCGAACGTTTGACGCCCTATGCCGCGGAGGGAGATGTCTTTGCGATGGTCGATGCCCTTGGCAATCGTAACGGTCGCCTGGCACTGCAGATGTTGCACCGGTTGCTAGCTGAAGATGATCCCTTGCGACTGTTTGGGATGATTGTTCGTCAATTCCGGCTGCTGCTCCTGACTCGCGAGTTGGTCGATGCCGGGAATCGCGAAGCCGAAGTCGCGAAGCAACTTAAAACATATCCCTTTGTGGCTCGCAAACTCAGTGGCCAGGTTCGCAACTTCTCGCTAGAATCGTTGGAAGCCATTTACCGCAAACTTTTGGAGGTCGACGAAGCCATCAAAACCGGCCAAATGGAGGGGGATGTAGCTTTGGACACCCTGATTGTAGCGTTGACGAATTAGTATCAATCCGATCACGGCCGCCCCATCCCCCATTTAGAAATATGAACCTGGAAAACGTCCCCTTCATCCCCGGATTGACTTTAGCCGAAATATTTTTTCAAGAGGGAGTCAAACCCGTTCTTGAACATCATTTTCCCGATTTAGCCTATTCAGCCGCCCGCTTGGATTTCGGTTCAGATGTGTTAGGCTTTGACACGCCCCAATCCCGCGATCACGGCTGGGGACCAAAAGTTACGCTGTATCTTTTCCCCGGAGAATATGATCTCCATCGAGAGACGATATCTGACATTTTAGCAGCTGAACTGCCCGTTGAGATTCGCGGCTACCCGACCAATTATGATGAACCCTTCTCTGGTGAAGCCCAAATGGTACCGGTTGAGGTAGGCCCGATCAAACCTTGGGTCGCGCTGACCACAATCCCAAAATTCTTTTCAGGTTATTTAGGCATTGATCCCACCCAAGAAATTACCCTGCTCGATTGGCTTACCATGCCGCCCCAACATCTGCGAACCGTGGCGGCCGGGGAAATCTTCCATGATGGATTAGGTCAGCTTGAAAATGTCCGCACGCAACTTAATTGGTATCCTCATGATCTCTGGTTGTATCTCCTCGCCAATGCCTGGCGGCGGATCGATCAAGAGGAACCCTTCATGGCCCGCTCTGGCGATGTCGGTGATGAATTGGGTTCCCGCCTCGTCGCGAACCGGATGGTTCAAGAAATTATGAAATTGTGTTTTTTGATGGATCGCCAATTTCCGCCCTACTACAAATGGTTTGGGACGGCATTCAATCAGCTGGATTGGCCCCCAGAACTTATCCCCATTTTTCACCAGATTCTCGATAGCCAAACCTGGAAAGTGCGGGAGCAGCATCTCTCTGAGGCTTATCTGCTCCTGATGAGTAAACAAAACGCGTTAGGTTTAATGGATCCGATCGAACCAAAAATCAGCTCTTTTTATAACCGCCCCTATCAAGTGCCCTGGTCAGGGCGTTTCGCGGATGCCCTGCACGCGGCCATTCAATCTGAAGAGATCAAAAAACTACCACCGAATCTGGGAGCGCTCAGTCAATTGGTCGATTCGACTGATATTCTTTCGGATATTTCAACCACCAAAACGTTTAAACAGATCTACTGAGGTGACAGCCACCTGAGGCTGGCTTAAACCTAAACCGGACACACATTAGGTGTCCGGTTTAGGTTGAGGAGTGTAGCTGCCGTGGAAAGCAGGTTCTACCTAGGATTTGCGGCGGTTGATTCCGATCCAAAAATGGTTGGGAAGCATCGACTGCGATTCCCGAATCTCGACGCCGCCGGTCTTTTTGGCGGTTGTGGCCTTCCCAGATGAACCGCCATTACTACCGATGGTGAGCATACAGGGGTTTACAAAACATAAATTGGGCTTTTGACCATATTTTTTCTGATAGTAGGTGACCGCCCGTTTGACCTTTATGTTTAGGTCAGCTTGCTTATCATTGTCAAACCAAAGCATTCCAACGTCCATGAAAAAACCTCCTGTTGATCTAGAACTTATGTTCTAATTATATCAATAGGAGGTCTAGAATGCAAGGGGAAAACAAAGTTTTAAGGTTTATGCCAGAAACTGATGCTCTCGATAAATTGGGTTTGTGGCAAGACATCAAACGGTGTGATTTGCTTGAGGGTGTAGCCGCCCTCTGTCAACCGCCGGGCATCCCGAGCTAACGTAGCGGGATCAATAGAATGGTAGCTGATGGTGCCGGGTTGCATTTCCTGGAGTACATCCAATATCTGATGCCCTAACCCGGATTTCGGGGGGGCGGCCACCAAAATATCCGGTTTCAGCCTTAAGGTGGGCAGTACATTTTCAACCCGGTCTTCGAAGAGCTCCACATTATCGAACTCATCCAGATTCAATGCGAAGTCTTCACACTCACTTGCCGAGGGATCAATTCCAATCAGACGACCCACTTTTGGGGCCAAAAAGGCGCTCCTTAGGCCTGCCCCGCAGAACGCGTCAACCACTGTGGCATTTGCGGGGATATCTAATTGTTCCAAAATATGGGAGATCATAATCTCTGTCATTGCCAAATTCGGCGGGAAGTGAGAGTCTGCCGAAACTTGGAATTCTCGTCCGAGGATTTCGATGATGAGATGATCATCCCCCGCTAACACCAATGAACCACCCGGCCCCGAGTGGATTACTGAAATAGGCAGGTCGACGGACATATCGAAGGGGTGGGGATCGCTACTCTCTAAGATGAGCATGACTTCCTCGGCGGCACCCACGCGCAAACTGAGGCTGTCTAATCCAGGGATTGTGCCCAGGTCTAGTAAAGGCCAAAATTCCCGCATGGTTTCGGTCACCACCGGACATTCTGTCAGCGGTACAATTCGCTTTGAGCGCGGCCCTGGCATCCCGAGTTCACCTTGGTCGTTAAAATAAAAGCGGTTCTCAGTGCGGTAGTTCCAAGATGAGGCAGCACCGACCGTGGGCTGAACGGGTGGATTCTCAAATTTCCCGATGCGCTGGAGTTGCTCACCTAGAATTTTGGTTTTGGCCGCAAGTTGCTGGTTATATGTAAGATGTTGATAAGCGCAACCGCCACACCTGCCAAAATGTGAACAGCGGGGCTCAATTCGATGGGGGGAACTAGTGATGACTGCGTCGACGCGGCCGCGGGCAAAACTCTTTTTCTCTTCAATCAGTTCAATCTGTACAGTTTCACCCGGCAGCGTGAAGGGGACAAAAACAGCGCGTTTATCGGTTAAACGCCCAAAGCATTCGCCGCCATTGGCGTATTTTTCTAGGGTTACGATCTGAGTATTTTTGGACATCGGAATCTTTCTTGACAAAAAACCAGGAATTGGAAGTAATTTCCAGGGTTCCTGGTTTTAATAGCGGAGATGAATTTTTCGGGCCGCGATAACTCGTGGAGTTATGCCATAAATTTATCCATAGCCGATAATAATTCATCAATTTCTTTCATTACCAATTCACCCATGTGGGCAATACGGAATGTTTTATTTTTTAGACTGCCATAACCATTAGCAATCCGCATTTCCCGCAGCCCAATTTCGGCATTTAGGGCAGCAATATCGAGATTGTGGGTATTTTCAATGGTCGTTACCGTTTGGGACCGGTACCCATTAGCCGCGAACAATCCGAAACCGCGGTTTTTGGCCCAGTGTTGAACGCGATTAGCCATCTCTGAATGACGGGTAAACCGATTATGCATTCCCTCGGCAATAATCCGATCCATTTGGGTTTCAAGCGCATAAACTAAGGAGATGGGGGGCGTGGCGGGGGTTGAGTTTGTGGTGCGATGCTTTTCGAGCCGCAGGAGATCAAAATACCAGCCTCGGTTTTTCACCGTTTCAGCCCGGGCCAAAGCGCGATCAGAGGTTGCGGCCAGTCCTAGACCGGGGGGAAGTGCCAGCGCTTTTTGCGACGAGGTCAAAATAAAGTCAATACCCCATTCATCCATTCTGAACTCGACGCCGCTCAAAGATGAAACCGCATCGACACAGATTAAGGTGTCTGGGCTGACTTCCCGAGCTGCGGCTGCAATTTGAGCGATCGGGTTGGCCAACCCGGTCGAGGTTTCATTATGGACGATGGTGAGGATTTCGTAATCTTTGACTTTTAAAGCCGCGGCAACTTTGTCTGGATCAAGCGGCTGTCCCCAGGGCGCTTCAACTTTATCGGCTTCTTTACCATTGGTGATGGCAACGTCGTACCAGCGATTTCCAAACGCGCCATTGGCGCAGGATAAAACCGTATTGTTAGCAAAATTGCGGACCGCGGCTTCTTGTAGACCGGTCCCGGATGACGCGGTCAGGAAAACACGATATTGAGTGCCGAAGAGCATCCGGGACTTATTTTCTGCGCCATGGAATATCTCTTCGAATTCGGCGCTGCGATGGGCCATCATCGGGTAGGTTTGCGCCAGTGCGACTTCGGTGTGAACATCCACTGGACCGGGAACAAACAAGGGTGACATGGGGCCTCCTGGGTGATTTTTGAAGGAGAAATTTAATTAATTTGATTGTACCAGAGACGTGGTCAAAGTTAATGGTCTAGACAATAATTCGTGACAAATGCCGTGTTGGTAGCTTAAAAATTGGTTGGTTGGATAGTTTGAGCGCTTGTTATTGCTTGTAAATTAACCAAATTACCAGCCAACCCACAAGCTAACCAACCATCCTACCTATCCAACCAACTACCTAACGATATAATTGGTTCAAAAATCAAAAAAACTGGAGAAGCCCCATGCTCACAAACCCCACCATCGAAACCATGCTCAATCGGAAATCTATTCGCAAATACAAACCCGACATGCCTACGGATGAAGTCATCGAAACGATTGTCCGGGCTGGGCAGCAAGCCCCGTTTGCATCGCAATTATGTAGCCTGCTATTATCTCGAAACCAGGCTGATAATCCTTTCAAAGCGCCGCTGATGTTCACTGTTTGTGTCGATTCACATAAATGGGAATTGATCATGGCAGAACGGGATTGGGAGCTGCAATGTGATGATATGCTGTTGCTGCTCTTGGGTTTCCAAGATGCTGCCTTGATGGCCGAAAATATGGTTATTGCAGCCGAAACTGTGGGGATGGGAAGCTGTTTTTTAGGTGGGATTCCGTTTCATTCGAAAGAGATCATTGAAAACTATAATTTACCTCCCCGGGTTTTCCCAATGGTCGGCCTGACGATGGGGTATCCGGCCGAAAACCCTCCACCTCGACCGCGCTATCCCCTGGAGTTTGTGTTATTTGAAGATGAGTACCCTGAGTTGAAATCCGAACTGGTGCGCGCATCAATGGACATCATGGATGAAGGTTATCGCGCCCAAGAATATTACGCTAAACTCAAAGCGATAATCCCCCTCAAAGAGCGGGAAGAGACCTATGATTATGAAACCTACGGCTGGACGGAACATATCTGCCGTAAATGGGGTCAAAGTTTATTCCCCAAGACTCTGGTAAAACATATGCAGCGCTGCGGGTTCAACATCGAATAAATTGTGGTAGGGGTGGGTCTAAAACCCGCCCCTACCGCTGAACCGTTACCCACATTCGTTCACCGTCCGTTGAAACCTGAATCCACCCATTTTGGTCGGTACGCAACAGCGAGTAGCCGCCCAGCGCGTCTAAAACTTCTCGGTGGGGGAGCCCATCGCGGTCATCGGCGGCGACGGAGAGCAGCACCAATTGGGGTCGCAGATTAGCGATCCATTCTCGGGGATTGGTCGCAGTGTGGCCGTTATCTGCGAGCAGAAGGGTGGTAATATTGCCGATGTTCTTGCCCATTCGGAAATTTTCGAAATCGCCATCCGAAATTCCCAGGGGGAGTAAGGCGCGAAAATGATCCCATTCCAGGATGTAAATTGCACCGCGTTCGCTGGATTGGATGACTCGTAAGCTGGCACCCGCTCCCAGGTCTAGGGTGTGTCCACGCAGCGCGGTGGTGATTGGAATTTGAAGGGTGGTGAGGCGTTCCCGGAGGTAATCGGCCTCCCGAGAGACAGAATCGGGGCCGGCCCACAAAACATTCCTCGGTCGGAAACGTTCTATAACGCGGGGCAGCGCGGCAATTTGGTCCTTGTGAGGCTTAGCAACGACAAACCAATCAATTTCTCGGTGAAATGGGGGCAAGCGCCGACCTAAACCATCCGATAGTAAACTGGCAGAGGGGCCACCGTTGACAAGAATGAAACGGCCCTCTGGGGTTTGGATGAGAATAGCATCCCCGGTACCCACATCTAAGATGGTCATATGCAGTCGTCCATCGGGCCCGGCCCAGGCCGCGCGCCAAACCACGATTGTGACAATTCCCAGGATAGCAATGATCGGAATCGCCAGGGCAGAGTGGAGAAATTCTTTTCGGGCTGAGATAAATTTTCTCAGCCGGTCACCCCCAAAAGTCCCGGTTAGTAGGATCCCATAAAACAGAATTACCCACAAGAGTTTGAGTTCTCCTAAGACCAGCACCCCTTCCATCTGATCCCCAAAAAATTCAACGGCCCGAATGGTAAACAGAACAAACGGCCAGGCTAGTGGGGCGGCGATTTTGCCCAATGGCAGCCAGATCACACCCAGAATTAAGGCCAGCCCCCCCACCGTCATGATTGGTGGTTGGACCGGCAAAATGACCGGATTCACTAGAAACGCGCTCCAAGAAATCGTTCCAAAATGGTAGGCCATGATGGGTAGCGTGGTGATTTGAGCCGCAATCGTAAATAGAAAATATTCGCCCACTGGTCCGGCCAGCTTTTCGGTCATTTTCTCTGGCAGGCGGCGGGAGATCAGGCGGATAAAACCTCGCGATAAGGGGTCAGCATAAAGAATTAATCCTAACGTAGCGGCAAAGGATAACTGAAAACCGACATCCCAAGGAGTGTGTGGGTTGAAAATTGACATTAACGCGGCGACAAAAGCCAGGGTGTTGATCCCCGTCTGGCGGCGACCCATCTGCCGGGCAAATATGGATAATCCGCCCATAATCGCGGCCCGGACAACCGCGGCGTCCGCCCCAACTAAGATCGTATAGAGCGCAATGGCGATTATGGCCGCAACCGCCCCGCGGCGGGTCCCCAAAATGCGCCCAAAGTGGTGGGCAAACAGGCTGGAAACGATGGCGATATTAAATCCGTAAAAACAAAACCAAAATAAACGTGGCTTTTCAGTGTAAAGGGAGTTGGTAAGAGTTTTGATTTTTCATTACACCCCAGAATCAATAATGTATCTTGTTAGTATCTCTGTGGCCAGAGGTTCACACAATATCAAATTTCAGATCAACCACACATTGTCATAATGGACGGTTGATATGCAATTTTTTTTGGAGGGTAATCAGTCTATTTGCCTGAAACACGTATCAATGCATCAAGCTTTTCTGGCAAGTAGGGTCTACCAGATTTAGTTACGGGAGCGCCAATAACTTTGGCTTTTACAATCGGTTTGCGCTCGGGTAAGCGGTAGACATCTTGGTGAAAACCAAATCTCAACTTAGAAACCCGAAACAGATTCAAACCTACCTCAAAGTGGTCTCCACTTCTTAAGGAGTGAAGGTAATCAATTTCTACCCGGACAACTACCAGGTCAACTCCATTTTTTGAAAGAGTTGCAAAATCAACCTGATTTTGTTTTAGAAATACGTGACGGGCGTGTTCGAGATAGTGCTGATAAACAGCATTGTTCACAATGCCTTGGAGGTCACATTCATAATCCCTAACCTCGAATTTTAATGTGAATTGGTAATCACCCATTCATAATCCTTTTCAATCTCTCGCCATCGATTTTTGTGAGGATGATGCTGCCCATAGCAGTATAGTCATCACAATTGCGGATGACAGGCACCAGGCGCAAGTTGCACCAATGACAAATGGTTCCAGGAAGGTTAGATAAATGGAGAATAACGTCCCCATGAATGCCATACCCCAGACCAATGATCCGGCTAGCTTGCGCATGTTTGAAGGGCCATAATATTGGATGCCCCAGGCAAATAAAATGGCAACATACCCAAAGATTCCCAATATTCCTACGGGTATTATCCCTAATATCTGAGCATAGGGGCTTTGTTGCACGGTGTTGCAATCCCCGTCGGGACCGCAGAGCGTAACATGTCCTATGAGCTAAACGGCTCTGTTCAAATGAAAAACGGTTCGTTTGTAAAAGGACTTACGCTGAAAGTCGCTCAGTTGCCTCTGGGCGATTTTTGCGTTAATAAGTCCGTTGTGGGCAATTGTAACCAGGAT
>CAYVQU010000002.1:0-78660 GCA_964453155.1 uncultured Anaerolineales bacterium | reverse complement strand
GCAAAAAATTGAATCGAAGTTTTGGAATAGGGAATTTACATCTCTTCAAAACAAGGCGTATTCCCTATATGAAACATTTATTGAAATTAGCAACCAATAGTCGTTATTTTAGGATTTTTGGAAAAGTTACTTGGAGTGTAGTCGACCAGGGGGCTAACGCCGGAACCAATTTTCTGGTTGCTTTATTATTAGCGAGATATCTTTCCACCCAAGATTATGGAATTTATGCAATCCTGGTTACCACCCAAGGCCTGAACGAGATTGTTTTACAGGGCCTGCTTTTTGAGCCCATGTTAATTTTTGGGGCCAAATTGTATCGATTTACATTTTTGGCTTATATAAATAAACTCCTGCTCATTAGTTTTCTATTTGTTTTAGCTGCCTTCCCACTATTAGTGGTCATATTCATTCTAACCACTGATTACCAACTTCAATCTGTTTCAATATTCTCATCCTTTTTCGTTTTTGTATTGGGGTCAACCATTTGGCTGTTGATCCGGCGCTCAGCTTACGTCGTTCATCATCCGATAATTGCAGGAATAGGAAGTATTTGTTTTGCAACATTGGCACTAATTAGTATTTTTGGTCTCCATAGTTTGAATATGCTCTCTATTCAAACTTGGTTAATTGTAAAGGGTTTAGGAAATCTAGTAATCAGCTTGGGCGTATATATTTTTCAGATGATAAATTACCCTGGTTCTTTACGATCCGGAGAAAATCAAACAATTCGAATAATACTCCAGCAGCATTGGAAATATGGAAGGTGGGCATTGGGAGTTCAAATATTAAGTTGGCTTCCGAAAAGCATTTACTTTTACTTGTTGCCTGGATTTGTAAATTTAGATGCCAATGCGGCTCTGAAGGCCTTAATGAATCTCTTGTCACCATTTCTAATGACCTTTGCTGCTCAAAATCCATTACTATTACCTACTTTGTCACTAACCATAGCAACGGACTGGAGAATATGGTATCGACGCATAAAAATCATTTTTGCTGTCAGTATTTTAGGGGCAGTGATTTATTGGCTCATATTAGGTTTGGGATCATCTTGGGTTGTAGACTTGCTATATGATGGTAAGTATTCAGAATATAGTGATTTGCTGTGGATTTTGGGTGGTATTCCGGTGTGTGCTGCGGTATATGGTAGTGTCGGTATGGCATTAAAGAGTCTTGAGAAACCAAAACAGGTTTTTGTCGGTTGGCTCAGTAGCTCTGTGATAATGTTGAGTGTTGGTATTTTGTTAGTAAAGCAGCGCGGACTCGAAGGAGCTGCGTTTGGGTTGCTTTTATCACTTGGAATGGCAGCATTGGTGCTTGTCTTTCAGCTACGAAAAACGATAATGGAATTTATAAATGAAACTGAACCGATTTTATAAAAAATTCAAAAGAGTTTTTTTTCTCATTCTATATTATTCATTCTTTCGTAAGTTTCCAACTCAACCGGTACCGGGATACCGAATTGGTTATTTATTACGGCGATTTGCACTACGACACATTATAGAAAATTGTGGCCAAAATATCGTAGTGAAGCAAGACTGTTATTTCGGTAAAGGAGAGAGGCTTCAAGTAGGGGATCGCTCTCAATTAGGACATAACGCCAGAATAGATCAACAGGTTACGATTGGCGCTGACGTCGTGATGGGGCCCGATGTGGTTATTATGACCAACCACCATGCTTTTGATGATCTAAGCAAGCCAGTAAACCAGCAAGGTAAGCTACCGGTAAAACCCGTAGTGATTGGTAATGATGTCTGGATTGGAACCCGGTCGATCATCATGCCTGGCGTTCAAGTTGGTGATCAGGCCGTGATTGGGGCTGGGGCAGTTGTTACCAAAGATGTTCCCACGCGCGCCATCGTTGGTGGGAATCCGGCCCGGATCATCCGTTACCGCGGAGAGCAGCTGAGTAAATAACGGATTGCAATGGATCTCACAAAAGTAGTTGCAAAAATACTTAACGGGTCAGGGGTGCGTTATTGCATTTTACACGATTGGGAGACCGTAACCAAAGGAATACCATCAGACTTAGATATTGTTGTCCATCCTGATGATATGTGGAAATTCCGAAATTATCTGACGGCGATGGAAGATCCAAGCCTGGTTCAGGTCCTCCAGCATGAAGCTACAAGTTTCCATTTTTATTTATACTTGGCTGGAAGAGGAAAATTTATTTCTTTGGATGTGTCGTCGGATTATCGCCACCACGGATTTATATTTTTTTGTGCCGAAAGATTAATGGTAGATCGACGCCGGTGGCATGGTCTATGGGTTGCCGCACCACAAGTTGAGTTTTCTTATTTGCTTGTGAAACGAATTTTCAAGGGTAATTTCCTAGAAAAACACAAACAAAAACTAGCCCAACTGCAAGATATTTTGGAGGTTGAGTCAGAATCCATTTGCCAGAAATTATTAGGTGAAAAATTTGGACCTAAGCTCGACACCTGGATCACAGCAGGGGATTGGGCCAAAGTGCTTGATCATTTACCAAGCCTCCGGCGGCAACTAAAAAATATCATTTGGTTACAAGATTTCACCAATCCGGTCCGCTTTCGGTTGGCGGAGTTTAGGCGGGGAATAACTCGTCTGCGGTACCCAACTGGACTTTCGTGTGTGTTTTTGGGGCCGGATGGGGCTGGTAAAAGTTCCGTCATAGCTGAGTTTAGCCCACAGCTTACGATGATTTTTCGAGGTCAAACACAATTCCACCTCATGCCGAGATTGCGGCCAGCCTCCCAGACTAATGCTCCAGAAACTCGTCCGCATGCCAAACAGCCTCGCTCGATTTTCGGTTCGCTGGCCAAGCTTTTGTTTTTTGCTTTTCGCTACTGGTTAGGCTGGGGAGTAGTTTGGTGGAAGAGAAATCGGTCACATCTGATCATATTCGATCGTTATTACCATGATATTTTGGTCGACCCCATTCGTTATCGCTATGGCGGTCCAATGTGGATCGCTAATATGATTGGTCGACTGATTCCGCAACCCGATCTTTTTATTTTGTTGGATGCTCCGGCAGAAGTATTACAGAGCCGAGTTCAAGAAGTTCCTTTTTCTGAAACTGTTCGCCAAAGGGAAAATTACCGAGAATTTATCATCATTAAGTCCCATGGCTACATCATAGACGCCAGTAGATCTTTGATCGATGTAACTTCAAATGTAAATGAAGTTATCCTAAATTTTCTAGCAGCCCGTCAAAATCAAGATGATCTTGCTGAGTAAAGTATTACGAATTCTGGAAACCAATCAAATCGTTTGGTTTGAGCAAGCTTTAACCATTAAGTTTGACTATTGCGCGGCAGAAGATGTCGCCGCTTTCATTCCGGTTTTATTTCCAGATGGTCGCGGCTATCTCTTTGGTTATGATCAACTTCACCATTCAGGATTTGGCCTTGAGATGTTCCCGGCTCAAGGTGTCATTGGGAAGCGAATAAAAAAAATTTTATCCAAAGTTTTTCAAAACAAAATTTTAATTCGAGTACTCCCGAGAGTATATTTGCATCGAGAAAACAATGTTTTTTCAAAAGTGATCAGGGATGTTCTTTCCCATGATAATTCCATTCTCTCGATATCATTAGGCACCCCCGGTCCTCAGCGCAAGCCAGTGCTCCAGATTGCTGATCTTGATAGAGAAATTCGAGCATATATAAAAATTGGGTGGGATCAGATTACCAGAGATATGGTATCCAATGAAAAAAAGGTGTTGCAAGTATTTGGCACTTTCCCCCTAAAATATACCAGGTTGCCGGACGTGCAATTTTTCCAAGATTCAGGCGCCGGATTCAATGTTTTAGTATCCAGCCCACTAAAGTTGACCTTTACTCCTAACTTCTCCGATAAGCATTCGAATTGCCTAATCGAAATTGCCGAAATAGATATGGCCTTACAGCAATTTATAGCAAGTGGATTTTGGATAACTGTTCAAAAACGTTGGAAAAAGCTATTTCAAAAAATTCCGAATGAGCATGTAGAATTAATAAGTCAGGTGATTATTACCCTAAATTCTGAATTATGTAATATTGCCTTTCCATTCATATGGCGGTTGGGAGACTTCTCCCCTTGGAACTTGGGGTTAGATCGTGAAACTGGAAAACTTAATGTGACTGATCTGGAAAGTGCGCGTCCAAGTTGGCTACCAGGATGGGACTTGTTCCATTTTTTCCAAATTTCACATTTTGGATTGCAGGTGCTGCGGGCTGAACAACGCAGTTTTTTTTCTTATTTTGGGGCCTTAGGCATTGTAGGAGAGCGAATTATTGTATTGTTAGCTCTAGCTTATACTTTGGATGTATGGAGCGCGGCCTTACAAGAATGGTCTCAATCTGCAGATGGCTGGCCAAAAAAAGTAGACAAATGGTTTGACCACCGGGCAAGCATTACCCAATCAATGCTATTAGGACTTGATAAATGAAATTTTATACTGCCTTTATGGAATTCTATCGTAACATTTTGAAAAAGATTCCTTTAGTTCATCGGTTGATTTATTGGCTTATGAGTAATTTGCTGATATTGCTTGAAACCTTAAACGGTTTTCAGACCAACCCAACAGACCCGCTATCTGGTAGAGTAGAATATTTGCTAAAGAGAACCGAAAGTGGATCGATGAAAGTTGTTCGGGAAGTAGCTCAATTAGATTGGGTTTATCTAGATATAGGTGCCAATATTGGGTATTACACCAAGATATTTTCAAAATTAGCTGGTTCTCAAGGGAAAGTAATTGCTTTTGAACCTCATCCCCTGAATCATCAACTGCTGACCCACAATGTTGGCAATCAAAACAATGTAATGGTTTTAAAAAAAGCGGCCTCAGACATAATTGGGCAGATCACACTGTATGATTCATCTACTTCCTCTGCTACCGCTTCGATTTATTTTGACGAGGAGACTCGCGAGTCAATCTGGAATGAATTTAAAAATGAGTTAAGTCCCAAAATCAAAGCTGGTTTTAAACCACAGGAGTATCAGGTAGACACTATTACTGTGGATCAAGCGTTGTCTGAATTGAATATTGATCAGGTAAATCTGATTAAACTGGATATTGAAGGGGCTGAAATCCTGGCCTTGCGAGGGATGCAAAAAGTTATTGAGCGATCAAATGATTTATACTTACTCATTGAATATGCACCCCACTATCAGACTTTGGCAGGGAATAAACCAATAGAATTGCTAAATTTTCTCCAGGAATTAGGTTTTGATGATATCCAGGCAATCCTTGAGGAAAAAGGTAACTTGATTCCTGTTTCACAAATTATAAATTCAGACGGTTACTATCAAGGGAATCTTAGGCGAACCTTCTACCTCAATTTGTTGTGTAAAAAAGGGGGTAATGATGAGAAGTGAGGCCCGTATCAACGATGATTTAGCATTCTCTAAAAAGATCCTGTTATTAAATCGAGATTTGGTTTTTCACGGCGGTATTCCCCGAGCGTTTTCTATATTAACTCATAGCATTACTTCAAAAGATTTCTTGATCCAAGTTGCGAGTTTTGAAAAACCTTCGTCTGAAATGTCTTCAGCGTTTTTGGAAAGCGAAATCCCGGTGCATACTATTGGCGATTCAGGGTATTGGCAGCCAATTCTAGTAATTCGCCAGCTCTTGTTGCAAGAAAATTTTGATTTAGTTATTGCGGCATCTTTTAAGAGTTATCTAGTAGCTAAAATTGCTACCACCCTGATTTTAAATAAAACAAGGATAGCATTTTGGATTCAGGCTATTCCTTTGATGCCAGGAAGAATACGTAAATGGGTATTCAGGATTTTGGCCAAAAATGATCCGTTGATTTTTAATTCAAAGGCAACCCAGCAAGTCCATGGTGGAGATTGGTATCAGGGTCAAAGTTGGGTTATTCCTTATGGTGTTTTTCCAGCGACCGGAGACAATACTCCCTATTCGAAATCACAAGTTCGCGAAATCTTAGGTTTGCCTGAGAACAATATTATTTTAGGCTATACCGCTGAGTTCACAAACTGGAAAGATCACCAAACATTATTGGAAGCTTTCTCCCTGTTGACCGAAAAATACCCTCTGCTGAAACTGGTTTTAGTGGGTATTGGCCAAATTTTTGAAGATATGAAAAATGAGGCAGTTGCGCTAGGTATCAGCGAAAATGTAGTGTTTTTGGGTCCAAGAACAGACGCCAGAAATTTACTAGGGCTAATGGATATTTACGTTCATACTGCCCAAGGAGAAGCTTTTGGAATTGCCGTGGCTGAGGCCATGTTAGCTGCTAAACCAATTATCGTTGCGAATACTGGAGCTTTACCCGAATTAATTCAACACGAATTAAATGGTTTGTTATTTAAAGCCGGAAATTCTCACGAGTTATCCCAAAATATCGAAAGACTATTGAAGTTTCCCTCGGAAGGAAATTTATATGGTTCGCGAGCCAAGGACGATGCTTTAAAAAGGTATAGCCCGGCAAATTTTGCTCATCAAATCGAGCAAGTAATGCTGGCGTGTATTGGGTTGCAGTAGTAAGTGGATCAATGGAAGAAACCTGGAGAAAATTGTTTCGGCCTGGGACCAAGGTCATTGCCCTCCCTAATTGGAGGCAGCCGCGTTTGTATCTGAATGCAGCCAATTTTCATTTGCGTTGGACTGGTAGTCGTCTCTACCCGGCCTCGCGTTGGACCGCCTTGATCTTCCGTTATTTTATGCGAACGAAAGGTTTATTATTCCCAGGGCCAGCCTACCAGTCTGGGAACGAGTATTTCCTGGATGAATTCTTGCAGATGAGGCAATGTTCTGAATTAATACCCAGTACATTACTGGTTGGAACACAAAATGCAGCTAAGAAAATGATTCTAGAACTGAGAGATCAATCTGGATCAATAGCCGCTTATTTTAAATATGGGTGTTCTCGAGCAGCTCAAAAACGAATTTCCCACGAATATTCAGTTTTGGCCGCGTTGCCTGTAGGTTTGGCACCCAAACCGCTACATTTTGATGCCCAAGTTGGCCTTTTGATTTCTCCTGGGTTGGGTCGCCGGGTTTCTGCCCGTTTTCAAATCCCCAAAAATGTCAGTCGTTATTTGGCCTCTATACCAGTTATGGATCATAGGCCGGGAAATTCACATCCGTGGTTAGCACAATTTTTTTCGAGTGATATCCCGGTAATTTCTGCTGCTGCGAGCCAATTAGCTGCCCGAGAATGGGCTGTTCTACCAGTGCATGGAGATTTTGCCCCCTGGAATTTGTTGCAAAAAGGAAATCAGATCACAGCAGTTGATTGGGAATACGGCACCCTGGATGGTTTTCCAGGTGTCGATATGGCCTATTATCTGCTTCAAATCGGGGCACTCATTAATCGTTGGCCGCCTGAAAAAGCATTACATAAAACAACAAGAATTTTGACAGAGGTCGATTGGCTGAATGTTAATCATCGCCAGGCACAAGCCATAACGATGCTGACCGCCTTTGATGCATATAAGAAAGCATTGCAAGATGGAACTATGAGTGACTCACATTATCGATTTTGGCACCAAAAGTTTTGGATCTAAAGAGATAAAACGCTTTTTGTGATCAAAAAATAACCAATCATTATGACGAAATCGCAAAAAATTTTACTTTCAGCATATGCTTGCGAGCCGCATAAAGGGTCAGAGCCTGGCGTTGGCTGGCATTGGGCCATTGAGTTGACCAAATTGGGGCATGAAGTTTGGGTTGTTACTCGCAAGAACAACCAGCCAGTAATCGAAACTGCCCTAACACAAAGTCCAATACCAAATATCAATTTTATTTACTATGATCTGCCCATATGGGCGTTGTGGTGGAAAAAAGGCCGGCGAGGTATTCATTTATATTATTTTTTATGGCAATGGGGCGCGTATCAAGCCGTTAAAAAAATACATCACCGTGAAAGATTTGACCGGGTACATCATGTGACCCTGGTAAGCGTTCGCCAACCCAGTTTTATGGGACGGTTGAATATACCATTCACCTTTGGTCCAGTCGCCGGTGGGGAAAGTGTCCCAAAACCATTACGGCGGAGTTTTTCCAGGGAAGCGCAAATATATGAGTTATTACGAGATCTCTCTAATTTTCTACCGCGCTTTGATCCTTTATTGCGGTTGACATACCGATCTGCAGAAAAAATATATGTAACCTCCGATCAGACTCGCGTTTTACTTCCAAAGAAATTTCATCCCAAGACGAATGTTAAATTGGCGATTGGTTGGAGTGGGTCTCAAATCATTCAAAATGATATAAAATTGGTACCGCGTGCTGAAAATGATACGGTGCGAGTTCTTTTTGTGGGGCATTTTCTGCCTCTAAAAGGGGGGCATTTAGGCTTGCAGGCCTTTGCAAATCTGGCGCAGCGATACCCAGCTGCTCGCCTAACGCTGGTGGGGCGCGGGCCTAGTGAAGCTAACTGGCGATCAATGACTCAAGATTTGGGTATCGCTGACCAAACGGTTTGGATACCTTGGGTAAATCAGGCAGAATTATCAGAAATTTATGCCCAACATGATGTGTTTTTATTTCCCAGCCTGCGGGATTCTGGCGGAATGGTAGTCTTAGAGGCTCTGGCTCATGGCTTACCTACAATTTGCTTAGATTTAGGCGGTCCGGGAGTGATCGTGGATTCTACTTGTGGTCGCAAAATTCGAACTGCAGGACGTCATGAAAAAGAAATTATCGTGGCCTTGACGGCGGCTTTGATGGAATTATCAGGCAATGGAGATTTAAATGCTACTCTCCGCCAGGGCGCCTGCAAGCGAGCAGAGAGATATTTATGGCAAATAGTCGTTGGCGATCATTATCTATAAATGAAATATTGAAGTCGTTTATGACCATGCGGATTGCCTTGGTTGGGGTAATTCTGGGTTTGTATCTATTGCTGAATAGCGGCTTTATGCAAGTGCGGATTCCCCCCATTGCAGGTGGGGGGATCCCGATTGGTGAGTTGATCTTGCTAATTGTGTTGGCAAGCTTGGATTACAAGAATTTAATCCCCCAGTTATCTAAGGCCGTTTTCTTGCTACCCTTTCTAGTTTGGTGGGGTTTTGGGTTGGGGCGGGCAATATTTGGTGTCCCTGAGTGGGGGTTGTGGGCGTTGCGGGATGCCACTCATGTTATCGAATCTCTGTTTTTTATTGTTGGCTTTGCCCTGGTTATCGGTATGAAAAAACCAGAGCAGCTTTACTGGTATGTGCCCGTATTCTTAATCATAGTCAGTCTATACGCGCTGGGCTATCCGATTCGAGATAAATTGCTCCTGATGTCGCCAACTATTGTGGCTGGAGCTGGTTATATAGCCCCAATTCTTTTTTACTACACAAACACCCCTCAAATGTTATTGTGGACTGCCGTATTCCTGCTCCTGTTTCGTAGTGGTGTTGGTAAAAATATAACCATTGCGAATATTCTAGCGGGTATTTTAACTTGCTACGTAGTATTTCTTTTTCAAGCTCGAACAATATATCTGCAACTCATTGCCCTGATTGCCTTATTGGTATTTTTTCGCAAAAACTTGTTATCTAGGTTTGTTATCGGAGGTGTGGCAGCGTTCTTCTTATTGATGTTGGTATCAGGTTTAGATATTAAGATTACCGGTCGATTACAGCAGGCGATATCGATTGAATTTTTGCTCAAGCATCTCATATCTACTTTTGGAATTGCAACGAGTGGTTTGGAGGGTCCAGCTCATGGTATCGAGCAGCGTTTAGGCTGGTGGCTTGCAATCATAGATGAGTGGCTTGCTTCTGTTTGGAACTTCTTGTTTGGTGTTGGTTATGGTTTTCCGCTAACCGAGTTTCGAATTCGTTACCAAGTTCCAGTCCGCGAACCTCATAACTCATACATCTCCATTATTGGACGACTGGGAGCCGTTGGTTTGTTGGCTTTCTCCTGGATGCACTTCTTATTGATTCGAATTTGGCGCCGCACTTACCAGATGTGTAAACAGATCAATTGGCAAACTGGGTTGAACTGGTTGTTGTTCATCATGGCCTTCTTTGTGATGACCTGGGTGTTGGCCATTGGTGAAGATGCGTTTGAAAAACCGTTTTGGACTATTCCGTATTATTTCTTTTGGGGCTGTATATTGGCATTTTATGATCGGCTGCGTTCAGGTTGGTTGCCACGAGAAGTACTCCCTGCCACATCCCAAAGCACACAAAATAATCTGGTGACGGATGAAAATACTACAAACCCATAATTATTACCAGCAGCCTGGGGGCGAAAAAGCAGTCTTCGACGCCGAAAAATTCTTGCTAGAGTCACATGGCCACGAAGTTATCCGGTATACGCTGCATAATGACGCTATTAAAAACATGCCCATCCGGCAGGTGGTTAGAAAATCGTTTTGGAACCATCATGTTTACCAGCAGATTCGGACAATAATTACTGCTGAAAAACCCGATCTGCTCCACAGTCATAATACTTGGCCGCTGATGTCACCGGCACTGTTTTATGCTTCACAGAATATGGGCGTCCCGGTGGTGCAAACTTTACATAACTATCGTTTATTTTGCCCTTCGTCAACCCATTTTTATCGCGACAATGTAATTTGTGAACTGTGCCTTAATTCTCCTTTACCACGCAACGGAGTACGCTACGCCTGTTATCGTAATTCTCGCTCTCAAACGTTAAATCTGACCTTATCAGTTTCATTCCATCACTGGATAAAGACCTGGAACCAGAAAGTGGATGTTTACATTGCCCTAACAGATTTTGCCCGCCGGAAATATATCGAGGGCGGCCTGTCTGCCGACAAAATTATGGTAAAGCCCAATATTGTCTTTCCCGATCTTGATTTGCCGGCTGCCCAAGATAAAGGAAACTATGTTTGCCATGTTGGCCGTATGAGCGCCGATAAGGGCATATTTACTATGCTGAAGGCCTGGCAGCACCTGCCTCATATTCCGCTGCGAATTTTTGGCGATGGTCCGCTCATGGCTGAGATGAAAAAATTTGTAGCTGCTCACCAAATTTCTTCCGTCGACATCGCTGGACGTCTGCCATACGCAGAAATTGTACCGATTATTAAAGGTGCCCAGTTTTTAGTGTTCCCTTCAGAAAATTATGAAGGTTTCCCGATGACGATTGCCGAATCTTTTGCGTGTGGAACCCCGGTAGTTGGCTCAAAATTAGGTGCAATGGCTGAAATCATTGCCGATCAGCATACTGGCCTCCACTTCACCCCTGGAAATCCTGAAGATCTGGCCGCTAAAGTCGATTGGGCCTGGCAGCACCCAGCAGAAATGGCCGCGATGGGCAAAGCTGCTCGCTGCGAATTTGAAACCAAATATGCTGCCGATAAGAATTATCAATTACTCATGACAATCTATCAGCGGGCCATATCCAATCACGGGAATAAGAAATGACCATCAAACGTGTGGATATTCTCGGCGTTCAAGTGAGTGCCATTAATATGGCGCAAGCAGTTGCCACCATCGGAAATTGGATCTCTACAAAAACCAAACACTATGTTTGTGTTACCCCAGCCCATTCGGTCATGGATTGTGTGAATGACCCCAGCCTTTATGAACTTTTCAATAACAGCGGGATGACTACACCCGATGGCATGTCATTAGCCTGGATATTAAAAATGAAGGGTAA
Organism: uncultured Anaerolineales bacterium; assembly: GCA_964453155.1. Classification (GTDB taxonomy): domain Bacteria; phylum Chloroflexota; class Anaerolineae; order Anaerolineales; family UBA11858; genus CAYVQU01. Next base: position 67,103 of record CAYVQU010000002.1, on the reverse strand, counting down.
TAAACATGTAGAACGAGTAGCTGGTTCCGACTTGATGACCGCGGTTTTAGCCGCCTCTGGTCAGAAAGGGTGGCGTCACTATTTCTATGGTGGTTGTCCCGGAGTACCTGAAAAATTAGCCCAAACTTTCAAACGCAAATATCCCGATCTGCAAATTGTTGGAACCTATTCCCCTCCCTTTCGCGTATTAACGCCAGCAGAGACGGACGATGTTCATTCCAGCATCAACGCTGCGCAACCCGATATCATTTGGGTAGGCATCAGCTCACCGAAACAAGAACGCTGGATGACGGCCAACATCGATAAGTTGAATGCTTCAGTTCTAGTGGGGGTTGGCGCCGCCTTTGATTTTTTGTCTGGACAGAAAATCAGAGCGCCCTTATGGATGCAGCAAATTGGATTAGAGTGGTTGTTTCGATTTTTCACTGAACCAAGAAGATTGTGGCCGCGCTATCGGCTTTACCCTCAGTTTGTTATGCTGGCAGTTGCCCAAATGTGGAAAGATTTTTCAGAAAGAAAAATGACTAATTAGTAATATTCCTTTGGGAGGAAATTATGAAGCATAAATCTGTATTTTCCACTAGTTTGATCATCATGTTCGTAGATGCATTACTTTTTTTGGGGATTTTTCATTTCGCCTGGTATCTACGGAGTTTATTGACACCTCTGATTGGTTTTCCGGTTCAGTTCGAGACCATAACCGCGCTCATTCGTCTGGCGGTATTTTTTCTCATAGCTATTTTTCTGTTGCTGGAACAATACCCTGGTTTTGGGATATTAGCCGTTCAAGAGATTGAAGGTATTGCCCGTGGCACGACCTTGGTGTTCATCGTTTTGGCCGGGATTTCTTTTCTTAACAGAGATTTTTTGATTTTTTCTCGGTTGGTACTGCTGATTGCTTGGCTGCTTTCATTGGGTATCCTACCCCTGGGACGGTTGATCGTTCGAAATTTACTTTCCAAACAAACCTGGTATGGTGTTCCGGTCATCATTTTTGGCGATCAGCCTTGGGTCGATCATGTGGCTGAGTCGCTAGCTCGAATTACCCGGTTAGGCTGGCAAGTGAAGCAGATTTACTCTCTCGATAGGATTGAACAATACGAGGGCAATCAGCATGAAATTGCGATTTTAGCGCCATCCAGTCGGTCTCGGGTGAATGCTTATACCCGCCATTTGCAAAGACACTTTCGACGAGTGATACTGGTGCACGAACGCAATAATTTTGGTTCAATTTATGTCATACCCAGGGATTTAGATGGACAATTAGGTTTAGAGTTCCAATATCATTTGCTTACCAACCGCGCCAAATGGACCAAAATTATTATCGATTTTGTAGGCGGCGGTATCATTTTTTTGTTGCTAAGTCCAATTTTTATTATGATCTCTATCGTAATCTGGTTTGATTCTGGCTGGCCAATTATATATATGCAAAAAAGGTTTGGGCAAAACTTTAAAGAATTTAATGTTTACAAGTTCCGGACAATGATAGTTGATGCGGATGAAAAACTGGCTGAACTACTTCAATCGGACCCCGAAACCTGTGCAGCCTATGAGAAATATCATAAAATTCACCCCGACCCGCGTGTTACTCGCGTTGGAACCTGGTTACGGCGGTTTAGTTTAGATGAATTACCCCAAATCCTGAATATCATCAAAGGCGATATGAGTCTGGTTGGTCCGCGCGCCTATATGGTTTCCGAACATGGTGAGATGGGAGTCCATGCGGCCATTATCTTAAGAGTAAAACCGGGTATGACCGGCTGGTGGCAGGTTTTAGGCCGGCATAATACAACCTTTGAACAGCGTCTGCTTATGGACGAGCACTATATCAGCAACTGGTCTATTTGGATGGATTTTTATATTTTATTTCGGACGATTTGGGTGGTAATAAGAGGCAGCGGAACTTGACACACAACTCAACCGAAACCCAATATTCAGTACGTTCAGTTTTTTCGGTTTATTTTATTCTGGCCGCGTTAGGCTCAGCTGGAAATTTGTTTTGTTTGCTGAACATTCCCACTGATCAAAAATCCAATTGGCTGTTCGGGTTTTCAAAATTCCGGATGGGGCTTGCCGGGGTATTTATTTTTTTATTATTCCTAGCCATTTGGGCTGGTATTCAGGCACGGCGTAAGCCAGCTTGGAGCGTCCGAGTTCAAAAAACCTTCACTTCTAGCCCGAATTTGAGCTGGCTTGTTATTCGAATTTCCCAATTAGTAGCTATTTTGACAATATTTCTTCTCTTGGTGCCTGGCAATCGTTTTGGGAACTGGCAGGCTTACATTGTGCGCCTCCGCCCAGCCATGTTATTGACTACCCAAATAAGTTGGCAAACAATTCTGCTTATAAAGACACTCACAAATAACGCATCCTGGCCGAAACTGAATCGAGATCAAATACCTTATATCACTATGGCTGGGGGTGTCTATATTCTTTTGTTGAGCAGTTGGGGGGGATTGGTTTATTCTGGGTTGGGCATTCAATCTGATAAATGGACCGTTTGGTACGAAGTTGGTGTGCCGATATTAGGAAGCCAGGTCGGGCTGGCCGCAATTTGTGCGGGTCTAATTACAATATTGCTGTTGGCGCTTAAAAACCTTAAACTTACTCAAAGCATCATTAACGTAATCCTATTTTTTAGTGTTTGGATGTTGGCTTTTGTGATGTGGCAAAATACATCATTTAAGCAAAATTATTTTTTGCCCAAACCAATTTTGCCGGGTAACGAATATTACCCTTTTTCTGATGCTGCCTCCTGGGATACTAATGCGCAGTTTGCGCTCATCGGTCAAGGCCTAGCCAATAGTCTAGCCCGGGCCGACCATGCTGGTTATTCGGGCCTTTTACTCATTTTCCATCTGCTTGTCGGTCAAGATTATGAAGCCATCATGACATTGCAAGTTGGTATTTTGTCAATTTTACCCGCCCTACTTTTTTGGTTGGGGAAGGAGATGTATAATCGTTATCTAGGTCTTTTTTTAGCGGGTTTAGCAATCTTACATGAGATAAATGCGATTCTTTCTAGCAACGAATTGAATTTATCACATTCAAAATTGCTGTTGACCGAATTTCCCAGTGCGGTTAGCTTGGTGGGGATTGCTCTCCTGATGTTCCTTTGGCTGCGAAAACCGCACAAAAGTCCAGGTTACGCCATACTTTTAGGGGGATTACTGGGGTTGTTGATTATGTTTCGTTTCAATGGCCTGGTCGTCTTTTTGGCGGCCTTGGTAGGAATAATTATGGTTTTTGGACTAGATCTGAAAACCAGCCTGAAATACGTAGCCATTGTCATAATTTCCTTTCTTTTGGTTGTCTCACCCTGGATGTGGCGAAGTTGGTCTATATCGGGAAACCCATTTTTCTTTACGCATCAAATCGCACTGGTGTTCGATAGTGGTTTTCGAGGGGCGCCCTCACCTAATTCCAAAGCTAATCCATTGATCCAGCCCAAAACAACCCCGGTTCCCAGCCCCACACCTACAACTCTTTCAACTGATCAAGCCGTAACCACTACTGCTGAACAAGTTGAGGCTGGAAGTCCTCAACCTACTGTTCAAGCCGCTCAACCGGTTGAACCTGAATTTCACCGTTACGGGACAGTTTATCGAATTTTTAACTACTTTAGTCATAATCTCATCACCAGTGTGCTGATCCTGCCAACCCAGTCTATCTTGGCCCATTTTCCGAACGAAATCCGAACGGGTACTATTTTTGAAAGCAGTCGCTACTGGCGAGATACTGCAGATGACTGGTTGATGGATTTACCCCTCATCGATAAAATTGCCATCGCCATCAATTTGTTGATTCTGGCCTTGGGAATTGCAAAAGCGTTCCAAAAATGGCATTTAGCTGGATTGATACCCATGGGAATTTACTTGGCTTACAATACGGCTACCGCCCTGGCCCGGAATGGCGGGGGGCGTTATATTGTGCCGATCAATTGGGTTGTATTGCTCTATTTCGCGTTGGGATTGCTTCAGCTGATCTGGGTCGGGTTAACCCTTTTTGGATTTTCCCCAAAGCTAGAATCTGATGAAATAGTTGTAAGACCACTTTCATTTACGGTGGGAGCTTGGAGTTTGGTTCCATTTGTAGTTTTCATGCTTACTATTACGGCTTTAGACCGAACGATTCCGCTCCGCTATCACCCCGTTACAACCGAAGAGGTGCTCAATACGTTATCCCAAGAAGCATTACTGACTCAAACTGATTATGAACCAGCTGATTTTGAGCAGTTCTTGCAACAACCGGATGCCCTGGCTTTCGTGGGGCGGGGTTTGTACCCGCGTTATTTTTGGGCCAGACAAGGCGATGGTACCCGTGGCTATCGGATTCAACCGTTCTCTAGGTTAGTGCTAACAACATTGAGTACCAATGGTGCCAAACAGGTAATCTTGCCCTTGTTACCATCTCCCCCCGATATTTTTCACGCTGCTGATGTGTTAATTATTGGTTGCCGTGGTCGCTCCATACACGAAGTTGAAGCAGCAGCCGTGGCAGTATTAGGTACCGAACCACAAATTTTTACTCGAGTACCCGATCCCGAAGAATTGATTTGCCCCTTATCGGTACCAGCTATTCCGAAAAGTATCGGTCATTAATCCTGCTTATCTTGATCTCTGGATCGCCACCGCTGAAACTCATCCCACCGTTTATACAACCGGAATAACGCTGGTCCGATCAATATCCCCAAGATTACGATCAATATCAACATTTCCTGCCAACCAATGGTCATCACTGGACGGCAGGCCAGAGAAACTCCTCCGAAAACGAAAAATATTTGAGCAATGAGGCGATAGCGTAAGGTATCCATGCCGGGGCATTCTATCATGGATTAACGGCACGCGGAGTGTGCTGGTTTGGTTACGACGCAGAGCACTATAACCAGAATACCCCAGTGCGTATCTCGTTCCAATGTAGAACATTGGAATGCTCCGTGTCCTATTCAGCGATTATTTTCCACAGACTTGCGCCGGTTTAAACCATTGGGCCAAGCCTGCTTGCAGGGCATCAGCAGCTTCTTGGGGTGTCATTTCTTCTCGAATGACCGCGGCGGTTCCATCTTTCATCAGCGCAAATCCATCGGGGATGCTGTCCCGCAGGACCGGGTACGGCCAGCGGACATCGGTACCTCGACCCTGGTTGAGACCCAAGAAGGTATTGGCGTGTTCGTTTTGAATTTCGGGCGCGTAGCTTTGCATGGAGAAAAAGCCCGGCAGTTCATTATTGAGCAATTCGGCCACTTTGGGGGTTGTCAACCATTCCAAGAAGATTTTGGCTTCAGCTTTATGTGGGGATGCCGCACTCAGACCAATGGCTGCGTCGGGATGGAAAGTTACGTATTGCGTTTGCCCCTCCGGCGCAGGGATGGCAAAAATACTCCACTCAAAATCGGGAGCCTGCCCTTCGAAAAACGAGATATCCCACGAACCGCCCATCATCATGGTGGCCTCACCATCTAGCCACATCCGCTTGCTATCATGGGAACTGAGTTCGGTTCCATTTTCAGGCAAATAAGGACCTAAATCTAAAACTGCCTGGTAGGCTGCAGTTGTGTGCGCATCGTTAAAGCAGCGTTCCCCGGTTAAATACTGCTCCCTCCCGGTCTGACCGCCGATGAAATTGGGGGCTAAATTCATGAAAACTTCTTCCGCAAACGCGCCATGCTGCCCAGGAGCATTAGCGAGCGGAATATATCCGGCTGCTTTGATTTGCTCAGAAACGGTCAGGAATTCTTCCCAGGTGGTTGGGATTGCCAGTCCAAGTTCATCAAAAATATCCTGGTTGTAATACACCCCATGGGAAACGGCCAGGAAGGGCACCCCATAGACTGTGCCATCATCCGTAGCCCAGGCTGCAATCGCCGCCGCGGGGAAACTCTCGTTCAGACCGGGAACATCATTTACGGTTTCCAAAAATCCCCGTTTGAACAGATTTTGGGAGAATGAATAAGACGATATATAAAACAGATCGGGCGCGATCCCATTCTCGAGTTGGAACGTCAGGGTCGGCTGATATTCAACCCCGGGGGAGAATTTCACCGTGATATCAGGATGTTCGGCGTTGAAAATATCCAGGATGCGGGTCATTTGCTCGTCGTCCTCGACCCGCCAGGAACCCAAAGTGAGGACGACTGCCTCGTCAGCCGCCCCCTCACCGGGTGAGGCAGTGGGAGCGGCAGCCTCATCGGCGGTAGCCGTTAATGCCTCGGATTCCGCCATTCCCGCCACATTGAAACGGGTCAGCAGATCAAACCGGGTCACAAAGAATATTCCACATCCCAAGATGACCACCGGATAAAGTATCCGCCCAATCTGGTTAAACACTCTGGCCCGTTTTAACTGGTTATTTTGATGATCATTATGACTGAGAACCGTCAAAATGAGGAGCAAGACGATCAACACATACATCATATAAAACACATAATCGAGGGCCACGGTGTAACCGATGCCAGGGAGATCGTTCGACAATTTGATATGAAAGAAGGCTACCGTCAGCAGTGAGCCGCGCAAAATGGCGTTGGTGATTGCAAACTGCGCCGGGGCCAGCAAAGCGGCAATATAGGCTAGAATGATGATGGCAAACAGGGGCAGCAGGTTTTTGATCGTAAAGCTGAGTACATCGCGCTTGAGACCAATATTGGCGTTGAAACGGGAATATTCGATGTCTGAAACGGTGTCAAAGAAGTGGGGCGAACCGAGCGTAGATTCATTATGGAGTGAATCCTGGAAAAACTTAACTGTGGTTGCCTCCCAGGTGTCGATGGAATCGAGGACCTGCGCCCGGTCGAATTTTGCCAAAATATCCTGGCTGGCGGTTTCCCGGATGCCGACCACATCGACCACGTACAGCAGTTGGTCGCGGGTCATACTGATATGTCGAAATTTAATCTCAACATCCTGCTCATCGAAGGGGTAATCGTAAAAAGAAAAATCACCGATAAACTCGGTTTTAATCCGGTACAGTTTGTGAGTGACGCCATCGATCACATCATGGATGATCGGTTCGCCCAGATTGGTCTTTCCCTTGATGTTGATGAACTCGATATTATCGGGTTCAAAATCGCCGCGATAGCGGAACCACAAGTAAAAATCAACCGTGTACGATGAATTTTTGATATCTAGGTTGCTGATTTCATTAATATCCATCCCCGCGTAGACCACGTTGGTCTGGAGCATATATTCGCCATTGACCACATGTACCCGTCCTGCCGCCAATTCGGCATTGAGATCGGGGATGCGGTTGAGATCGGTAATCGGTTTGAGTTGGGTCAGCGCTGAGATGAATTTTTGGTGATCAAATATGCCCATCGACATGGCCTTAACCACATCGCCATGATCATCGAAAAAAACCGGGCCGCCGATGCCGGTGGCGATATTATTGAGATTATTCAAGGCTAGAAGTTGGTTGCGGATTTTCAACCGGTCGGCGGCCAAATTGATAGAATCCCCCTGCAGGTCGGCCTGTTCCATGGCGTGGAAGGCGGCAATAGCGGCGTTATAGTAAGTGGCGGCCCGCGAACCGGGATCTTCCCCATAGGCTTTAATGAAATAATTCTTGAATTGGGCCGCCTCCTCACCACCGACATCAAAGAGGACATCGGTGACGGCATATATTCCATCGGAGAGATAGCCGGGCTGGCTTTGCTCTTCAGGATAGGTCGCAAATTTTTCACCCATTGCCGGGGTTCCTAAGGAATCAGTACCGATTATGGCATATTTCAACCCCTTACGCCGTAGCGCGGTTACGATTTTGACGGCTTCATTACCATGCGTGGACATGAACAGCATCCCGGGGTTGTCGTTGCGGGCTTTGAGCAGGGCGGTTACGATTTCGTCGATTTGGGCCTCTAAATCACCGGTTTGGGTATCAAAACTCCATTTAAATTTGATCTCTCCCCCTAATCCTTGGAAGGTATACTCAAAATTCTCAGCGATTGAAGTCCCATAGGTATCTTGATCAAATATGATGCTGACCGTCTCCTGTCCCAAAATCCGGCGAACGTAGTTGGCTAAAAAGATCGCTTGATCCTGGTTGCTGGAAGTCGTGCGAAAGTACCAGTCATTGCCCTCGGTTTCGGCCTCCGACCCTGAGATGGCTGGAACCCCATATTCTTGATAGATTGCACCACCGGCCACCGAGGCTTCAGTCGAGCGGTGGCCAAACACCACCAAGGCCTGACTTTCGGCCGCGATTTTTTCGGCCGCTTGCCGCGCTAAATCGGGATCATTTTGATCATCATATGGGGGCAGCAGTCTTACCGGTTTACCGTTAATACCCCCTTGAGCATTGATCTGATCGATATACAGGCTTACCCCTTGCACCATTTCTTGGCCTTTGGCCTGGTTTTTTCCACTCATGGGGCCTACGACAGCCACATGCCAGGCCTCACTGCTAGCGCTCAATGCAGATATTTGGGAAAATGCCAACGCAGCTAATCCAACCATCCCAATGATGGCGACCAAAACTTCAATCCCTGGGTTCCACTTTCTCTTTGCCATGATCCACTCCCTTCGGATGCGCGCACATGGAATGCCAAAAAAGATAACACCAATTTGGATTATAGCACTGAAATTAGGTTAAATAGTATTGGGGTACTACGAATTTGTTACCACGGCCATGACCGTTCCTCCCAATCAATCATGGCCAATTGGGCTTCATTTTCCAATGGGTTGAGAAAATGCTCAACCGCGGCGGCAGCCGATTCTGTGGGAGTTAGATGGGCCTCATGATTGTATTCGCCTCCGATATAGGATTGCACCCAGCCGGGATGAAAGAGCCGAAACGTATATCCTTTAGGATGGAGGTGGTTAAACATGATCTTCACGGCCCGATTTAGCGCGGCTTTTGACATCGTGTAGCCGTACCACGCCTCCCGGGTACATCGTTTGATGCTGGCTGCCTCCGAAGATATAAATGCCAACCGTTTGAGATTCCCCTGCTCCACCAAACCCCAAAAGGATTCCACTACCCGAATCGGACCAACTGCATTGATCTGATACATTCGGTCGAACTCGGCGTAATCCTGTCCCTGGTGTATTTTTCGCTCCTTCGTCGGTGTATTAACCCCCGCGTTGTTAACCAGCAGATCAATATGACCGGTTACCGTCGCTACTTCCTTGGCCGCCGCCTGCACCGACTCCAGCGCAGCCACATCCAACGGGATCAGGTGTAATTTCCCGGGATACCAATTTGTCAACTCTCCCAACTCGTGCCAATCGGGTAAATACTGTCCCGCAAATACCTGCCAGCCGCGTTCCAATAAATTCGCACAAATTGCCAACCCCAACCCGCGATCTGCACCGGTTACAAACGTATTTTGATCCATGAAAATCCCTCATGTAGGGGCAGGTTTCAAACCTGCCCCTACAAATTACCAGCCCAATTTATTGCCTGCTCAATCAAATCCTGATACACCGGCTGCTCCCATACCGCCAAATTATGCCCTGGTGTCAACACACACACCCTTCCATCCCCCTCCATCCGCGTCCAACCCCCCGGTTGGGTCCCATGTTCGGACGTGGTTGTCATAAACACTGTGGCCTGATCATCATCCAATTCCATGAAATAATGTTCATCCATAATGGAGAATTCGTTAGATGGTAGGGGCGCAATATATTGCGCCCCTACGACGGATTTTATTGTCACCTCACACTGCTCCGGATGCTCTCGAAACACACCACCCAACACCCTCCGTAAAACCAGTGTATCCGCATATCCCGCCGTCCCCGAATGGATTGCCAACAACCCATTCCCGGTCTGGACATACTCCTGAAAAACCTGCGCCACTTCGGGTATCATCCAGGGCGTTTCATCAGCGGCTGAGATATTATTCGCCTTTGCCAAAATCACCAGCGGATATTCGGCCATTCGCTCGGAAGACCATTCCCGCGCGTTAGTTATGAAGTCGAATTCAAAACCGTGTTTTTCTAGACCTAACAACCCGTCTTGAACAACTTGCGCCGGATGCCAGATGTCGTCGCAAAGGGCTAAAATGCGCATTTATACTCCTGAAAAATCATTTTTGGAGATGATACCACGTCAAATATTTTTAGGGTTTTCACTATCTGTTTCCCAATTTGCATGGTTAGCTTCGATGTAAGCAGTAATGCGGTGCAGGCCGACCTCGTTGCGAATGATGTGTTCGTAATAATTGCGCTGCCAAATGCCTGATATGCCTTGTTCGCGTCCAATGCGGCGAGTGGCGGCGGCTTTGAATGAACGCACAATTGCGCCTAGTGATCCGGGTTTCACGTTTATTGATTGCTGTCGTAGGGGCGCAGCATGCTGCGCCCCTACCTTGGATTCGGTAATGATAACAATCCCATGCACATGATTAGGCATAACCACAAACGCCCCCAATTCTACGCGAGGGAAATGTTCAGGAAGGGCGCGCCAACATTCATTTGCAATAACACCCAATTCGTTTAAGACCATTTCCTCGTTCATAATTTCACCGAACAAACATTCCCGCTGATAAGTGCAAATGGTCACGAAATACGCGCCTGCTTGGGTGTAGTCATAGCCCCGCAACCGAATGGATTTACGCTGGTGTTTTTGTGGATCGTATTTTGGTTTTCGTCCCCTGGTCATAAATTCCTCCCAATACGGGTAGGGGCGCAATATATTGCGCCCCTACGTCGTAGATTAATTCTTCACGCCGATGGTGACCTCCTGGCCTTCGACTTTGTGGGTTTCGGTGTAGGCCTCTGCGGGCGGTTCCCCGGCGACGAGTTTTGTCGTCAGGGTTTCAGCTTGGATGTAGTCGGCGAAGGTCGCAAAAACTTCGGCCAGTCCCTGTCCTAAGCCTGTCGAAGGGTCATCTTCAGCCTGATACCAGGTGGTGATGCGGTCTTCGATATTAAAATCGGCGTCTTTGCGCTGGGCCTGGATGCGGCGGACGAGTTCGCGGGCCAGTCCTTCGGCTTTCAGTTCGGGGGTCAGGACGGTGTCGATGGCGACGGTGACGATTTTGTCGGCGGCGACGGCCATGCCTTCGGCCGACTCAGTGTTGACCAGGACTTCGTCGGGGGCCAACTCGATGGTTTCACCGGCCACTTCGAAGGTGACCGGTTTACCGGCTGCAACAGTTTCAGCAACTTCGGCGGGGTCCAGGGCTGCCAGGGCGGCACGGACTTTGGGGAAATCCTTGCCGAAACGGGGGCCGAGGACTTTGTTGACCGGCAAAACTTTGTAGCTGACCAAGTCGCCAGCATCCTCGACAAATTGGAGGGCCTTGACGTTGAGTTCGTCGGCGACGATATCGACCAGTTCCTGGTTGAGTTCGGCTTCGCCTTCAGAAACGTGGGCCAAAACTTTGGCCAGCGGTTGGCGCACTTTCAAGCCAGCGTTGCCGCGAGCGCTGAGGCCCAGGCTGGCGACCCGGCGGGCCAGTCCCATCTGGTAGACGAGTTTTTCGTCGATGGCGGCTTCGTCGATCTCAGGCCAGTCAGTGTGGTGGACGCTTTCATAGGCTTCGTCAAACACCCCGCGGACCAGATTTTGGTACATGACTTCGGTGATAAAGGGGATCACGGGGGCCAGCGCCCGGCCCATCTTGACCAGGACGTGCCACAGGGTGGCGTAGGCCGTGTTCTTGTCGTTATCCTGCTCGGACTTCCAGAAGCGGCGGCGGGAGCGGCGGACGAACCAGTTGCTCAAATCGTCCATCAGGGCCTCGAAAGCCAGGGTGGCGGTATAAGCGTCGGAGTTGGTGAAATTATCGGTGACGCGGGCCACCACCTGGTTCAGGCGGGCCAAAATCCACGCGTCCAACGGGTTATCACTCTGGGGCGTGGGACCCTCGGGGGTGCCAGGTTCAAAGTTCTCAACCGTCGGAACCCACCCATCTAAACTCGCATATGTGGAGAAGAATGAGTACACATTCCACAAAGGAATAATGAACCGGCGGCGGGTTTCTTCGGCCCGGTTGTAGCCGAAGAGCAGGTTGTTCTCGGGTTTGTGGGCACAGTACAGCCAGCGCATGGTGTCGACGCCCATTTTGTCGGCAGCTTCATTGAATTCGATGGAGTTGCCCCACGATTTGTGCATCTCGCGGCCGTCCTCGGCGTGCAGGCTAGCGTAACCGAAGTTTTCCAGGAAGGAGGGCGAGCCATCGAGGACGGTGCCCATGGTGAGCATGCTGTAGAACCAGTTGCGGAACTGGCCGGGGAAGGATTCGCTGATCCAGTCGGCTGGATACCATTTTTGCCAGAATTCGGGGTCATCGCGGTAACCGAGGGTGCTGAAGCTGACGATCCCGGCATCGAGCCAGGGGTTGCCGACATCGGGGATACGGCTCATTTTGGATTCGCATTTGTCGCAGACGATCTTGATGGCGTCGATGAAGGGGCGGTGGGGTGTGTGACCGGCGAATTCGTCCCAGCCTTCAACGGCGCGCTCTTCGAGTTCGTGATCGTCGCCGATGACGTGGTAGTGGCCACACTCATCACAGACCCAGATTGGCAGGGCCAGGCCCCAATAGCGTTTCTTGGAGATCATCCAGTCGTGCATGTTGCGGAGCCAATCGAGTTCGCGTTTGTGGCCAAATTCGGGAATCCAACGGATTTGATCGACCACGTCCATGATCTGGTAGCGCAGGGATTCTTGTTTCTCGGCCGCGGTGACCTGCTCACGCGGTTTGTCGTGCAATTGGCCCATGCTGATGAACCACTCATCGACCAGGCGGAAAACCAATTCGGTCTTGCAGCGCCAGCAGGTCGGGTAGCGGTGGGTGTAGGGCTCGACGACGTAGAGCACGCCCTTTTTCTTCAGATCTTCGAAGATGGGATCAGCAACTTCCGAGACATGCATTCCAGTCAGCCAGCCGAAGCCGTCGATGAAGGCACCTTCATCCTCGATGGGGGCGATCAACGGGAAATTATGCTCTTTGCCGAGTTCAAAGTCCTCGGCCCCACAACCGGGTGCGATGTGGACGATGCCGGTACCTTCGGCCTCGCCAACTTCGTCCCACAGGATGACCTGGTGGGAGGTCACGGCAGTGGCGGTGATCCCTTCGATCAACTCGTCGAGATAGGTCACACCGCCGGGAGTGTTGGCCGCGGGCAAATCATCGAAGGGACCATCGTAGGTCCAGCCTTCCATCTCGGCACCTTTGAGTTCAGCCAGGACTTCATAGTCGCCCTTCAGCATGTGGAGGGTACCTTTGGACATATATAAGATGTGCCCATTGTTTTTGACCTTGACGTAATCCAGTTCGGGGCCGACGGCTGCGGCGACGTTGGATGTCAGGGTCCAGGGGGTGGTGGTCCAGACGAGGAGGGATTCACCCGGTTTGTCTCGCAGGGGGAATCGCAGCGTCACGGAGCGGTGCGTCAGCTCCATATACCCGTCAGTGACGATCTCGTGCTGGCTGATCCCGGTGGCGCAGCGCGGGCACCAGGGCATGACGTCGGCGCCGCGGTAGAGCCAGCCGTTCTCCCAACTCTTCTTGATCATTTTCCAGATCATGAAGTTGTTTTCATTGGAGAAGGTGAAGTAGCTGCCACCCAGTTGGGCCAAACCGAGTTGGCCGACGACCTGTTCGACGGTGTCGGTGACGGTTTTGCCATTCGGCCCGGTGAAGGTGATCTCTTGCAGCGGATCTTCGAGCAATTTGTCAGCCAGCATATTGAGTTTCTCGGGGTCGTTCCACTCCATCCAGTAGCCGAGACGCATCGATTGGTGGGTCTGGACCCCCGCGTAGCGCAGCACGCGGGCTTTACATTCCTTGACGAATTCGTCGAGGCCGTATTCTTCAATATCCATCTTGGATTTGAAGCCTTTTTCTTTCTCAACTTCGACTTCGACCCACAAACCCTGGCAGTCAAAGCCATTCTGGTAGCGGAGCTCGCGGCCCGTCATGGTCCAGAAGCGGTTGTAGAGATCCTTATAGGTCCGACCCCAGCCGTGATGGACGCCCATCGGGTTGTTGGCCGTGATCGGGCCGTCGATGAAGGACCAAGTCGGTTTGTCCTTCCGCAGGGCGCGGGATTTTTCAAAGGCGTCGGTATCTTTCCAGAACGCCAAAACTTCGTGTTCTTGGTCGACAAAGTCGACTTTGTTGGGTACTTGTTTGAATGCCATTGTGTTCTCCATCTTTTTGTACGCGGATGTCGCTTCGCTAACGCAGATTTTGCGGATATAAAACCGCTAACACTTGCACCTGCGGTGACAAGTGCAGGTGTCACGCGAATTGACGCTAATTTTTATATTCGTGAAGCTTAGCGTTATTCGCGGTTGAAAAATCCGTTATATCCATTAAATCCGGGTACCAATTTTTATTTTGTCAGTAAGTTTTCAATATCTTTCGCATGACTCACTTCGTGTTCGGTTGTGAGCCCTATGACCAAATCTTCGACATTACCGGCCTGTCCCCAGGGGAAAACGATTTGTTCGTTCATCTTATCCGGGGACAGATCACGAATGGCGATCTTGAGCTGCTCGTGGGTGGTCTGCCATTCCCGGTAAATGTGGTCGTAGCTCAAAGTCTCGCGTTCGGTAACGGTGGCGGCGTTGTAAGCGTCGGGTCCGTGTTGGGCTACGACGACGGGGATGCCGCCCGCGGCGTGCGACTTGAGCGAGGTCAGGACGGCGTCGTCCCAGCCGGTCAGATGGGCCAGCACTTCGCGTATCGTCCAGCCCGGATAGATTTCGGTGTCACAATCTACCTGGGCGACTACGGCCTCCATTTTGGCGTGTGATTCTTCCAGCCAGGCAATTAATTCATCTTTGGTAGCCATAATATTTGTCTCAATGGTCTGAGATGTCTAAAGCGTCTAGTTGGTCTAATTTGTCTGAGTAGTCGACATTTTAGACGATTCAGACCTTTTGGACATCTGCGACCTTTAAACAAAAAACGCCTCATCCACTCTGGGACGAGGTCGCTAATGCTTCTCCCGCGGTACCACCCGGAATTCCCGACGTTTATCGGGCACTTGGTCAAGCTCTCTCGGTGTATGTCAGTTTGCAACTGATAACCAATTCAAGCTTGTGTTCTGCTAACGGTGAACAATTCCGTTTTCCCTACTAATCCGTAATCAAAATGATTGCGCTTTCAGGTCACAGCTCCGGAAGGATTTTCAACTCGCCGATCTGTCCCAGTTTCCAGCTACCCTGGGTTCTCTATCAAATCATGGCACCACGGGGCGCCGGCCAGTCTACTCGTTTCCATCATCGCTTTTCTCGAATAAGTTGGGGGGATTATGCCATAATCTAGATCAATCGTCTAGATGACACCATTGTCGGATCATCAGCCAATTTCACCATCTTTTGATAGAATCAACCCAATTTCAGCAGAGAGGAGCAAGCAGTGAAATACGGTTATTTTGACGATCAAGCCAACGAATATGTGATCACTCGGCCGGATACGCCGCGGTCCTGGAGTAATTATCTCGGATCGACGGAATATGGGGCCGTGATCACCAATAATGCCGGGGGGTATGGATTTTATAAGTCTGGAGCCCGCGGGCGATTTTTGCGCCTGCGGTTTAACGCTATCCCCATGGACCAACCGGGACGATATTTTTATCTGCGGGATCAGGAGAGCGGTGATTATTGGTCCGCCTCCTGGCAGCCAGTTGGTAAATCCCTGGAAGAGTACCAATCCACTTGTCGACATGGGACTGCGTACAGCGTGTTTGAATCCCGGTATGCCGGAATTGCGTCTGAAGCGACATATTTTGTCCCACTGGGGCAGAATTTCGAATACTGGCGGCTGAAACTGACCAACGAGAGTGATCGCCCGCGGGAGATTGCGGCCTTCACCTACTGCGAATTCACCAACCAATGGTTCACCGAACAAGATCAGGTCAATTTACAATACTCGACCTTCATCGTGAAAGGCAGCCTGACCGATGATAAATTACTGCGAATCGCCAGCCACGACAATTTATCTCAAAGCGGCGGTAACGATGGGGTTATGCAGTCCTGGATGGCGTTGGTAGGAGCTGACCTGGACGGATACGACACCAGCCGGGAAGCTTTCATTGGACCCTATCGCAGCTATCATAACCCGCTGATTGTGGAGATGGGGCAATGCACTGACAGTCAGGCCTATGGGGACAATGCCTGCGGGACGCTACAAGCCACTTTAACCCTGCAGCCAGGCGAAACTAAAGAGATCCTGGTGATGTTGGGGATCGGGGAAGCCAAAACTGTCGGAAAAGCAGCGGTTGCTGAATTTGGATCGCTGGAACGGGCCACTGCCGAACTCGACCAACTCAAAGCAAGCTGGCACGCCAAACTGGGCAGCATGTTGGTTGAAACGCCCGATGCGGAACTCAACTCGACGATCAATATGTGGGGGTTGTACAATTGTCTGATTACATTTGCGTGGTCACGGGCCGCCAGCCTGATCTACAATGGCGAGCGTGATGGGCTCGGTTTCCGGGATTCAGTCCAGGATATTGTGGGGGTTGCCGCGGCCATTCCAGAGGAGGCCCAGGCTCGGTTGGAACTGATGCTAACCGGCCAACTCGCCAACGGCGGAGCCATTCCGGTGATCAAGCCCTTCGAGCATAATCCTGGGCATGAAGCCCCCCCGCCCGATGAAGAATACCGCTCCGACGACTGCCTGTGGTTCTTTAATGCGGTTCCCGCGCTGGTCGCCGAAATCGGGAACATGGACTTCTACCTTAAAGTGCTGCCCTACGCTGATGAGGGTGAAGATACGGTTCTCGGCCACTTGCGGCGGGCGTTGGAATTCAACCTGGAACGCCGGGGCAAAAACGGCCTGCCGTGTGGTCTCTCCGCAGATTGGAACGACTGCCTGCGTCTGGGGTATTACGGCGAGAGCCTGTTTGTGGCCTTTCAACTCCGATTGGGGTTGACGGTTTACGCCGAGTTAAATGAACGCTTTGACAACCCGGTAGAACGCGATTGGGCTTTCGCGCAACGGGCCGAACTCGACGCCAATATTCAGGCGATTGCCTGGGATGGGGAGTGGTTTATCTGGGCGATTGGCGAAGATGGTACCGTCTACGGCACCAAGGATTATGACGAAGGTCAGGTTTATCTCAACACCCAAATCTGGGCCGTGCTCAGTGCGGCCGCGACCGCGGAACAAGCCGAAAGCAGCCTGGAGACCGTCCACGAGCAGTTGGCAACCCCTTATGGGCTGATGCTGGCTGCCCCGCCGTTTGTCAAAACCCCGGTGGATGTGATGCGGTCCGTGGTGTTCAACCCAGGGATTAAAGAAAACGCGGGGATTTTCAACCACACCCAGGGTTGGGGCATCATGGCCGAGTGTATGCAAGGTAACGGCGACCGAGCCTATGAATATCTCCGGGCCGCGATGCCCGCAGCCTACAACGACCGAGCTGAAATCCGGCAGTTGGAACCCTACGTCCAGGGGCAGACAACGTATTCGATCTTCTCACCGCGGCCGGGTAACACCCGGCTGGCCTGGTTGACGGGAACCGCGGCCTGGTTCTACTACAGCGCGACCCAATACATCCTGGGAATCCGGCCGGAGTATGACGGCTTGCGGATTGATCCCTGCATTCCGTCGGAATGGGATGGATTCAAGGTCACCCGCCGCTTCCGGGGGAAGTCACTCCAAATCGAAGTGACCAATCCTGCGGGCGTTTGCCGCGGGATGAAAGCGATCACGCTGAATGGGGAAGTATTGCCTGATAACTTGATCCCGGTTGAAAAGTTGGGGGATGAGAATCGGGTTAAGGTTGTTTTAGGGTAAGAAACTTTTCACCGCAGAGTGCGCGGAGAACGCAGAGACATATAAAAAACTCCGCGAACTCAGTGTGCTCTGTGGTTATTGGAGAGAGCTACAAATAATCCGCGTACCAAAAATGCCGGGAGCTGAAGCCTCCCGGCTGACGGTTTAAGGACGCAGAAGCACCCTGGGGGTGAATCAGAATGTTATCTGTGACAGTTGTCACAAAATTGACATGATATTTATCCGTTACGAGTCACCCGGTTAGTGATATATTATGCCCAAGCATAAAATTTATAGCGAATATCTTATGTCTCATCACAACATTCTAACCAGCAGTGAAGATCAATATCTGGTGACCATTCGCCAAATCAGCGAAGAGGGTGATAATGCGGTGATCCCGATCCCCAAAATCGCGGCGGCGTTGGACGTGCAGCCGGTGTCGGTCAATCATATGGTTAAAAAATTGGCTGAATCGGGTTATGTAAACTACATTCCCTACAAGGGTGTAGAACTCACCGCCGAGGGGCGCTCGATCTCGAACACGATTTTGCGCCATCGCCGGATGTGGGAGGTTTTCCTGGTCAAAGCCCTGAAGATGGGGATTGAGGAGGCCGATGTACTGGCCTGTCAGTTGGAGCATATCACTTCGGAAGATGTGGCCAACCGGCTCTCGACGTTTTTGGAAGACCCTGCTGTGTGCTTTCATGGCAAACCCATTTACCCGGCCAAAGATCAGGGCCAACGTATCCCCAGCGTGGCCTTAAGCGCCATGAAGGTTGGAAAAGTATTCCAAGTTGTCAACGTCGATGGGGCCGAGAATGTTCAAGTTTTCTTGACGGACGCGGGAATATTTCCGGGGACCCGTGGCAGCATTATCGCGGCCAATGGATCGGGAAATTTTTTGGTAGAAACCGATCAGGGTGAACAAGTGACGGTGACTAAAGATATCGCTGATACTATCCTTGTTGAGGAGCAAAATGTCTGATTCTTTATCTTTATCCAATGTCTCAGTCGGACAAAAAGTACGAATGGTCCGGGCAGATGCCGGACGGCGCTTTAGTCATCGTTTGGCCGAATTGGGGTTAACCCCGGGGGTTGAATTCTCGGTACTACATGATAACGGTGGCCCATTGTTGATTTCGGTGCGGGATTCACGCATCGCCATTGGGCGAGGGATGGCCAATAAAATCAGCGTCGACTTGATTGGATAAGTTGGCGGTTTGTTGCTAATAATAAAACGAGCAAATTTTAACGCCACACCTGAGCAAATTTTGGCTTGATGGATCTTCTTATTTTCAGATTCTTGCCGAAATATGCGAAAATGGTATCAGACATCACACTTTATGAAACCCATCTTAGTAGGCTTGGCGGGCAACCCCAATGCCGGAAAAACGACTTTATTTAATGCCATGACGGGGGCGCGGCAACACGTGGGCAATTGGCCTGGAAAAACGGTCGAGAAAAAAGAAGGCACTTTCAAACACAAAGGCCAGGAAATCTGGATTGTAGATTTGCCAGGGACTTATAGTTTAAGCGCCTTTTCACCAGAAGAGGTTATTGCCCGTGACTTTATTTTGAATGAAAAACCCGATCTAGTTGTGAATGTAGTTGATGCGACCAACCTGGAACGCAATCTGTATCTGACCGTCCAGGTCTTGGAGACCGAAGTTCCGGTGATATTGGCCCTCAATATGACTGATGTCGCTGATTCCAAGCGGATTAAGGTCCAAGAACAAGCCCTGACCGCAGCTTTGGATGTGCCGGTCGTCCGGACGGTAGCCCGGGCAGAGAAAGGGCTGGGGCAGTTATTGGATGCCATCGTGGCCACCTCAACCAACACCTAACTGCAGCATCGAGGAAAACAATGAGTTTTGCAGAATCAACTTTATCGGTAGACAATACCTTCAAAATTAACTATGGGACCGAGTTAGAAATCGAAATTGGGTCCCTGATTAATGAGATTGGCAATCACCCCCAAATTCAGGACAAATACCCGGCTCGCTGGGTGGCGATCAAATTACTGGAAGAAGATCGCGATATTCAGATCAAATTATTGGCTTTACAAGGGGGCTCGGATCTAATTGAGAAATCCAAACAAAGCGTGGCCCGGCTGCGGGAAATCCACGGTGAAGATTTAGACGTCCAGATCGCCGACCGGCGCTATCAGTGGATCAACCAATTGGTGCATAACGCGGTTTCACGCCCCGCGACCGCCTCGGTATCTTTTTCTGATCGCTTGGACAGTATCCTGACACACCGCTACCTGGGTATTCCCATTTTCTTAGTCGTCATGTGGGCCGTGTTCAAATTGACGGCCGAAGTCTCGGCGCCCTATTTGGATTGGGTTGATGGGTTGATCGGCGGTCCAATTACCAAGTGGGTGGCCGCCATTATCGCCGCGTTGGGTCTGGGGGATACCTGGGTCAGCAGCCTGTTTGTGGACGGGATCATTGCCGGGGTCGGTGGCGTGCTGGTTTTTGTACCGGTACTCGGGTTCTTATATCTGGCGCTGGCGATTTTGGAAGACACCGGTTATATGAGCCGCGGGGCTTTTGTGATGGACCGGGTGATGAGTGCCATCGGATTGCACGGCAAGAGCTTCTTGCCGATGCTGGTCGGATTTGGGTGCACAGTACCAGCCTTTTACGCCACCCGCACCCTCGAAAACGAGAAAGACCGGATTCTGACTGGGTTATTGGTGCCCTTCATGAGCTGTGGGGCCCGCCTGCCGGTTTATATTTTGTTTGGAGCCATCTTCTTCTCGAATAATGCCGGGACGGCCGTATTCAGCATGTATCTATTGGGGATCTTAACCGCTCTGGTTTTTGGGGTGATCTTGCGCAACACGGTTTTCAAAGGCAAAGAACAATCAGCCTTGATCATCGAGTTGCCCCCTTACCGCTGGCCGAACATGCAATCCGTCGGGATCTACGTCCAGAAGCGGGTTGGTACTTTTTTGAAGAATGCCACCACCATTATTTTAGGCACCTCCATTTTGATCTGGATTTTGATGGCGACCCCAATTGTTCAGGGGGAACCGTTTGCCGAGGTAGACCTAGAAAACAGCCTGTTCGCGGGTATTAACCGGGTCACCGCTCCACTGCTAAAACCTTTGGGATTTGGCAACTGGCAAGCCAGCAGCGCCCTGCTGACCGGGTTTGTCGCCAAAGAAGTGGTCGTCAGCACCATGTCGCAGGTCTATGATGTCGAAGAAGCCGAGGCTGCAGCTGAACCGACCACCTTTGGGGCGGACCTGCGCGAAATTGTAACCTCCTTCGTCAGCGCGACCGGTGACACGCTTAAATCTCTGCCGCTGATTGTGGGGATCAATTTGTTTGATGAAGATGCTGAAGAAGAGCCCAGTGCCCTGATGGGTGCGATTCGATCCGGGTTTGAGACTTCCAGTGGTGGTCACGCGGCCTTGGCAGCCCTGGCTTTTATGGTCTTCGTGTTGATCTACACTCCCTGCATGGTTGCCGTCGCGGCCGAACGCCAGGAACTCGGGATGAAATGGACCTGGGTTTCGATCCTGGGGCAGTTGGTTTTGGCCTGGATGATGGCCTTTGTCGTCTTCCAGGGTGGTTTGTTGTTGGGATTAGGATAAATATATGTAGGGGCGCACGATTGCGCCCCTACAATGGATTATTATGTTAAATCAAGTATTGTGTGAAATTGAAAATGCCCGCGGGCCGATCACGGTCAGTGAATTGGGCCGGAAGATGGAAATTGAGCCTGCCGCCCTAGAAGGGATGATCCAGTTTTGGGTGCAGAAGGGGCGCTTGCAAATTCAAGCTGATGAAAGAGAAGGAGACAATTGCTCCTGTGGTCCGGGAGCCAGTAATTGTGCTCCGGTTTTGGTTCGCGCTTGTGCGCAGATTCCAAACGTATACACGATCCAAAAGTAAACCCATATCAACAAAATCTTTTTGACACTAACCCGGTACAACCCGGTACAAATCATCCTAAAACGACAACCAGCCACTCTTTTGTATCGGGTTTCCATTTTAAAATATGCAAAATACAAATCTCAAACAATGGCAACACAGTCATGCCTTCGGTCAGGATGAAAAGCGGACCGGGGAGCTGCGCACCTTAATCGTTATTATTATCACCGCCACCATGATGGTGGTTGAAATTGCCACCGGTGTACTCTTTGGCTCGATCGCACTGCTGGCCGATGGGATGCATATGGCCTCTCATGCCGCGGCTCTGACCATCAACGTCTTTGCCTATGTCTACGCCCGGCGGCAGGCCCATAACCACACCTTTAGCTTTGGGACCGGTAAAGTCAATGCCCTGGGTGGTTTTACGGGGGCTGTTTTGCTGGCCATCTTTGCCCTAATGATGGCCTGGGAGAGCGTCGACCGGCTGCTCAACCCGGTGGAGATCGCATTCAATCAGGCCATTTTTGTCGCCGTGTTGGGACTGATCGTCAACGGGGTTTCGGTGTTAATTTTGGGAGACAACCACGATCACGAACACGACCATGATCACCAGCATGACGACCATGACCACGAACACGAGCATCACGATCATAACTTGCGGGCCGCGTATCTGCACGTTTTGGCCGATGCCCTGACTTCCCTACTGGCGATTTTCGCTCTCTTGGGCGGAAAATTTCTCGGCCTGAGTTGGATGGATCCCCTGATGGGGTTGGTCGGCGCATTTTGGGTGTCGAAGTGGTCCCTGGGGCTGATCCGCACCACCAGCGCTGTCCTGCTAGATAAGCAGGGTTCGGCTACTCTTCGCCAGCGAATACAGACGGCTTTGGAAGCCAGCGGCGCTCAGGTCACGGACTTACATCTTTGGTCGATTGGGCCGAAAATGAACAGCGTTATTATTTCACTACTGGCCGAAAACCTGCGGTCACCGGATGAATATAAACAACTTCTCCCTACTGATTTGGGGCTGGCGCATATTACCATCGAGGTCAATCAGGCTGCGAAAAGATAATCATTTGCCAGCGGGATCAAGAATCAAAAAAGAGCGCCCGAGAGCGCTCTTTTTTGTTAGTTAAGTTGTTTTTCCAGCCATTCCTCGACATCTTTGAGGGCCAAATCTCGATCAGGTTCGTTGAAGACCTCGTGATACATCTCGGGGTAAATTTTGATGGTTTTATCGGCTGAAGTGACCTGGTCATACAGCATCTGGGCCCCAGCTGGTTCGACGAGCGTGTCTTTTGCGCCCTGAACCATGATCAGTGGCAAAGCAATCTTGTCTGCCTCGCTACCGATGCGTTCAACTGCGGTTAGAAATTCTGCACCCAATCGGGCCGGTGTTTTTCCAGAGAAAACCAGGGGGTCATTACGATATGTTTCTACCACTTTCGGATCCCGTGAGATGGCGTTCGGATCCAACGCGACTACACCCATTTTAGGGGCCAACTTTGATAATATTTTGCTCATCGTGATCGCTACTGGCGAAATCCCTTCTCCAATTTTTACCCCCGGAGCTGACAAAATTGCGCCTTTGAAATCATCCTGGTGGTCGAGAAGATAATACGTCGCGATCGCCCCGCCCATGCTGTGCCCTAGTAGGAAGATTGGTTTTTCGGGTTGCGCGGCCGCGACCAAATCATAAAAGGTCTTCAGTGTAATGGTGAAATCTGTAAACTTATCGACAAATTCGCGCTGCCCATCTGAGCGGCCATGGCCGATATTATCGAGACCGTAGACCGCGTATCCCCGTGGAACAAAGTGATTGACTACATTCATATAACGGCCACAATGTTCGCCTAGCCCATGAACGACCAGCAGCACAGCTTTTACTTCCCCATCTGGTAGCCAGTTTTGATAGTAAATATTTGCATCTCGTACCCCTTTGAAATTGCCCTCCGCGTGGTGCATGTTGCCTCCTAAGTGCGCTGCGGTTTGTGCTTTAAACCAACCAACTTGGTTTACCGCACCGCCTGAGCAGATTTCGGTCTAAATTTAAATGCTATTTTAAAAAGCGTTCCGAAATCTGCATAAAAAAATTTGATATTTGATAAAAGTATCTCTCTAGTGACCCAGATTTGTCAACCCCTGCTGCTCTGATTTTTTGCAGGAGCAAAACGCGCCCTAAAATAATGATTTTTTCAAACCCTCGGTTTTATCTGGATAAAAAAGATATAACCGAATTGTGTCGTCGCCTCCCACCGCAGGAATGGTGGGAAAAATAAATGTGTTGGAAACTACCCGGGTGCCCGGTTTCAATTCTGCGAGCAGTTTTTTTTCCAATTTATTATTCGTGCGCTGGCGGAGGAAACAGGTGACCACCGTGGCGGGATGATAATTTTCTGTGAAGATATTCCCATAAACGACGATGACTCGGTCTCGAACGCCGAACAGGGTAACCATGATCTGACACCATAAGTATCGCAGGGGGTCGATTTCAATCCCCACGGCTCTGGCCCCATACTTTCGAGCCGCGGTGATGAGAATCCGCCCATCCCCACATCCCAGGTCATAAACGACGTCGTCAGGACCAACCTCGGCCAGGGTCAGCATTCTAGGCACTAATTTCCGCGGTGTTGGTACCCACGGTGCACCGAAGAAGTCCGCCAGGAAGATGGAGATGACAATAACGATAATTAAGATTGCGAGAATATAGACTGCCATTGTAGAATCGCACGAAAAGGCGCCAACCGCTAAGGTTTAATAATTGATGTCACGCAACAAGCATCCCTTCGACAGGCTCAGGTGAGGCCTGAGTAAGTTCGAAGGACCATATCGAAGGGTGCGGCTCATCCGAAAATTTACCCTGCGATACGCTATCGCTATTCAGAGCCTGCACTGAGCGCAGTCGAAGGGATGAATTTTCTGGCTCATTTTGCATATCGTGCGTGACATGAGTTAAAGAAATTGAACACCGGTCAATTCTTCCGATACATCCCAAATACGCTTGAGAATGGCTGCATCGTTAACTGCTTTGTTGGGTATATTTTCCTTGGGGTAGCCGCGCATACTCAAGAAGCTTGGCCCATAGAATACACCGCCTTTGGCCGCGGGAGCTGTCATCCCGTAGAGCATTGGCAGCACACCTGTTGTAACATCTTGGGCTACTAGCGGTTTACCAAGGGTGTAAAGCAATCCTTCTAGTGGGGTCCCTGATTGTTCAATGCTGTTTGCTTGCAATTGGCCGATTACAAATCCCGGATGTGATGTATTCGCAATCGTATCGTACCCGTTTGTTTGCAGCCGTTTTTGTAACTCATAAGTGAAGCATACATTGGCAAGTTTACTCTGTCCATAAGCCCGCCAGCGGTTGTACTTCTTCTGGCCCATCAGATCCTCGAAATTGAACCGCCCAATCCAATGAACGCTGCTGGTGACATTGTGAATACGAGCGCCAGGAGTTTTCACTATGGCGTCCAGGAGTAACCCAGTCAGAGCAAAGTGTCCCAGGTGGTTGACGCCCAACTGCTGTTCGAAACCATCAACAGTTTCCTGCCGCGGGATGGCCATTACTCCCGCGTTGTTGAGCAAAATATCGAGACGATCATATTTTTCCTTGAAAGCCTCGGAAAATTCCCGCACGGAGGTTAAGTCACCGACATCGAGTTTCATCAGGTCCAGAGGAGAATTTGGAAATGCTTTGAGAATTCCTGCTTTGGCCTGCTCACCTTTGGTCAGGTTGCGGGCGGTTATCACGACGGTGGCGCCCTTTTCTGCAAAAGTCTTCGAACATTCAAAACCTAAACCGCTATTGGCACCGGTGATGACAATGATTTTTCCCGATAAATCAGGAATGTCTTGTTGCGTCCATTTTGGGGGCATATTTTTTCCTAAGGAAACCAGAAATGCTAGAGGAAAATTTCTGGTTTCTTGGTCTTTTAATTGTTATTAACTGATGTTACGCAAGGTTGAGAAAATATGCTTGAAAATTCATCACTTCGACTGCGCTCAGTGCAGGCTCTGAGTAGCGCTAGCGTATCGAAGGGTGAATTTTTGGACGACCCGCACCCTTCGATACGGTCCTGCGGACTTACTCAGGCCTGTCCTGAGCCTGTCGAAGGGATGCTTCGTGCGTAACATGAGTTATTAATTCTGTTGATCAGATGCGCGTAAGTCGTACAGAAAAAGTTCGGCTTGATCGTCTTGGCTGATGAGGTTTAGTTTAGGAAAGGTGAAGTTATAGGATACAACTCGAGCATTAGGCCGTAGCTCTTGTTCAAATTTGGTTTGTAATGTCTCGTTGGTAGCCTGCCCCAAGTAACAGGTGACTACATCGGCTGCGCTGATATTGTGCTGAAAGAAATCGCCGTAGATGATTCTGACCCGCCCGCGCAAACCCAAAATGGTAACCAGCAATTGACACCATAGATAACGAAGCAGATCAAGCTCGATGCCTACCGCCTTGGCCCCATAGTCGCGGGCGGCCGTGATGATGGTACGTCCATCGCCGCAACCGAGATCATAGATCAGGTCTTCAGGCCCGACCTCGGCAAGTTGCAACGTTTTATGCACAATTTCCATGGAAGCTGGCAGCCAGGGGGCATTATATTTAGTTGGCCAGAAGATCGAGATTTTTAACAAGGCGGCCTGGATTGTCAGATTATCGAACGGCCACATGTCCAAATCCATTTTGGATCCCAAGCAGATTTTGGTATCCTCTCAGAGCTTCGAGGCTAAGCCTGACCAGTATCCTTTGATACATTCCGTAACTCAGGATGCTGGTTGCTAGCTCCGAAAAATTGAGATCATACATAATATGCAATAAAATTTCCGTGCAAACCGAAATCTGCTCAGGCGCGGCGGATAATCTTGCCAGTTTTCTCATAAACCACAAATCGCCACGCACTTACGTGTAATATTGTTCAATTGCCTCTCTTTTTCCCAAAATTGCATGGGTTTTTTCTAATTCAACCGGGATGTTGATGTTCTGCGGGCATTTTTCGACGCATTGGCCGCAATCCGCACACATGGCCGCATTCCCGTTGGTTTTCTCTGAGTTGAGTTGGGCTTTGGTATTCGCCAATTTGCCATAATCCCGGCGCGTCATGAATTTTCGGAGACGGCCATCAGTAAGCGAGAGATTGTTCAAAATGGCAAAATTTTGGGGGATGTTAACCCCCGCCGGACAAGGCATACAATACTCACAGGCAGTACAGGGAACCAGGATTTTTTGCTGGTAAATGGCAGCCAGTTTTTCAATGATTGCTTCATCTTCAGGGCTGAGTGAGTTGATCCCCGAACGGGCGGCACTGGCACAGTTTTCGTCCACCATTTGCTGAGTGCCCATCCCGCTGATGACGGTCGCGACTTCGGGCCGATTCCATAAGAATTGGAGGGCCCAATCGACTGGCGTGCGTTTCACAGCGGCCGAATTCATCACGGCCAGGGCTTCCGCCGGGGGATTTGCCAGTGTTCCACCCTTGACCGGTTCCATGATGACGACGGCGATCCCTTTTTCATGGGCATACTCAAGCCCGGCCGTGGTGGCCTGAAAACCGGTATCCATATAGTTGTATTGGATTTGGGTCATATCCCAATCGTAGTAATCGATGATCTCACGAAAAACTGGCGCGGTATCATGGAACGAGAACCCGATGTGCTGAATCCGACCCTGACGCTGGGCCGCTTCCATTTTTTCGATCAAACCCAACCGTTTGACTTTCTCCAATCCACCCGCATTCATGGCATGGAAGAGATAAATATCGATAGTTTCAGTTTGTAGGCGTTCGAGTTGGGCGTTCAGATAACGGTCAAAATCCTCAGTTTTACGAACTAAAAACATGGGCAGTTTGGTCACCAGTTTGACTTTTGCGCGGTAACCATCTTTCAGCGTCAAACCCAAAACTTTTTCGCTTTCACCCAGGTGGTAGGGCCAGGCCGTATCGATATAGTTGATGCCCTGATCGATCCCTGAACGAATAATTTTGATGGACTCATTTGTGTCCGCCCCCATCAGGCTAAAGCGGCGCCCGGGGAGGCGCATACAACCGAACCCCAAGGCGGAAACGGCGAAATCTAAAGAACCAAATTTACGATATTGCATCTGTGTTGCTCCTATGCGGTTTCAGTGTTTTTGGATTGTAAGGGACATGCTGACATTTGCCAAGAGATGAAATCCTGCAAAACTTGTCATTGACATTTTTGGATAGAATTGCTAAAATCCGAAATATTAGTCTGGCCTAAATATTGTTTTAGTCAAAAAATCTAGCGTATCTGATAGGTCAAATTTGTCGAAAATGTCAAAGCCAATGACCAGTTAGACCTATCAGATATCTTGGACGATTTAGACCCCACCGAGGTGACCTTATGCCCGATCCCTTATCTTCCTTAATCATCGCCGCCGTGCTGACAGCCGTGGGCCTGTTGATCTTTTGGCCTGAACGCGGATTGTACTGGCGTTGGCAGCGTACCAATGAAATGACGGACCGTGTCTTGAACGAGGATGCGCTCAAACATATTCATGATTTTGACATTCACGGTGGACAACCTTCCGTGGAGAGTCTGGCAGGTGCTCTGAACATCAGCACCAGTCAGGCTGCGGATGTGATCTCTAATCTCGAGGCTCATGATCTCATCAAAATGGCCGGCACTGACTTCAGCCTGACAACCGCGGGGCGCGATTATGCCCTGCGAGTCATTCGCGCCCATCGCATCTATGAACGCTATCTGGCCGAACAGACCGGTTTTGAAGAATCCGAATGGCACACCAAAGCACATCAGCTGGAGCATCAACTCACTCCAGAAGAGGTCGAAAAACTGGCTTACCAACTGGGGAATCCCACCCATGACCCCCATGGCGACCCCATCCCCATGGCTGACGGGACTGTGGTCTATCCCGCTGACCGCAAAGCCCTGACCCAACTCGATCTAAATACCCCGGCCCGCATCATCCATATGGAAGATGAGCCTGAGGCGGTTTATGCCCAACTCGTCGCGGAGGGTCTGCATGTCGGTCAGGAAGTTCGATTGCTCGAGACCTCGTCTCAACGGGTCCGCTTTTGGGCCGGGGGTGATGAACATATTCTGGCGCCAATTTTGGCCAACAATATCGCGGTGGTCCCGGTAGCCGAACAACCTGAAGCCGAGGCTGTCCCCGGAGAACCGCTGACCAATCTCAAACCCGGTCAAGAAGCCGAGGTCGTAGAAGTATCCCCTCGAATTCGAGGGGCCGAACGCCGCCGCTTAATGGACCTCGGTCTACTACCCGGTACGACCATTGAAGTCGAGATGGCATCGGCCGGCGGTGATCCCATCGCTTATCGTGTCCGCGGAGCAGTGATTGCCCTGCGCAAATCACAAGCTAAGTTAATTACCGTTTGCCCCGAAATGGGGGAATGCTGATACCTGAAATGTAAACCGTGATGCGTGATGATTTGTAAGTACGTATCACGCTTTACGGTATGCAAAAAGTGAAGGAAAAAAATGATGACAACCAATGTTAATGTCTCTGCCGACGGCTGCGCTACTTGCCCGGTTCACAATGCGGCTGCGTTGCGTAAACTCGGCGTCGATATGACGGATTTCGATTATGTGATCGCCCTGGCTGGGAACCCCAATACGGGAAAAAGCACCGTTTTCAATGCTCTGACCGGTCTGCGTCAGCACACGGGCAATTGGCCTGGCAAAACTGTGACGCGCGCTGAAGGTGGTTTTGAGTATGCCGATGCCAAGTTCAAGCTCGTAGATCTCCCCGGCACCTACTCCCTCCTGGCAACCAGCCTGGACGAGGAAGTGGCCCGCGATTTCATTCTATTTGGCCAACCAGATGTGACGATTGTGGTGGTGGATGCTACCCGCCTGGAACGCAATTTGAACCTGGTTTTACAGGTCTTGGAAATTACCAATCGAGCCGTCGTGGCCCTGAATTTGATGGATGAAGCTCAGCGGCACGGCCTCGATATTGATGAACGGCGGCTGGCACGGGATTTAGGGGTGCCGGTGGTTCCAATGGTGGCCCGTCAAGGTGAAGGGGTTCCCGAACTTTTGCAGGCTGTCAATGAAGTTGCCAGCGGCGAGGTCGTCGGAAACCCCTACAAAGTAAACTATGACTCACCCGAACTCAAAAAAGCGGTCTCCCAACTCACAGCTCAAATCGAAACCGCTTACCCCGAGCTGCCCAATGCCCGGTGGGTGGCCCTCCGCCTCCTCGACGGCGACGAACGCATTGCCGAGGCCCTGCGCCGGGGTGAACTTGGCGATTTGACGCATGGTGATATTGAGTCCCGGGCCGCACAGTTGCAAGTGATCGGGAATCAGTAAACAGTTATCGGTTAGCAGTAAACAGTGCTCACTGATTACCGACCATTGATAACTGTTCACTGACCACGGAGAAATTATGACCACAAACACAACCTCCCCCGATGAAATTCTGAATGCCGCTCAATCCCTGCGCTGGGAAGTCGGTGTGGATTTTCACGAAAAATTGATGGAAACGATGTATACCGACGCGGCCCAAATCGCCGACCGAGCCGTGACTCGCCCCGAAGAGAAACC
Source organism: uncultured Anaerolineales bacterium (assembly GCA_964453155.1). Taxonomy (GTDB): domain Bacteria; phylum Chloroflexota; class Anaerolineae; order Anaerolineales; family UBA11858; genus CAYVQU01. The sequence goes on along the minus strand of CAYVQU010000002.1, from coordinate 37,001 downwards.
GCGCTTCGATTTTGACCGCAAACTTGACCAAATCTTAACCAGTCGGGTCTGGGGTTTCCCCCTGATGCTGCTCCTGCTGATGATCGTCTTTTGGCTGACGATCTCGGGAGCCAATGTACCCTCCTCAATGCTGGCGACTCTCTTCCTGGATACCATCCATCCCTGGCTTAAGGGGCTGGCGGCTGCCATCAACATGCCCTGGTGGCTCGATGGTCTGTTGATCGACGGGATGTACCTCGCTACCGGCTGGGTCATCAGCGTGATGCTGCCCCCGATGGCCATTTTCTTCCCGCTGTTCACGCTGCTCGAAGACTTTGGTTATCTCCCCCGGGTCGCGTTTAACCTGGATAATATGTTTCGCAAAGCTGGGGCCCACGGCAAACAAGCCCTCAGCATGACGATGGGGTTTGGCTGCAATGCCGCCGGAGTAGTTGCTACCCGGATCATTGACAGCCCCCGGGAACGCTTGATCGCCATCATCACCAACAACTTTGCCCTCTGTAACGGCCGCTGGCCGACGCAAATTTTGATTGCCAGCCTGTTCATTGGCGCGCTGGTGCCGCCCGCCTTGGCCGGCGTGATATCGGCCCTGGCGGTGGTGGGCATCGCCCTTTTAGGGATATTGCTGACCTTTTTGACCTCTATGTTTCTCTCCAAAACCTGGCTCAAAGGCGAAGTTTCCACCTTTAGTTTGGAATTACCGCCATATCGCCCACCCCGTATCTGGCAGACCATCTATACCTCCATCATCGACCGGACTTTGATCGTGCTGTGGCGCGCCATTGTGTTCGCCCTTCCCGCGGGCGCCGTCCTGTGGCTGAGTGCGAATATCAACATTGCTGGGGTCAGCATCGCCGGACATCTGATCGATTTCCTAAACCCCTTTGGCTTGCTCCTAGGGTTGAATGGTGTGATCTTGGTGGCCTATATTGTCGCCATCCCTGCTAACGAGATTGTCATTCCCACTATTATGATGCTAACCGTCCTGGTGACCGGTGTTTCCGGCGTCGGCGAAGGAACGGGCGTGATGTTCGAACTTGAATCCGGAATGGAGACAATGGCTCTCTTCCAAGCCGGGGGCTGGACCTTACTGACGGCCGTCAACTTGATGCTCTTCAGTCTGATCCATAACCCGTGCAGCACAACCATCTACACCATCTACAAAGAAACTGGCAATGCCAAATGGACCTGGGTCGCTTCGCTGGCCCCAGTGCTGATGGGCTTTGTAATCACATTTGTAGTCGCTCAGGTGTGGCGGTTATTTGCAGGATAAAAATAGGGGTGAAGGGATAAAGGTTGAGGGATTTTCCTGTCCCTTTACTCTTGTCCCCTAACCCTGGTACTGATGAACAACGAAAGCATCTTTCGCCTGCTGGCTAGTCTCATCTTCTTTACTGGTTTTGGCATCTCGGCCTATTTCCGGCGCAAGGCGGATCAGGAATCAGGGGAGCAAGTCTCTCGTCGTGTCGATGGAACTGCCCTGCTGAGTATCATTCGGATTGGTGGGTTGGTTTTGTGGCTAAGCCCCCTGGCTTATTTGATCAATCCCCACTGGATGAACTGGTCTAAACTCGGATTGCTAGTCGGTTTTCGCTGGGCTGGCGCTGTTCTTGGTATTTTATGCACCATCGGTATTTACTGGTTGTTCAGCAGCATCGGCAGCGGGATCACCCCTACCAGTGCCACCCGGACAGAACACGAACTTTCTACGAGTGGCCCTTATCGCTGGGTGCGACATCCCCTCTACACAATTGGGACCACCTTTTTCATCTCATTTGGCTTGATGGCCGATAACTGGTTCATCATGCTTCTGGGCTTACTGACCTTCATCATCATGGCGTTCCGCACCCCCCAAGAAGAAGCCAACTTGATCGCGAAATTTGGTGATGAATATCGGGATTACATGACCAGAACCGGCAGGTTTTTGCCAATGATTGGATTTTCAAAGAAATAATCCGTGAAGCGTGATACGTGAGACTTGAAATTCATCACGCTTCACGCTCCATGCCTCACGAATTATGAACTTAACCCCCGCCATTCAAGACTATCTCAAGATCATCTACGATCTGTCTGCCCAACATGGCCGCGCCAGCACGAAAGATATTGCCGCTGCGTTGGAGGTCAAACCGGCCTCGGTCACCGGGATGATCCAGAAATTGGCCGCAAGCCAGCAGCCGTTAGTGGAGTATAAGAAACATTACGGCGTTACTTTGACCACTGATGGTGAACATGCCGCGCTAAAAATTACGCGCAGCCATCGGTTGTTGGAACAATTTCTCCATGAAATATTAGGCTTCCCCTGGGATGAGGTGCATGCTGAAGCCCATCGCCTGGAGCACGTTATCTCGCCGCGTTTTGTTGAGCGGATGGCGGCAGTGTTAGGCAATCCGGAGTATGATCCTCATGGCGCCCCGATCCCTTCTCGTGATTTAAAAGTCCCCGCGACGACTTCACTCTGTTTAGGAGATTTGTCCATCGGCCAACGGGCGGAGATCAAACAAGTTCCGGATGATGACCCCGAATTACTGCGTTACCTGGGCGAAAATGGCGTTGTACCCCATGCGGTTCTGACGGTGGTCGAAATCTCGCCTTTCGATGGTAATCTCAAAATTCAAGTAGACGGACAGCCTGAACCGGTGGTTTTGGGACCGAGTATTACTTGTGAGATATTTGTGGAGGTCTTGTAGGGACCCAATATATTGGGTCCCTACAAAATGATTCTAATGACATCGTCAACGCTCATTTCGTTTTTGACCATCTGGGGCTTGATTGGCATCGCAGCCTTTAGTGTTTTTGTTGTGGTCGCCTTCCGGACAAGATTGGTCTACACCGCCCGAAATGAAGACGGCCTGCTCAAAGAAAAGATCCCCCTCCAGGGGATTTTGGCGATGATGATCCTTCCGCTCTTTTTTCTGGGGTTAACTTTAGCTGCTAATTACTTCAACCTTGCCCGCCAGGGAATTTCGCTGGACTTTGAGACACTTCTACTCCTGAATTATGGGTTATATCTGGTCTTTTTTGCTTACGATACCATCGTGATTGACGGTTTCGTTCTCGCCAAATGGCGACCCGATTTCCTCAAACTCCCTGCCGCGCTGGGAAAAGAATCCATGCGCAAGCATATTCTGATCTCCCTCCCAATTGGTCTAGGAATCGGGGCGGTTTTAACCCTGGTAAACACAGTTTTAGCGTATAATCTCTTCTTCAAATGATGCATCTGTGAAATGACTTACACCGAGTCGCCCCTTCGATACGCAGCGCTACTCAAGATGCTGATAATAAACTCGACAACTTAGACCTTTCCGACCATTTAGACCCAAGGAAAACCCCATGGCCAAAGACATCCGTGTACTGATTATCGAAGACGACCCCTACGCCCGCGATCTCATGTCGCTGCTGTTGACTCGTGATTGGCGAACCCGGGTGGTTGGTGAAGTTTATGGTGAGAAAGAGTTAGAGCTGTTTCTCACCGATGAACTGCAAACGGTCGATGTGGTCATTATTGATACCGAGATTCCAGGGGAACCGGGACTCCCCCTCAAGCTGGCAGCCCTAACTCAGCAGATGCCGCACCCTCCAAAAATTCTGTATACCGGTACGTTGGCAAAAAGAGAAGTTTTAGATGAAATTATTCACTCGCAGTGCAGTGGCTATGTCCTGAAACAGGATATCTTATATGCCCTGGGTGCTGTCGTCGCGGCTGTCTATAATGACACTTGCGTCATTTCTCCGGGGATCCATAAATCGGCAGGCCGGTATGCCTTCCCGACTGGCACCTTGATCCTCGATGGTCGTCGTCTGACGACTAAATTCTCCCGGCGTGAAAACGAACTTATCCGTCTGGGGATCATCTTCAATCTGGCCATTCGGGATATTGCGGATGAATTGGTCTTGGGTGCCGGGTGGGTCTCAGAAATTATCAGCACCATTTATCGCAAACTGGGCGTGCGTGAAATTTTGACCGGTGAGGTGCCCCTGGATATGTATTTCACCGACGAGGCCGTGCTCGAACACTGTCGGGCCATCACCCAACGGGCCACCTCCAATCAGCCCGGCGGCAAACTCCGCAAAGCCCCCTGGATGTCTACCCTGGCCTTTCACCTGCTGACCGTCCCCGAAATTACTGAAATTTAATTTCTCTCGGCAAATTTCGGAGATAGCGTGAAAATTTAAATCTTGCTCGAACCGAAATTTGCCAAGGTGGGATGGTAAATCGTTCGAATATTAAAACAATCCTAAACCATCCCACCCCCAACCACTTATATTTTATGGGTGATCAACCCTCCCCGCAGGAGCATAATTTCGGGGCAGGTGACCAGGTAACAAGTGATCAGGTAACAGGTTGCCTTATCACCTAATCACCAAATACCCATTTCCTAAAAAAACATGATCTTAAAAAACCTTTCACGACGCAAGGGACGGACCATTCTGACGGTACTCGCGATTTCTATGGGGGTAGCCGCGATTGTAGCCCTGGGCGCACTGGCCGAGGGTGTTCAGGCCGGTTACGACTCATTCATTACTGGCAGCAAAGCTGATCTGGTCATTTCGCAATCCGAATCAATGGATGTCAGCATCAGTTCCCTCGATGAAAGCATAGGGGATGAACTGGAAAAAATGGCCGAAGTCTCGGATGTCAGCGCGATGATGCAGAGTTTCGTCCAAACCGAGACCGTGCCCTATTTCTTTGTTTTTGGCTATCCGGCTGATAGTTTTGTGTTGGGTAAATTCAATATCATTGAGGGAGTAGCTCTCGACAGTCGGGATGCCAGCCGAGTTAAAGGTAAACCCGTCATTCTGGGAGCCAATGCGGCTGAAATACTAGAAAAGAAGCCCGGTGACTCCCTGCGGATGCTCGACAGTGTCTTCCGGATTGTGGGCATCTACGAAACCGGCCAGGAACTCGAAGACAGCGGCGGGGTAATGCGGTTGGAAGATGCCCAAACCCTGCTGGGCAAGCAGCGCACCGTCAATATATTTTATGTCCAACTTAAAGACCCCTCCATGACGGAGCGGGTCGAAACCCGGATTAACCGCTTCTGGCCTGAAGCCGAGGTCAACACTACCGAAACGTTTGCTGATAAACAAATCATGGGTCAAACCATGAACGGGTTTGCCTGGGGCATCGCCGGGCTGGCCATTGTCATCGGTGGTGTCAGCATGATGAACTCCCAGCTCATGGCTGTCATCGAGCGTACCCAGGAGATCGGCGTATTACGGTCGATTGGCTGGAGCAAGCGGCGGGTGATGCTTTTGATTTTGAGCGAATCGGTTTTGGTCGGCTTTTTGGGTGGATTAGTTGGCGTCATCTTCGGTTGGCTAATGATGGCCGCACTTTCTGATTTTATGACTTTCTTTGGGGCTGGTGTGGAAAATATCGGCGCCTCGATTTTGATCCAGGCCTTTATGACCGTGTTGATTTTAGGATTTGTTGGCGGGGCCTACCCGGCCTGGCGAGCCTCTCGGATGCCCCCGGTTGAAGCCCTCCGATATGAAGGGGGTAGCAGTGGCGGCAAAGTCCGGCGATTGCCCTTTGGGGGAATGGCCCTCCAGAGCCTGTGGCAGCGTACTTCCCGAACCTTCCTGACCCTCGGTGTGATCGGCATCACCGTCGGCGGGATCACGGCCCTCGAAGCGCTGGTGCGCGGTACGATGGACATGATTGGCGGAATTAGCAACGAATCCGAAATTATGATCCGGCAAGCAGGCATCGCCGATACAGGCTACAGTACCCTCGATCAACGCCTGGGTAGTCAGATTTCGGGTTTAGAAGGCGTCAGAGCTGTGAGTGGGCTGATTTTCTCCGCGACGATGATCCCCGAAGCCGGAACTTTCTTTATTTATCGGGGAATGGCTCCCAACGAATATGGTATTCAACAAGAAAACATTATTGCCGGGGAACCGCTGACCAGCAACCATCAGATGCTCCTTGGCAAAATGATGGCCGAAGCCATGAACAAGGATATTGGCGACACGATTGAGTTGATCGGCAGCCGTTTCAAGGTGGTCGGCATTTACGAAAGTGGTTCCGGCTGGATGGAAATGGGCGGCATCATCTCCTTGCGGGATGGTCAGACCATTGTGGGCAAACCCCGCAAAGTCAGCATGTACATGGTCAAAGTGGATAACCCCACCGACGCCCCCGAGATTGTCGCCGAGATCAATCGTCAATTCCCCGAAGCTCATGCCTCACTCGCCGGTGAATTCGCTGAACAAATGCCCGATATGGCTGCCATGGACGTCATGATGGGGGCCATATCCTTCCTGGCAATTGCCGTCGGCGGTTTTGGCGTGATGAATACCATGTTGATGGCCGTTTTAGAACGGACCCGAGAAATCGGTGTGCTGCGGGCCTTAGGTTGGCGCCGCCGCCGGATTTTGAGCATGATCGTCACAGAGGCGTTTTGGCTGGGCATTTTGGGTGGGTTGACCGGTATCCTGATCGGATTTGGATTGGGTTATATACTTGATAACGCTCCCCTGGTGGGTGATGTCTATTCGATTATCTGGGAAATTGATATTTTTGCCCGCGCGATTGCCATTGCCCTTTTCTTGGGCATTCTCGGTGGCATTTATCCGGCCTTTCGGGCCACCCGACTGCAACCGGTGGAAGCATTACGATATGAATAACAGCGTTGGAAAGTTCGAACGTTGAACATTTTAGCGTTTTTTAGGAGATAACTATGAAAACAAGCAAAGTAACCATATTAGCAATTTTGGCCCTGAGTCTGGCTTTTGCCCTCACCAGCTGCGAACTGCCTACGCCTGGTGGCGATGAAGCGGCAGAAGCCGAGGCAGTGACGGTCTTTGAAGAATTTGTGCCGATCGTGAGTGCTACCGGCGAAGTAGTGCCCGAACAGCGCGCCTACCTGTCGGTCAAGACCGGCGGAGTGGTGCAGGAAGTATTGGTCGAGAAGGGGGATGTAGTAAGTGAAGGCGACGTCCTGGTGCGCCTGGAAGGGACCGAACAGCAGCAGGCGGCGGTCTCAGCGGCCAAGTTCGAACTGGCCAACGCCGAATACGCCCTGGATCAACTATATGACAACACCGATCTTCTGGCGGCCCAAGCCCTGCAGGCCAAAGAAGACTACGCCGTCCAACTGGAAGAACTGCTGGCCTTCGATTTGCAAGCAGCGGCGGCCCTGAAGGCGATTGCGGATGCCAACAAGGCCATCGACACCTACGACCGGAACTTCCGCTACCAACAGACGACGGCCAATCAGTATGACATTGATGCGGCCCAGGCCCAGGTGATTTTGGCAGAAGATGCGCTGGAGAAAGCGACCGAAGACTTCGAAGAACATGAGAAGAAAGCGGAGACGAACCTGACGCGGGCCCACTTCCTGGCCAAGAAAGCCACGGCGGAGAAAGCCTACGAAGATGCGGTCCGCCGCTTGAACAACCTGCAGGGGACGGGGCGGCAGGTGGACATTGATGCGGAAGAAGGCAAGCTGCTGCTGGCGCAGGCCCAACTGGCCCAAGCCCAGCGCGAGTGGGATCGAGTCCAACAGGGGCCTGAACCCGGAGACATTGCCGTCTTGGAAGCTTTGATTGCCGATGCCCAGGCCGACCACGAGATGTACACTCAGGGGCCGGACCCCGATGATGTGGCGATTGCGGAGGCCCGGATCGAGAATGCCAAGGCCCAACTGGCGGCAGCCGAAGCGGCGCTGGCGGACCTGGAACTGGTAGCTTCCTTCAGCGGGACGATTGGTGAACTCAACATCAATGAGAGTGAATTCGTTTCGCCCGGTCAACCCGTCCTGCTCCTGGCCGATCTCGGACACCTGCACGTCGAGACCACGGACCTGGGTGAGATTGATGTGGCCCAAGTGGCGGTTCAGGACCGGGTCATTGTGACCTTCGATGCCTTGCCGGATGCCGTCATTGATGGCACCATCACCAGCATTGCGCCCAAGGCCACCGAAGGCTCCGGCGTCAACTACACCGTCGTCGTCGAACTGGACGAAGTCCCGGCAGAGTTACGTTGGGGGATGACGGCCTTTGTGGATGTTGAATTGGAATAAAGGGCAGGGGATAAGGGTGAAGGGTTAGGGCTCCGCAATTATGGAGCTTGCCCACCCCCCTCACCTCGGCCCCCTAGTCCCTATTTTCCCTGGAACTTGCCTATGACCCAAAATATAAGCACTCCCACTCCCCTCATCGAAACCCGCGACCTCACCCGCATCTATGGCGATGGTGAAGAAATCCGGGCTTTGGATGGGGTTGACCTTAAGATTGAGCAGGGTGAACTGGTCTCTGTAATGGGACCCAGCGGTAGCGGAAAAAGCACATTGCTCAATATGATCGGTGCCCTGGATGAACCTACCAACGGCCAGGTTCTTATTGAAGGCGAAGACCTCGCTAAAATCAAGAATAAAGATGTCTTTCGGGCTAAAAAAGTAGGGTTTGTGTTTCAACTCCATAACCTGATCCCGACCCTGACGGCGCGTGAAAACGTTGAAGTGCCGATGATGGGCCAAGTTGGGCTTCTGGCCCGCAAGAAACGTTCGAAAGAGCTATTGGAACTTGTCGGATTGGGTGATCGGATGACCCACCTACCCAACCAACTCTCCGGCGGACAGCGCCAACGGGTCGCGGTAGCCCGGGCGTTAGCCAATAATCCGGCCTTGGTTCTCGCTGATGAACCCACCGGTGCTCTGGACTCCGAATCTGGGCGCGCCCTGATGACCCTACTCCACGATCTCAATGCCAGTCAGGGAACCACTTTCATCGTCGTCACCCACGACCACACTGTCGCCCGGCAGACCAACCGCATCGTCGTCATGGCCGATGGCAAGATTGCCCGTGAAGATGTGATCGGCTCTCCGGTCGAGGAGGATCTCAAAATGTGGCGTCACTCCGGTCTCGGCCGCCGCATCGTCGAAGGCGATCACGATGGGGCTCTTGCCGAAATGGAATTGCCCAAGAAAGGCCTCAAAGCCGTCAAAAATTTCCTAGTTGAGACCAACGGCGCTTAAAGCCAAACACCTGTTTTTCGACTATAATTCAAACCGGCCGCAGCACCATCCGCGGTCGGTTTTTCATTTCATAAATAGAACGCGGATGACGCGAATTTTTCGGATTCGCATGGATATAAATTAAATAAATAGATCCGCGTCATCCGTGTTCTACTTCAAGGACTTAACATGCTAAAACTATTCAAACGCAAGAAAAAAACACCCATCACCATCGTCTCGGGACTGCCGCGCTCGGGGACCTCGATGACGATGACGATGCTCGAAGCGGGTGGAATTCCCCCTCTCACCGACCATATCCGCACCGCGGATAGCGACAACCCCAAGGGTTATTATGAATTCGAGCGCGCCAAAAAGCTCAAAGAAGGCGATGTCGCCTGGCTTCCCGATGCTGAAGGCAAAGCCGTCAAAGTGATCGGCGCGCTGCTAACCTCCCTCCCCAATAACTATGAGTACCGCGTCCTCTTCATGCGCCGCAAAATCGAAGAAGTATTAGCCTCCCAGGCCAAGATGCTCGCAAATCGCGGTGAAGATTCTAAAGTCGACGACGCCACCATGGCCGACCTGTTTGCCAAGCATGTCAAGCAAGTCAAGGCCTGGATGGACAGCCAATCCAACCTACAATATATCGATGTCGATTACAATGCTATGCTCGCTGACCCCACTCCCTACGTCCATAAAATCAACGAATTTTTGGGTGGAGAGTTGGATATCGAGCAAATGCAAGCGGTGGTTGATCCTGATCTTTACCGCCAACGGAAGTAGTCCAATTGGTCAAAAGGTTCCAAAAGGTCTGATTGGTTTGAAATGTCCGACCAGTAAGACTCTTTGAACCAATCAGACAGCTCAAAATTTTTCACCAACCATCCAACTAACAAACCAACTGCCATGTCCACCACCATCCGCCAAATCCAAGATCAAGAACTTCTCGATATCACCTACTGGCTCGATAACTACGCCTATACGGCCAACCCACCCTTCTCGGATAAAGCCGAGTGGGAAACGCGGCTGAAAACGCGCAAAGGGCCGACTTATTACGCCCTATTTGAAGGCGTTGAAGCCGTCGCGGTCGTTGGCTGCCCGACCCTCACGCAGAATGTGCGCGGGGTAATCCTCAGGATGGGGGGCTTTGCGAGTATCGCCACCCACCCCAAAGCTCGTCGCAAGGGCTACGTGCGCCAACTCATGCGCCACGCCTATGAGCAACAGGTCAACGAAGGCCGGGTAGTCTCCAGCCTCTACCCATTCCGGGGCTCATTTTACGAGCGCCTCGGCTACGTGACTTTCCCCCAAACTCGACAGGCTATTTTCGATCCCCAGGATTTGCAGCCAATTTTCAAAATGGATCTCCCCGGAGAATGCGAACTGGCGCTGGTAGGCGATGTTTACGATGAGTACCGCGATTATGTTCTCGCCATGCAGCCCGGCATTCATGGTATGGCCAATTTCGAAGAGTCGCAAAAGGAAGGTGCGCAGAGTAACCGGAGCTGGGTCTTGAAAGCCATTGTGGATGGCGAGTTGGTGGGGCTGATGGTCTATTCACTCACCGGCGGTGAGATTATGCGGTTTACACTTCGAGCGCCTCGATTTTATTATCGGACCAGCGCGGCCAAATATCTCATGCTCGATTGGATCGCCCGCCACGTCGATCAAGCTAACCGAGTCGAAATGTGGCTCCCGGCCTACGAGCGCCCTGGCACCTGGCTGGCTGATCTCCGTCCTGAGTTGGAGCCCGTCTTTGTGGCCCCCATGGGCCGGGTTTTGGATGTTAAGGGATTAAATGGGATGCCGTGCGAACCCGGCACGTTCTCAGCCCAAATCGTGGACTCGGATTGCCCTTGGAACAACTGCATCTGGAAATTTAGGGGAGATTCCGGTACCCTGGAGGTCTCCCCAGCCCCCAGTGCCGACTGCACCCTCACTATTCAAGGCTTATCCGCTCTAATTTATGGTACCAACGATCCGGGAGATTTCTGCTTCTTGGGATGGGGTGATCCATCTCTCGAGATACAAGCAGTCCTGCGGACCATGTTCCCCCAGAAATTGCCCTATTTACACGAATATTATTAGGGTATTGTGGGCTGGGGGTAGATTTATAAAGGATAAGGTATGAAGTGTTAGGGCATAGGGTTGCATGACTCTTTCCCCCAATCCTTCTCCCCTAATCTTTTATCTTCGGAGGCTCCATGTCCACCACCACACCACCCCAAAAAGAATTCCCCGTCAAAGCCCTCATCGCCTTTGGCATCTATCTCTTACTCAATCCCATTATTCTTTTCGTCACCGCTGGCACAATCAAATGGCCCCTGGGTTGGGTATATTCTGCCGTCACCGTTGTTTTGACGATTGTCAGCCGCGTGGCCATGTTTAAACTAAATCCTGACTTAGCCCAGGAGCGCGGCAACTTTCGCGCGGCGGCGGGTGTCAAATCCTGGGATCGGGCGCTCAGCGCCATTGTCGGGGTGTATGGCAATATTGCCATTTTGATCGTCGCCGGGTTGGATTATCGCTTTGGCTGGTCAGCTTCGATTGTCCCGGCAATCCCCTGGATTGCATTAGCTGTTGGCCTGCTCGGATTTGCCTTCGGCACCTGGGCTTTGATCGAAAACCGCTTCTTTTCCGCCGTCGTCCGCATCCAGACCGATCGTGGCCACACCGTCTGCGATACCGGTCCCTACAAAATCGTCCGCCATCCAGGATATTCTGGGGCCGCGTTGTTCTTCGCCGCCATACCCCTGATCCTTGGAGCTCTCTGGGCCTACATCCCCGTCGCGCTCACCCTCATCGCTCTCATCATCCGTACCGCGCTGGAAGATAAAACCCTCCAGGTTGAGTTGGAGGGGTATCAGGAATTTACACAGAAGACGCGCTATCGATTGCTGCCGTTCATCTGGTAATAATTCTAGAAAAGCGGATTTAAAACCGCTAATTGCGCGAATTTTCGCCAATCTTTGTAAGAAATTAACGGGGATTAGCGTAATTCGTGGTTTACTTTCCAAAAATTGAAGGAAGCGAGTTATGTCTGAAAAAACTTCATCCCGCGCCGCCGACCACGGCCTGCCCCAATACTTCGATATGCAGGCTAAGATCGGCCATACCAAGCACATCGGCGGGGCCCACGCGACCCATAAATTAGCTGAATTATGTCAACTTCAACCAGGGAAAATCCTTCTGTATGTCGGCTCCGGCTCGGGGCTATCAAGTTTGTATATCGCCGAGAAGTATGGGTGCCGCGTTGTTGGCGTGGATCTGCTTCCCAGTATGGTAGCCAGCGCCCAAAATTGGGCTACTGAGAAAGACATGGGTGACCAGGTCGAGTTTCGGTTGGGTGATGCGATGGACCTACCCTTTGATGCCGATCAATTTGACGCAGTGATGAGTGAGAGCGTCAATGTATTCGTGCCAGATAAACCGAAGGCCATGAGCGAATATGTCCGGGTCATCAAATCAGGCGGGTATGTGGGGCTGACAGAAGCAATCTGGGTCAATGACCCCGAAGTAGCGGCGCGCCAAACCATTGTTGACCTCACCGGGCAAGAATTCCTGCCCTCCGAGTTATGGCAGAATCTCATGACGGAGGCCGGGTTGGTTGATCTGGTTGCCGAGGACCATGCGATGGGAATGCGAACCGAAGCGAAAAATCAGAGTGCGCTCTTAAACAAACGTACCTATCTACGCATACTAGGACGGACCTTTAAAACGCTGTTTGCTGATCGGGAAACGCGCGCCATGCTCAAATATGTTGGGAGTAATCCAGGGAAATATCTCAATTTTATGGGCTATGGGATTTATGTTGGCAGGAAACCGAAAGTAGGTGATTAGGGAATTGCCCCAGTCACTCTATACCCAATAACTCATTATCCTCTCTGTAGGAGAAACTATGCTCAAAAACGTCGCAAAATTCTTGCTTGGTCTTGCAATCGGTGCAGTCGGTGGCACCCTCATTGCTAAAAAACGATTTGCCACGCCCCGCATGCCCAACGCCAAAATCTGGCAGCGGATCCTGACTGAGAAAATGGGTGAACTTAATGCCGCGATTTTCATGACCCGCGTCGAGCAGCGCTATGGAGAATTAAAGGTTCAGCGACCTGTTTTCGATAAGGCAGTCTTCAACTCCCATGTGGTTGGCAACATCTTGCCGGGGTTAGCGCTCTATCAAATCCTGCGGGAAGATGGTAAAGATGTCAAAACTGCGCTGGTTGAGATTGATGCTCTGTTTGAAGCCTGGTTTTACCAATTTCCACCCCTTAATATGCGGCTGAACCAGTTGATGAAATTCGCTCCTGAGAATTTCGACATCTTTCGAAAACTGACGCTTTTCGCAATGGACAATGCTTTCCCCGCGCCGGGTTGGCAGTATGACATTGTCCAAAATGACGAAAATTCTCTGGCTTTCGATATCCATCATTGTTTTTATATCGATGTTCTCAAACAGTACAATGCCCCTGAGCTAACCCCGGTTTTCTGCAAACTGGATGATATTTTGATGGGTGCGATGCCTGAATCAATTAAATGGGGCCGCGCGCAGACGATTGGGATGGGCGCTGAGTATTGTAATTTCCGGTGGGATTATGAGCCTAATTCGCCAGGGGCTAAACCCCCAGGCTCAGCGCGCAAGCCCCGCTGGGGCTAATAATCAGGGCGGTTTACCGTCCTTGAGCGTTTAACCCGGTGATTTATCGCTGGGCGCTCCAATCGAACGACTCTCTAATATCGGCCACAACCATTCTTCAGCATGGTGCTTCTTCTGATTTTGCACATATGCTACAACCGTTGAAAGGTGCCGCTCAGAAAATGTCATCACCCCATATTCTGCTTGCCAATAAAAATTCTTCTCCCCCAAAATCGTTTGATTGACATGGTGGGAACTCGCACCTTTGAGTTTCCCAATAACTTCTGCCACCGCAAACTTCGGGGGAATCGAAATAACAATGTGCACATGATCTACCACCCCAATGATCGCGTGCGGAATGCAACCTAAAGCATCCGTTTTACCCCACAAATAACCATAAAGATCATCTTCCCAAGAATTTTCGATGAGTGGTAATCGATGCTTCGTCCCCCAAGTAATGTGATAGAAAAGTCGCCAATATGGCATAGTTCCCTCCTAACGCCTGGGGGTAAACTCCCAGGCTCAGAGCGCAAGCCCCGCTGGGGCTAATAACAGGGCGGTTCACCGTCCTTTAGCCGTTAGCTCGATGATTTATCGCCGAGCGATTTGATTATAGCAGAATCTCACATTTCACTCATCACGCTTCACGTATCAACAAAATCTCTTAGGTATAATGGGGATATCTCATCCCTAGGAGTTTCCCATGAACATTCTCGGCATTGACGTTGGCGGCAGCGGCATCAAGGGCGCCCCCGTTGACACCATCAAAGGTGAATTATTAGCCCCGCGTTACCGAATTCCGACCCCCGAAGGAGCTAAACCCGCGGATATGGCCGCCGTGGTTGGCGAAATTGCCAACCATTTCGAATGGACGGGCCCCATTGGCTGTGGGTTCCCGGCCCCAGTGCAGCAAGGGGTGGCTCGCACCGCGGCCAACATTGATGATAGCTGGATCGGCACCAACGCGGCAAAACTTTTTGGCAAAGCCACCGGTTGTCCGGTTACCATGATCAATGATGCCGACGCGGCCGGTCTCGCCGAAATGGGTTTTGGGGCCGGCAAGGGGCGAATGGGTGTCGTCATGATCGTCACCATCGGCACTGGGTTAGGGACCTGCATCTTCAGCGATGGGGTTCTCGTCCCCAACACCGAACTCGGTCACATCGAAATTGACGGTGAAGACGCCGAATGGAACGCTTCCGATGCGGCCCGTAAACGTCTCGATCTCTCCTGGAAGAAATGGTCCAGGCGCTTCGACCGCTACCTCAACACCCTCGAAGCCCTCTTCTGGCCCGATCTCTTCATCTTGGGTGGCGGTGCCAGCAAAAAACACAGAAAATTCTTCCACTACCTGACCGTCGAAGCCGAAGTTGTCCCTGCCGAAACCCTCAACGAAGCCGGAATCATCGGTGCGGCCCTGGCAATAAAAGCTTAACGCAAAGGCGCAACTGGGCCGAGATGCAAAGAACTATAAAAATATCTTTGCACCTTTGCATCTCAGCGTCTTTGCGTTGAATTATTATGACATCCCCTGAAGATTTCGACGGCCAACGCGAACATATGGTCCAAGAGCAGATTGCCAAACGGGGCGTGCGCGATCCCCAGGTGCTCCATGCCATGCGGACCGTGCCGCGCCATTGCTTCATCCCCGCAGACCAGCGCACCTGGGCCTACTCCGATGGCGCGCTCCGAATCAACATGGGGCAGACCATCTCGCAGCCCTATATCGTCGCGTTGATGTCCGCGGCGCTCAAACTACAGGGAAATGAGAAAGTGCTCGAAGTCGGCACCGGATCAGGGTATCAGGCCGCGGTTTTGGGTCATCTGGCCGCTGAAGTTCACACCATCGAGCGCCATGGACCCCTCGCTGACGCAGCCCAAGAATTGTTGCTCGAACACGGTCTCTCCAATGTCCAGGTCCATACTGGCGATGGTACTCTCGGCTTGCCTGAACACAGCCCCTATGAAGGCATCATGGTCACCGCCGCGGCCCCCAAAGTGCCCCAACCCCTGCTGAATCAACTCGCCGATGGGGGTCGCTTGGTCTTGCCTGTTGGTCGTAAATACAGTCAAACCCTCGAAGTCTGGCAGCGGTTAGGTCCTAAATTCGAAACGAATACCATCACGGCCGTGGCTTTTGTCCCCCTCATCGGTGAGGAAGGTTGGGATGAAAAGAAATGGGATCGGTTTAAGTTGTGGTAGTTGGTTTGATGGTTGGATAGTTGGGTCGTTAGGGAAAAAAACGAACAAACCAACAAACCAACAAACCCACAAACTAGCCCCCCTGTCAGGAAATTACATGAATTTAACTGGACTATTTATCGGCTTATTGACACTTTTTGCGATCGGGATCGGGTTTATATGGGTCATTAAACTGGAATTTTATGTGGGCGCCCATGTTTGGAAGGGAGTCCTGGCCCTGGGAATTCTCCTGTGCCTCGCCTCCCTATGGATTCCCTCGTTTTGGGGTTCCGCCTTGCTAGGGATCATCGGCGGTTCAATCGCCTGGGGTGCCACTGAACTCCCCGATCAGGAGGAACGCGTCGCCCGCGGCATCTTCCCGGCCAATCCTAACAAAGGGGACCGTAAATGAGTTTGCAATTTGCCGGCATCATTCTCGCGATCACCAGTTTCGCCACCATCGCGGTCGGACATATCCTCGTCCGTCGTCTAACCCCTACATTTGGTACCCGTTTAGGGCTACCCTTCATCATATTGGGCGTTGTCATCCTGATCGGGTCAGGATTTGTAGTGAATAACACCCTCTCTGGCGTTCTGGGCATCGTCGCCATCACCACCATCTGGGATGGGATCGAATTCTTCCGTCAGGTAAAACGGATCCAAAAAGGGCATGATTAAACGCGTAGGGGCGGGTTTCGAAACCCGCCCCTACAACAAGATTTTGGGGGAAAATACGATTATTCCGCAGCTCCACTCCCATCCAACTGGGTAACTTCCTCAACCTGCACCTGTGCGGCGCGGACGTCGAGGCGGGTGGTCATCCACAGGGCGACGACTAGCATGACGACCTCAAGGGCGAATACTGTCGCATAGGATACAAACGCATCCCCGCCGGTGACCGATTGCATGATATCAACCACGCCGCCGCCCATCAGGCTGCCGAAAGCATGCCCGACCTGGTTGGCCATCCCCCAAACACCCATCAATAATCCTGCTCGAATAACGGTCGTGAAATTGACGATCCCGGCTAACAAACCGGCACCAGCCAGCCCGGTGCCCAGGCCCATAACCAGCACAAGTTGGTTGAACAGACCGACGTTACCAGCCATCCCAGCGACGATGATCCCAACGAAAACCAAAATGCTGGCAACAATCCCCATTCGCAAGACGGTCATCTGTCCGAGCCATTTGATCAGGAAAACCCCGGAGACGAGCATACTAATCAGCACGCCAATCCCCCAGAACTGGGTCAGTTTGGTGGTCTCACCGACTTCCATACCCAACACCAGCGCCCCGTAGGGTTCTAGTAAAACATCTTGTGCCAGGGTACCGACCATCGTAAAGAATACGAGGATAAAGAATAGGCGAATTTGGGGATCGGGCAAGATCAAGGTTTTTACCGATTCGGCGAAGGATGTTTCGCGGGCCTTGTCGGAGGCCTTGGTGGTGACATCGGTGCGGGGTTCCTGACCGATGGCGCCCAGGAAGGTCAGTACCAGGGCGATGATCGCCACGCCAATCGCGACCTGGACCAGTTTGCCTGGATCATAAGTTTTAAGCGCGCCACCGAGACCACCAGCCCCAATAATCAGCCCGATCATCGTAGCAACTTCGTAGGCGGTGACCGCGCGGGGGCGTTGGTCGCCCTTAAACTTATCGGCGATCAGGGCCTGGAAGGAGTTGTGCGCTAAGTTGCGGCCCAAACCATAGGTTGCAAAGGCCACGAATACACCGGCAACCAGCGCCATGTTGACTTTACCGATTCCCACAGAAATGGTGGTGATCAATAGGATCCCAATCCCCGCCAAAACGAAGCCCAAGATCATATACGGCTCACGGCGGCGGCCCATGATGGGGAATCCGTCTGAGCGATAGCCCAGCCAAACCCGCAAGGGAGAAATCATCAGCGGGACGGCAAAGAACAACCCTACCAAAGAAGCGGGCAGGCCAATATCGGCGATCATGATGCGGTTCAAGGTGCCGCCAATCAAGGCTCCGGTCAGGCCGTACCCAATCGGGAACAAGGCCAGACGAATATAATTCAAAATTTTTACAACTGTTTTCATAAATTCTCTCCTTAATACTTTTAATCACGCAGAGCCGCAAAGGCGCTATGAAAAACTTAAAACTTTGCGACTTGACGCCTTTGCGTGATGTTTTTTATCGATTCTAGTGCTGTATCTCTCCCCTGGCGGACGCAATCGGGGACGCCAATGCCGCGGTAGGAACTCCCGGCGAGGTACAGACCAACCGGGAGAGCGGCTTCAATGGCATCAACGCGGTCCAGGTGACCGACGTCGGCCTGGGGGAATTCAGCGGGCCAGCGGCAAACGCGGTAATCGCTAGGTTCAACTTGGATGTCGAGTAGTTCCCGTAACTCCCGTTTTACGGTCGCCAACAGGGTGTCATCATCCAGGTGAACGGTGTCGGGATTCCCGGCTCCGAAGAACACCCGAACCAGTGAGCAGTCTTTGGGGGCGCGAATATCCAATTTGGCCGAAGTGTAGGTCACGGCGTCGATGTCGCGTTTTTCTCTCCGGGGGATCATCAATCCGCGAAAAGGTAAATCTGTGATCTGAGCTTGATCGTAGGCCAACGATATCGTGCCGATATTCGTGTGTCGGATTTTTACGAGTTCGGCCGCGGCCTCAGAAGCAATCTCAGCCAAAATTTGCGCGCTCACATTGGCCATCGTCGTCAGGATGACGCCATCGGCTGCGAGTTGCGTGCCATCTGTGAGTTGAACCTGGTAGCCAGTACTATTTTTTGTGATGTTGGTTACCCCGGTATTCAAGCGTAAATCCCCGTCTAGTTTCTCTACCAAACGAGCGATGAGTTCTTCGGCTCCGTTTTTGAAAGTCACAAAACGTGGTTTCTGCGGCTCACCCATTTTTTTCTCTTTCCGAGCGACCCGCATGCGGCCAAAAGCGCCTTTGAACAGGCCACCGTATTCGGCTTCCATCTCCCGCATGATGGGGGAGGTCGTCAGGATACTTTGGGTTTCGGGGTTGGTATTGTAGATTCCCGCCAGCACCGGGCCAATAAATTTTTCCCGGGCCTCGATCCCCAATCTCCGGTCTGCAAATTGAGCCAGCGATTCGTCTTCTCCATCCCGCTTGGCGGGGATGAACGGTTCCGCCAGCATCCGCAATTTACCATGCCAGGTCATCAATTTCGAGGTGATGAACGCGGGCGGCGAAAGGGGAATGGCAACTGGCTTACCATCATCCAAGACGTAGATCTGCTGGGTTTCACTGCCAGGATCAATGGCTTGGTCATCCATTTCGAGTTCTTGAACCAGTTCCCAGGCTTCGGGTTTGCGGGTAATGAAGGACTCAGGCCCGGCGTCAATGGTGAATTGCTCGCCGGAGGGATGATCAATAGTCTGGGTGACAACTTTGCCGCCCCAGCGATCTGATTTTTCTAAAACAGTAAAGGTAATATTTTCATCAGTAGTTTGTTGAATTTCCCAGGCTGCACTCAGCCCGGTGATCCCACCCCCAACGATGACAATATGTTGCGACGCATTCTGAGTCGATACCATTAAGTACTCCAAAAGTTGATGTGCGTCGATTTTATTCGTTTGTGAAAAATCAGACGATGTAGGTTTACATAGGTTTTGGTGTGTGTTTCATGAAATTTCCCCCAGAAAAATAAAAAAACCGCTAATCTAGCGAATTTTCACGAATAACTTTAAATTCACGGTGATTATGTAATGGTCGTCAACACAGCTTGAAAACTTTTTTTCACCGCGGAGACGCGGAGTTCGCTGGATCTTCTCACGAAATTGAAAAAATCTCTGCGCGCTCAGCGCCTCAACGATGTTCAAGCTCTATCTGACTTCTACAAATTTCTCCGAATAATTTCAAATTCGCGTTTATTCGCGTAGATTAGCGGTAAATTTTGTTGTGATCAATTAACCCAACTTAAAGTCACAAACACCTGCGGACGGCGTTTCGTTTCATTGTACAGGAACGAGCGCACGGTTTGTTTGACATCATCGTGGATGCTGCCATTACCGCGTTCGATGACATCTTCGATGCGGACGATGGTCTCGCTGAGGAGGTCATCGGCGTCGCGTTTGTAGATGAAGCCGCGGGTGATGATCTCGGGTTCGTCGAGTAAACGGCCGTTTTGGTCTAGAGCTAGGCTGACGAGGACGATGCCGTCCCGGGCCAGGGCTTCGCGTTCGCGGACCACACTGGGACCGACTTCGCCGGGGCGGGCCCCGTCCACGAAGACATAGCCGCCGGGGATCCGGTCGCCGAGGCGCATCATCCCGTTGGAAAACTCTACGATTTGACCGTTTTCGATCACTTCGATGTTTTCCCAGGGGATTCCGGCATCTTCAGCGATGAGGGCGTGCTGTTTCAGGTGGCGGAGTTCACCGTGGGTGGGGATGAAGTATTTGGGTTTGACCAGATGGAGCAGCAAGCGCATTTCATCTTGGTTGGCGTGGCCTGAAACGTGAACCGAGTAGAGCGGTTCGTAGATCACATTGGCCCCGCGGCGGAACAAGCGGTTGATGGTGCGGTAAATGGTCTCTTCATTCCCCGGAATGGGGTGAGAAGAAAGCACGATGGTGTCCCCGGCTTGAACTGAAAAGCGGCGATTCGTTCCGGCCGAGAGCCGACCTAAAATTGAGGAGGGCTCGCCTTGAGAACCGGTGCACATCAAAACCACTTTGCTATCCTGCATTTTGAGGGCCTGATCCAGGGGCACTTCTACCCCGGCAGGGATGTCCAAATACCCTAATTTTTGAGCCATTTCAGCATTGGCCGTCATGCTCATCCCCACAAAGGCCAATTTTTTACCATGCCGGTGAGCGGCGTTGGCAACCTGCTGCATCCGAGAGATCAGCGAGGCGAAGGAGGCTACCAAAATTCGACCGGGAGCCTGGGCGAAAACTTCGTCCAGCGCACCGTCAATGACCCGTTCAGAGGGGGTCCAGCCGGGTTTGTCGGCGTTGGTGGAGTCGGCAAAGAGAGCCAGGACGCCGCGCCCCGAGAGTTCGGCCAGTTTGGCAAAATCGGTGGGCCAACCATCCACGGGGGTGGGGTCAAATTTGTAGTCGCTGGCATGGACGATCAAGCCTTCGGGCGTGTTGATCCCCAGTCCAACTGCATCGGGCACCGAGTGACAGACGTGGAAGAATTCGACTTCGAAGGGGCCGATTTCGACCATTTCTCCGGCCTGGACGGTGACCAGTTCGGCCGCGCCCAGTAAACCAGCCTTCGACAGTTTCACTTCGATTAAGCCGCGGGTCAGCGGGGTAGCATAGATGGGGGCATTGATTTCTTCTAAAACGTGGCGGATGGCCCCAGTATGATCTTCGTGCCCGTGGGTAATAACGATCCCCACAACTTTGTCACGGTTATCTTTGAGATATTGGAAATCAGGGATGATATAGTCGATCCCCAGCATATCGTTGTCGGGGAACATGATCCCGGTATCGACGATCAAAATTTGATCATCGTATTCGTAGATCATCATGTTTTTACCGACTTCCCCCAGACCACCCAGGGGAATGATGCGTAATTTTTTATTCATTTTTTCACCTTTTCATCCGCCCAAATCCCAGGTGATAGACGCGCTTAACCCGAAAAACGGTTTACGCCTGTCCTGTAACCTGTCAAGAAACGGATATGGAATTGTATTTAAACCCTCTGTATCTCGAGGGAATAGTTTTAAGTTAGGGTAGCGATCCTTTTATGTTCAACCAATCATCACAGGGAACCAGATATCGCTACAGAGAACACGCGGGTAGGAACAAAAAATCCCGGTGGCACCTGCCAACCGGGTTAATCAACGCTTCAAAAAATCTATTGTAGATCATTCTATCGAGGTATCAACGGGCCAAGGACTGATTTATCAGTTTCGGCCGTGCGGCAGCGTGCTCTCGCCGGGCAGGATTGTAGCATGGGGGAGAGTATTTGTCAAAAAGGTCGTAAAAGTCTAAGTGGTCTAATTTGTATAGCGGATCCGACCGCTCAGACCCGTTAGATAAGTTGGACAAATCAGAAATTTCGATCTTGCAAATATTGATCAATAGCGGACGCCACCGCCCGGCCATCCTGAATGGCCCACACGATCAGAGCAGGGCCGCGGTGGGCATCTCCGGCCGCGAAAATGCCGGGGAGGTTGGTCATCATATTTTCGTCCAAAGCCAGACTGCCGCGTTCATTTTGTTGGACTTCCAACTCAGAAATCAATCCCTCCGTTTCGATTTGGATAAACCCCATCGCCAACAGGACCACCTCAGCAGGGAATTCTTGGGCCGAATTTGAGATTTCTTTCATCTGAAAACCACCGTTGGCAGTGGGTTGCCAGTCGACGCGGGTGGTTGCCAGCTTGGAGACCTGCCCATTCTCGCCCTGGAATTTTTGAGTGGCGAGGCTGAAATACCGTTCGCACCCTTCTTGGTGAGAAGTCGAAGTTCGCAAAGTCCGCGGCCACAACGGCCAGGGATTGTCAGTTTTTCGCTCAGCCGGAGGTTCGGGCATAATTTCCAACTGGGTGACGGATTTAGCCCCCTGGCGGATAGCAGTTCCGACGCAATCAGCGCCGGTATCGCCACCCCCGATGACGACGACATTTTTACCGGTGGCTAAAAATCGATCCGCGGCAGAAATGGGGAGGCCCGCGTTGACCTGGTTTTGCTGGGTGAGGTAATCCACGGCAAAGTGTATCCCCCCTAAATCTCGACCAGGGATGGCTAAATCCCGCGGGATTCTGGCCCCAATTGCCAGGCAGACGGCGTCAAACCGGGATTTGAGTTCGTCTACAGGAATATCCACCCCAACTTTCACCTCGGTGACAATTTCCACTCCCTCCTGAACCAGGATGTCAACCCGCCGGTCGATGACGGCCTTGTCCAGCTTGAAATCCGGAATCCCATACCGCAAATAGCCTCCCACTTCGGCCGCGGCCTCGTATAAAACCACGGAATGCCCCCTTTGGTTGAGTTCGTCCGCCGCGGCCAAACCTGCGGGTCCGCTGCCGATGACGGCCACTTTTTTTCCGGTCCGGAAGGGTGGGGACTGAGGTTGCACATATCCAGCCTCGAAAGCGTGCTCGATGATGGCCAGTTCGTTGGCACGAATGGTGACAGCCTGGTCGTTAATTTCCAACACGCAGGACCCCTCACAGGGAGCAGGACACACCCGGCCTGTGAACTCGGGGAAATTATTCGTGCGCTGGAGTAATTCATAGGCAGCGCGCCAATCCCCATGGTAGAGTTTATCCTGCCATTCGGGGATCAGATTGCTGACCGGGCAGCCCCAATGGCAAAACGGGACCCCACAGTCCATGCAACGGGCGGCCTGCGCCTGGCGTGCAGCGGCCGGGAGTAGGGTTTCTATTTCGGCGAAATCGCGGACCCGCAAATCCACGGGGCGATAAGGGTTGTCGGAGCGTTCGACCTGTAAAAATCCGTGGGGATCAGCCATCAGGACACCTCCATAGGAGTGTGGGCGGCCTCGAGCATGAGTTGATCAGCCTGTTGGATTTGGGCCAGATTTTCAGATTGCGCCAGGACTCGTTTGTAGTCTAGTGGCAACACTTTGACAAAACGGGGCATAAACTGCGACCAATTCGCCAGGATGTTCTCGGCCAGGGTGCTGCCGGTGTAATGGTAGTGATTGGTGAGCAGCAACTTAATCCATTTTTGATCGTCTAACTCGATAGCCGGTGATAGTTCGACCATTTCTTGATTGCAAAAATACCCGAACATACCATCCACATTTAGGACATAGGCGATACCCCCGCTCATCCCGGCGGCAAAATTACGGCCCACAGAACCTAAAACGACTAGACGGCCCCCGGTCATGTATTCGGCCCCATGGTCGCCGACCCCCTCCGCCACGGCCAGCGCGCCGCTGTTGCGGACCCCAAAGCGCTCTCCGGCGATCCCGCGCACATAGGCTTCGCCGGAAGTGGCCCCATACAGAGCCGTGTTACCGATGATGATATTCTCTTCAGGCACGAACGCGCTCCCCGCGGGCGGGACGGTGATTAGTTTGCCGCCAGATAACCCTTTTCCAAAATAATCGTTGGCGTCGCCGTGCAGCCGCAGGGTGATGCCGGGGGCCAGAAAGGCCCCAAAGCTTTGTCCGGCGCTGCCTTGAAAATCAAATTGGATGGTCTCATCCGGCAAACCGGCGTTCCCATAGCGCCGGGCGACTTCACCCGACAGCATCGTCCCCACGGCCCGGTTGACATTGGTAATCGGCATTTCAATATGGACCGGTTTCTGGGCGTCCAGGGCGGATTGGGCTTGCTTAATCAAGGTTTGATCTAAAACTGGGTCAACATCTTGGACTTGGGCGGTTACACAACGGGTGGGGTTGTCAGCGGCTTCGGCAGGTTGGTAAAGCAGCCGTTCCAGGTCTAGGGTGCCGACCTTCCAATGATCGGTCGCCCGGGCTTGCACCAAATCCGTTCGTCCGATGAGTTCATCAAAGGTCCGAATTCCGAGTTGGGCCATAATTTCCCGCACCTCGGCGGTTAGAAATTTAAAGTAGTTGATCAGATGTTGGGCTTGGCCCGCAAAATTCTCGCGCAACTTGGGGTTTTGGGTAGCGATCCCCACCGGGCAGGTATTTTGGTGGCATTTGCGCATCATCACACAGCCCAAAACGATCAGGGCCGCAGTGCCAAAGGCAAATTCATCAGCCCCTAAGATTGCGGCCAGAACCACATCGCGCCCGGTTTTTAGTTGGCCATCGGTTTGCAGCCTAACCCGGCCACGCAGGTTGTTCAACACCAGGGTTTGGTGCGTTTCGGCAATTCCCAATTCGAACGGCAGCCCAGCATGTTTGATCGAGCTTTGGGGGCTGGCTCCGGTGCCGCCGTCATAGCCGCTGATGACAATATTGTCGGCATGGGCTTTGGCGACCCCGGCCGCAATCGTCCCCACTCCGGCTTCCGACACCAGTTTGACGCTGATCCGGGCCTGGGGGTTGGCATTTTTGAGATCGAAGATCAACTGCTTCAGGTCTTCGATAGAGTAAATATCGTGATGGGGCGGCGGGGAGATCAGCGTCACCCCAGGGGTGGAATAACGGGTGGCGGCAATTTTTTCATCGACCTTGAAGCCGGGCAACTGTCCTCCTTCTCCGGGTTTGGCGCCCTGAGCGACTTTAATTTGGAGTTCGTCAGCATTGACCAGGTAGTCAATGGTGACCCCAAATCGTCCTGAGGCCACCTGTTTGATCGCGCTGCGGCTCAAGGTGCCATCGGCCAGGGGTTGATAGCGAGCCGGATTTTCGCCGCCCTCCCCTGAGTTACTGCGGCCGCCGATAGCGTTCATCGCGATGGCGATGGTTTCATGGATTTCTTTCCCCAGTGAGCCAAACGACATCGCGCCGGTGGTGAAGCGTTTGAGAATTTTGGTGGCCGGTTCGACTTCAGCGAGGGGGATTGGGTCGCGGTCGACAAAATTGAGTAAGCCTCGCAACACATGCGGCCGCTGGTTTTGCTGATTAACTCGGGCCGCGAATTCTTTATATTTTTCATAACTATGGGTGCGGGCAGCCCATTGGAGTAGGTAGATAGTCTCGGGGTTCCAGGCGTGTTTTTCGCCATCTTTACGGTACTGGTAAACCCCTTCCGATGGTAAATAGGCGGGACGTTCTATGGTCGCGATTTGGTGTTGCTGCAGGGCTTCTTGGGCGATTTCGGTGAGTCCCAATCCGCCGATTCGAGACGTTGTCCCGGTGAAATGGGTCGTGATGAGATCATCACTCAACCCAATGGCTTCAAAAGTTTGGGCACCATGATAGCTGCGCAAGGTGGAAATGCCCAATTTGGATAATACTTTTAGTAGGCCGGTCTGGAGACCCTCTAGATAATTATTTTCGGCCTCCAAATAGTTTTGCACCCCCTCGCAACGACCTTGGTTGACCAGCTCATAGATACTGGCGAACGCGCCATAGGGATTGATGGCGCTGGCCCCATAGCCAAATAGGAGCGCAAAGTGCATCACTTCACGGGCTTCGGCGGTTTCGATGACCAGGGCGGTCGCGGTCCGTTTTTGGACCCGCACCAGATAGTGATGCACCGAGGCACAGGCCAACAGGCTGGGGATCGGGACATTATTGGCATCGGCTTTGCGATCCGAGAGGATGATGAAACCGAATTTTTGATCGACGAGGGCTTCGGCTTCTCGCCACAGTCGCTGGAGAGCTTTTTCGAGTCCAGTCGATCCCGCATGGACCGGCCAGGTCATATCCAAGGTACCCGCCTTGAAGTTCGGATCGTCCCAGGTCCGGAGTTTATCGAGATCCAAATTGGTATAAATAGGGTTCTTAAATTGGAGCATCCGGCAGTGTTCGGGGGTTTCCCCCAACAGTGAGCCTTCCCGACCGATATAATTTGTCAGGGTCATGACCAGTTTTTCGCGGATGGGGTCGATGGCCGGATTGGTGACTTGGGCAAATACCTGCTTAAAATAATTGAACAGCCGCTGGGGCCGCTCTGAAAAAACCGCCAGGGGGGTATCGGTGCCCATTGAGCCGACCGGCTCTTTATGGTCAGTGACCATCGGGATGAGTAAATTTTCGATGTCTTCGGTGTGATAGCCAAACAACAACTGCATTTCGTGAAAGCGTTCGGGCGTCATGCCCACTTGGACCGGGCGTTTGGGCTGCAGTTGAGCGAAGGTGATCCGATTGCGCCGGACCCAGTCAGCATACGGTTGTTGATTGCTGATTTGGTGTTTGATTTCTTCGTCGGGGATCAGACGGCCCTCCAGGGTATCCACCAACAAAAGTTTGCCGGGGCGCAGCCGTCCTTTGGCCGCGATTTGCTCCGGGGGGAAATCCTGCACCCCAGTCTCCGACCCCATCACGATCAAACCGTCGGTGGTGACCAGATAGCGGGAGGGGCGCAGGCCATTGCGGTCGAGGGTGCCGCCCACAAAGCGGCCGTCGCAGAACAACATCGCCGCGGGACCATCCCAGGGCTCCATGAAGGCGGAGTGATATTCGTAGAAATATTTGACATCGTCGGGGATGGGGTTGAGCATGTTGAAGGATTCGGGGATCAACATCATCAGGGCGTGGGGCAGCGACCGGCCGCCGTGCACCAATAATTCCAAAATATTATCCACTGAGGCCGAATCACTTTTCTCAGGTTCGATGACGGGTCGGATTTTGTGGATATCCTCCCCAAATAGAGGCGATTCGAATTCAGACTCACGCGCCTGGATCCAAAAACGGTTGCCCCGAATGGTGTTAATCTCACCGTTATGGGCCAATATCCGGAAAGGTTGGGCTAAATCCCAGGTGGGAAAGGTGTTGGTGCTGAACCGGGAGTGGACCAGGGCGATGGCACTTTCCAGGTCAGGGTTCTGCAAATCCAAATAATATTGCCGCAGCTGACTGGAGGTGAACAACCCTTTGTAGATTATTGTCTGGCTAGAGAGTGAGACGATATAGAACATCCCCGCCTGGGATAACGCTGCTTTGCGAATCTCCGCCTCAATCCGTTTGCGGATGACATAGAGCTTCCGTTCTAAATCGGGTTGGGCGGAGTAATCGCTTTGGGGGGCGACAAAAAACTGGCTGATATAGGGTTCGGCCGCACGGGCGATGGTGCCAATTTGGGCACTATCAGTGGGGACATTGCGCCAGGCGATCAGTCTAAATTTCTCGAACTGCAGAACGCGTTCAAATATATTTTTACAAATTTTGCGTTGCTGTGCATCGGTGGGGAGAAAAACCAAACCGGTGCCATAGGCCCCGATCGGGGGCAGGTCTGGGACCCATTGATGAAAAAGATTGGGGATTTGGAGTAGAATTCCGGCGCCATCTCCGGTCTCGTTGTCGGCTCCTTCGGCCCCGCGGTGGGCCATGCGCTCAAGCACCTGCAAGCCGCGCTGAATGATATCGTGAGATTTTTCCCCATTAATGTTAGCCACAAACCCGATGCCGCAGGCATCGTGCTCATAGGTGCTGTTATACAAGCCCTGGGCGCGTGGATATCCGGCCATGCTGTTACCTCCAAAAGGGATGTGAGTGTAGGGTTCTTGGTGACGTCCTCACCACGCCAACCCCCGCCGAGAATGACTACTTCCACAATCCCCCAAATTTTAGTGTGGGATTATAGGGCAGACGGAAACTGTGTCCAGGGTAAATGACCGGATTTTGTTGATTTTTTATTCTTTTTCTGAGAATGTTGCGGAATTCGTAGTAATTAAAAGGAAAAAGTCCTGACTTCGTAAAAAAGCCAGGACTTTCTTTATGTTAGGTGGGGATTACATCATCCCGCCCATGCCGCCCATTCCGGGGGCGCCGCCGGGCATCGGGGGCGCGGCAGCTTCTTCGGGGAGGTCGGTGATCAGGGCTTCGGTGGTCAGGATCATGGCCGCGATGGATGCGGCATTTTCGAGGGCACCGCGGGTGACTTTGGCGGGATCAATCACGCCAGCTTTGACCATGTCGCCGTACTCTTCGGTCAAAACGTTGTAACCCAATTTGTTGTCGCCAGCTTCGGCCTGTTTGCGGCGGACGGTCTCCAAAATCACGGAGCCTTCTTTGCCAGCATTGGCGGAAATCTTGCGCATCGGAACTTCGAGGGCCTCACGGACAATGCTCACACCGATCTGGGCGTCAGCGTAGTCCATGTTCAGGTCGTCGAGGGCGGACATGGCATTGATCAGGGCCACACCACCACCAGGGACGATACCGTCTTCGACGGCGGCGCGGGTGGCGGAGAGGGCGTCTTCAACGCGGTGTTTCTTCTCTTTGAGCTCGGTCTCGGTCGCCGCGCCAACTCGGATGATGGCAACGCCGCCGGAGAGCTTAGCGAGACGTTCTTGCAGTTTTTCGCGGTCGTAGTCGCTGGTGCTTTTGTCGATCTCGACGCGGATCTGGTCGATGCGGCCTTTGATGCCGCCGGTGTCGCCCTTGCCGCCGATAACGGTGGTGTCATCTTTGGTGGAGACGATCTTTTCGCAGGTGCCGAGGTCTTCGAGGGTTACGCTTTCCAGCTTGCGGCCCATCTCTTCGGTGATGACGGTGCCGCCGGTCAGGATGGCGATGTCTTGCAGCATAGCTTTGCGGCGATCACCAAAACCGGGGGCTTTGATGGCCAGCACGTTGAGCATACCGCGCAGTTTGTTCAGAACCAGGGTGGCCAGAGCTTCGCCGTCGATGTCTTCGGCGATGATGACCAGCTCGCGCTTACCAATTTGGACCAATTTTTCGAGGATCGGAACAATGTCTTGGGCGGCGGAGATTTTTTTGTCGTGAATGAGGACGTAGGGTTCCTCAATGTCGGCTTCCATGGATTCGGGGTCGGTGATGAAGTACGGGGAGAGGTAGCCACGGTCGAACTGCATACCTTCAACGTATTCGGTCTCGAATTCCAAACCTTTGGATTCTTCCACGGTGATGACGCCGTCTTTACCGACTTTGTCCATCACGTCGGCGATCAATTCGCCGATGGCGCGGTCTTGGGCCGAAATGGAGGCTACATTGGCGATGTCTTCGCGAGTCTCAACATCGATGGCCTGGGCAGAAATTTCTTTACCAACGGCTTCGGCGGCACCCAAAATGCCCAATTTGAGCAGCATGGGGTTGGCACCGGCGGCCAGGTTTTTCATCCCATCGGTCACGATGGAGTGGGCCAAAACGGTGGAGGTGGTGGTGCCGTCACCGGCGATGTCATTGGTCTTGGTGGCAGCTTCTTTCAAAAGCTGGGCGCCCATATTCTCGAACGGTTCTTCCAGTTCGATCTCTTTGGCGACGGTGACACCGTCATGGGTGATGGTGGGGCTGCCGAATTTTCGATCTAATGCAACATTGCGGCCTTTGGGGCCGAGGGTGGTGACAACGGCCTTCGCCAGGGTGTCAACGCCCTTAATCAGGCTGCGGCGGGCCTCTTCAGAAAAGACTAATTGCTTTGCCATTTGATATTACTCCTAATTAGGTTTAAATTTCAGGGGTCTTACCCAACGATTGCCAGAATGTCGCTTTCGCGCAAAACGAGAACTTTCTCGCCATCCAGCTTGATCTCGGTACCGGCGTACTTGGCATACAGCACAACGTCGCCAACTTTAACTTCCAGCTCGACGCGGTCGCCAGCATCATTGCGGGCACCAGGGCCAGCCGCCACGATTTCACCCCGTTGGGGTTTTTCTTTGGCGGTGTCGGGCAGCATGATGCCGCCGGCGGTCACTTCGTCCTGCTCGATCGGTTTGACAACAACGCGATCACCGAGGGGTTTGATGGAAAAAGACATATCCTAGCCTCCTACACTTTTTTTTGTGTAAATTTTGAGTTTCTTAGCACTCCGTAAAATTGAGTGCTAAATCGGCCAAATTCTAACGAGATTCGGGAGCAAAGTCAAGTGTATAAAGATAATATAAACGGGATTCTTATATAATTCTGATATTCGTTAACAATGAAGGTGTTTTTCCCCTTAGAACATCAAGGCGCCGGTGTTTCCTGGATCAACCGACAAATCGATTCGTTCTCAGCAACAATGCTCATGAGGAGAGCGTCATCGGCATATACTTCCCGCACTTCCGCAAGAACTTCCAGCGCATCGGGGCAGAAATTTTGCCCAGGGCGGCTAAGAGCCGTCAGGTTGGAGGCATAGCGGACATAATAATAAGCCACGGTGATATTGGTTAATGGCAACCCCTCTACCGCGACATCTGCCATCGGGTTTTCATCCGGAGTGCAACCGCGTACCGCGCAGCGCAAAACTTCGATAGCACCCTCATAGTTCCGGGCCCGGGTGTAAATATCGCCCAGTTGTCCATAAGTGTCGGCATTGGTTGGATCAAATCGAACTGCTTTTTCACCGTTGAGCGCGGCGATAAAGAATTGGCCTTGCCGGGCGTAAGTTTTGGCAATGGCGATATAGGGGATGGGGTCTTGGACTCCATTAGCGGTATTGATCGCGATGGCTTTGTCAAAATATTCCAGGGCGACCTCATAAACCTGCAATTCGCGATAAATCACCCCAATTCGGATGTAGAGGAAGGTCATATTGGGGTTAATTGCCGCCGCTTTTTCGTATTCCTCAATGGCGACCCGATATTGGCCAAAGGTTTCCAGGACGGTGGCATACACCCGGTGGGTATCCATCACGTCGGGGGCCAGTTCCACGGCAGTGCGGGCGTGCTGTTCGGCCTGCGACCATTTGGTTTGGTCCAGCAGCACTTCGGCATAGAAGGCCAGGGCCAGGTAATTATCGGGATCTAAAAAATAGGCATGGGCGGCAGCTTGTTCGGCTTCTACCAGCCACTTTGACCGCTGTTCGGCAGTCGGGGCGACAGAGGCACTCCAATCGAGCGTTAGAGCGTGAACGGCGTGGGCGGTGCTGTCGTCCGGACCAAATTCAATCGCTCTGAGGGCCGATTCGCGCGCTTGGGCCAAACGCTCGGTTTTTTCTTCTTGGGTAGAGAGCAGACTCGAAGAATAGGCTTGCAATCGGGCGAGTTCAGACCAGGCCTGGGTATTTTCGGGTTCGAGTTCCAGGGCTTTGGTGTAGGCATCAATGGCATCACTTTCATTTGGATCCGCGATCTTGCCAGCACCGAAATAGGCCTCTGCTTCCATTAGATACGAGCCCGCCGTCCGCGTGGGGGTGGGGGTTGGTAAAAAAAGTGGTTTGAACCGATTTTGGGGGTCCGTGCCGATCTGAAACGAAAGCCAAATTCCCCCGGCAATTAAAATCAGGAGAAATACTATGCGATAAGGGTTGATTCCCGGGCCGCGCTTCCCAAAAGTGGGGCGCTTACCCGTCAGTTGACGATCCATATATTATGTAACGCTTCACCCTTCGATACGCTTTCTGGAATCCAGGTATTGGGAGCATCCTGAGTAGGACAGAACACCGAGGAACACGTATCGAAGGGTGCGACCGCTACTCAAGATGTAGCTGGGAGAATAGGAAAATGCTTTATTAGCCCCCGCTGTCAGCCTCGGTTTCGGTATCGAGTATTTCCAGGTTGGCCTGACACATTTCTAGGCCCGTTTCAGCATTATAGACTGCGATTTCGTCCTGGGGGACGATACTCAACATGGCCTGAAAAATGGGGACGGCTTCCGCACAGCGGTTCAGACGGGCTAAGTTAAGGCCATAAGTCGAGTACAACTCAATCGTCCGAATTTCATAAGAGAGTGGTATGCCCTCAACAACTTCACCATCTGAGGTCAGGCCACCATGAATAGCCAGGGCCAGTTCGTCCACCGATTTTTCCCGCTCAGCATTTTTCGAATACATCACCCCCAAATTTCCGCGCATATTGGGGTTGGCGGGATCGTCGGTTACAGCTTGTTCGGCATATTGGGCCGCCCGGGCAAATTCACCAATGGCGTAATACACGCGCGAAGCCTCGTAATCGGGGATCGGATCAGATGGATCGAGGGCATTGGCCGTATTGAAGGATTCTACGGCCAGATCATACTGGCCCAGGGCGGTGTTAATATACCCCAACATCAAGTGTAGATTGGGGATATTATCGTTGATCGCCAGGGCAGCCTGGTATTCATTGGCGGCCAGTTCATAGTTGCTGGTCCAGTACAGCACGTAGCCGCGTGCCCGGCGAACCTCCAACAAATTAGGATCAAGTTCGATTGCCAGCCGGGATTCAGTTGCCGCGGCGTCGAAATTGCCCTGATCGACCAGAATCTCGGCGTAGATCGCGTGAGCCAGGGCGTTGTTCTCATCAAGGTCTAAGGCCCGTTTGATGGCGGCTTCGGCCTCCAGGTAACTACCCTGGAAATCGAGGGCCCAGGCCCGCATGATGTGAGCAACCGGGTTATCGGGATTGCGCAGCAGCCCCAATTCGGCGTTTTCGAGGGCCTCATCGTACTGTCCGGCCAGGATTTGAACTCGGGCTAAATTGACATAGTTGGCAGGATTGCCAGGGTCCGCCAGGATGGCTTGCTCATAGGAAGCGATCGCCTTCCCCAATTTTCCATCGTTGTAATAGGCCATCGCCTCATTGACAAACGATTCAGGATCACGCGTAGGGGTTGGGGTGGGGATGAACAATGGCGGCGTGACGGGAACCACAATCCGGTCCACGTAAAATGCCGCACCAATTAATATGACCAACATAAAAATGCGCCAGGGATTCGAACGTTTCCGGCGCTTTCTTCGCATTGACCAGTTACTGCCTCGTAAGTACATGCGGCCATATTACCATTCCTTTTAAATCAGCGTCAAGTCGGGGTGCCGGGTTGTGAGTGGGGGGTTGAGGGTGGTGAGTTAACTCCCCTCAACCCTCCACCTAGCACTCAATTGAACTATAATGCCTCCATGCGCTTCGATATTTTTACGGTTTTTCCCGAGGTTTTTCCGACTTATTTAGAGGCGAGTATTCTAAAACGGGCCCATGAAAATGGGTTGGCCGAATACCGCATTCACAATATTCGCGATTGGACGACCGACAAGCATCGTACTACGGATGACGAACCTTATGGCGGTGGTGGGGGGATGGTGATGAAGGCCGAGCCTATTTTTGCCGCCGTAGAAGGGGTTTTAGGCGTGCCGCCAGAGTGTCCGGTAATCTTGATGACCCCCCAAGGACGACCATTTACCCAGAAAATTGCCTGGGAATTGTCACAACTGCCCCGCGTAGCGTTTTTAGCTGGACGATATGAGGGTCTCGATGAACGCGTTCGTCAGCATTTGGTAACGGATGAAATCTCGTTGGGGGATTATGTCTTGACGGGTGGGGAACTGCCGGCCTTGGTGATGATCGACGCCGTTACGCGTCTGCTCCCTGGCGCCTTGGGGGATGCGGCGGCCCCGCTGAAGGATTCCCACGCTTCGGGGTTGCTCGAACACCCCCATTACACCCGCCCGGCTGAATTTCGCGGCTGGGGGGTCCCCGAGGTGCTCCGTTCTGGAAACCACGCCCTCATCGACCAGTGGCGCCACGAAGAATCCCTGCGCCGCACCTGGGAACGCCGCCCGGATTTGTTAGCGGGGGCGGAATTGGATGAAGATGATTTGAAATTTATTCGAGGGTTAGGAGAAGATTGCGAACGTGACTCGTGAAGCGTGATACGTGAGGCTGGTAGATCATCACGTTTGTAAGTATCATGAATTAATCTTTAACCCAGTCAGCACAACCGTCGAACGCTCTAAGACTCGATATTCTTGTTGGTCAGGTGACAGAGGGGCTGGCGGTTCAGCAAAATCATCGGGAGCAGGATGGCTCGTATCGATGATGCGGTGCCAACGGTGGCCATAGGGCAGAGCGGGGAGTTCGAAATTGAGGGGTTCCCAATAAGCATTCAGCATGACATACAGATGTTCGCCATGCTCCCGATTGTAAAGTTCGAAAGCCAGGGTGTGTGAGTTTTCGCCCCAATCGGGTTGGCGTAGTTTAACCCCGTGCCAGTAGATTTCGGAGCCGCCCGGTAAGGTCCAGAAGATTTCGTCGTGGAAGACTTCGTATTCTTGGTGGAACCGAATCAGTTTCTGGACGAAACGAAATAATCCCGGATTTTGCTCGACCAAATCCCAGTTGAACCAGGTTAATTCGCTGTCCTGGCAGTAGACATTGTTGTTGCCTTTTTGGGTGTGACGCACTTCATCGCCCATCAAGATCATTGGGGTGCCTAAAGACAGATGCAAGATCGTCAGGAAATTGCGAATTTGGCGGCAGCGCAAGGCTTCAATCTCTTTGTCTTTGGTGGGGCCTTCAACCCCGCAATTCCAACTGAAATTAGCGTTGTGTCCGTCCCGGTTTTCCTCACCGTTGGCCCAGTTGTGTTTTTCGTTATAGGCCACCAAATCGTAGAGATTGAAACCATCGTGGGCAGTGATGAAGTTGATGCTGCGGTCGGGTTTGCGGTCGGGTTGGGGGTAGAGATCCGGGCTGCCGGCAATCCGTTCGGCGAGCTTGACAATCGTGTGAGGGTCACCTTTTACAAACTGGCGGACATCATCACGATACTGTCCATTCCACTCCGCCCAGCGGTGCCCAATGAAGGAGCCGACCTGATACAAGCCACCCGCATCCCAGGCTTCGGCGATGATCTTGGTTCCAGATAACACT
Source organism: uncultured Anaerolineales bacterium (assembly GCA_964453155.1). Taxonomy (GTDB): domain Bacteria; phylum Chloroflexota; class Anaerolineae; order Anaerolineales; family UBA11858; genus CAYVQU01. Next base: position 2,200 of record CAYVQU010000002.1, on the reverse strand, counting down.
GGATCAGATTCGATTTCCCAGAGGATGGGTGGATCGGTTAGGGGGCGGCCAAATTTATCGCGCGAGAGCACCGAAGCCAGGTCAAAGCGGAAACCATCCACATGCATGACCTGAACCCAATAGCGCAGGCAGTCCATGATCATCCGGCGGACGATGGAGTGGTTGGCATTGACTGAGTTGCCAGTCCCGCTGTAGTTGGCGTAATAGGATTGATCGGGATGGGTGGTGATGTAGTAGGCTCTGTTTTCGAAACCGCGGAAAGATAGCAGCGGCCCGTTTTGATCCCCCTCGGCGGTGTGATTGAAGACCACATCCAGAATGACTTCGATCCCAGCTGTGTGGAGGGCTTTTACCATGTCTTTGAATTCGTTGATTGGCCCTAAGGGCGATTGGTCGAAGCTGTAGCCACGATGCGGGGCGAAAAACACAATCGGGTTATAGCCCCAGTAATTCTTGAGCGGTGGGGGGACATCTTGTTCGTCGAATTGTTGGACGGGTAGTAGCTCAACCGCGGTCACACCTAATTCCTGGAGGTAAGGGATTTTTTCGATCAAACCGGCGTACGTCCCCCGTTTACTGGCAGCCACCCCGGAATTGGGATTCCGGGTAAAGCCTGCGACGTGCATTTCGTAGATTACCGATTTGGTGTAGGGCCGCTGCAGGGGCCGGTCGCCCTCCCAGTCATATGTCCGGGGATCATCTACGACGCTTTTCATGGCATAGGCGCAGTTATCCCCAGGGCTGAGTGCGGCCGATCGCCGATAATTGTCGCCGTAGACAACTGCGCGGGTATAAGGATCGATCAGCACTTTTTCGCCATCATAACGAAAACCTTGCTCGGGGTCATATGGCCCGCTGACGCGGTAGGCGTACAGTTGCCCAGCAGTCAGTCCATCAACAAAGATATGCCAATAATAAAAAGTTCGATTGATTTTGGGGTCTAGCGGGATGACGCGGGAGGGGGCTGGGTCGTCAGGATGGTCAAAGAGTAATATTTCAATGGCAGTACAGTTGTGGGAGTAAACGCAAAAATTAACGCCCCCGTTTAGGAGTACGGCACCGAGGGGGTAAGAACGGCCAGGGTAAAGATCGGTCATACTAGCATTATACGCTAAACCATTGCCAGACAGGATATAATTTCGGTACTAATTTTACTTCCCAAGCTCCCCGGAAACTTAAAGTTCTGCGAACTCAGTTTCCGGGGAACTTGGGAAGGGAGGTTGATTTGATTTATTCCTACACCGTTAATGACATTCCGATCCAAACAGGGGATATCTTATGTCTGGCTTTTGATGCTGATAATCCAGCCTATCCCGGGGATTACTGGCGGATTTTAGGACTACTCATCCCCGGTGAAGTGGACCATGTGGCGGTTTACGTGGGTCCGGAAGGGCGCTGCGTGGAGGCCGCGGCCCGGGGAGTTTATACTTTCGATCTCGAAGATAATGAGTGGACAGCCCGCAAAATGTACAAACACCGGGGGCGGTTCAAAGATCATTTGGTGGGAGTGGCGTATCCTCTGCAGGCTGCAGGTTTATCTGCTGAAGATGAAAACCAGGTCAGAGCAAGTGTGGCGGAATTTTGCCTGGCCCAGGCCACCGCGCGAAAACCTTACAATATCAATTTGCTCAACCCGGGTCATAAAGATGCATTTTATTGCGGACAACTGGCCTATCAGGCCTATATATCCCATGGAATTGATTTGAATACCAACCAGGGAGTTCCGAATTTACCTGGAACAAGTAGTATCGTATTTCCCCAAGAGATTTGGAATGGATTCCCGCATACACGGATAAACGATGCCTAAACTGATATTTAAACAGAATTTACTAATTGTTTTTTTGGTAGGACTTTGTAGCCTAATTCTATTATTTTTCATTCCAAGTGATGCAAAGAATGCTTGGCTGGGAGGGTATTCAAAACCTAGAGTTATCATGATTGGAATTATGGGGATTCTCGATCTAATATCCGGAGCATTATGGTTGCGATCTGTTCAAGAAGATAATTGGCATCAAAAAACTCAATATCGAGTAGATCAAGTTTTAAATCACAATTTCTTAGTATTTTTAGGGTGGAATATTGCGTGGCTGGGTTTATTTTTTACCGGATTCTTTTTGATATTTACCATCACATCTACAGATGAATATTTAGGCTATCCACTTAAGGCGGGACAGCAGCGGTAGCCAAAGGATCGTGGCTG
>CAYVQU010000001.1:0-79947 GCA_964453155.1 uncultured Anaerolineales bacterium | reverse complement strand
GCCTATGTTTTTCGTTAATTTTCTGTTCTACCGCTACTTTTTGAGATGACACCAAATTCATGAATTTTTAAGTTTAATCCCTTGCAATTTAACGCATTTTTCAGTATTATTAAGGAGACGAATGTCAGGGTGCCCCCCTCACTCTGGCATTTGTCATTTAAACGCTAAATGGGGGCCAAGTTTGAACAGTTACTAGTAAAGCATACGATTTTATAACGCGTTCTGAAGTCTACCTAATTGCTTTTAATTATTCTTTCCATTACTTCTCCAAAACGCTCAACTTCTGCAACCGTGTTATAGTGAACTGGCCCGATGCGAACCATGCCGCCAGTATTTTCGACGCCAAGTCTTTCAGTAACGGCCAGCGCATAGTAGTTCCCATCCCAGACATAAATATTGTTCTCCGCAAGTTGTTGTGCTACTTTGTGGGGAGGGAGTCCTTCAACGTTGATCGCAAAAGTAGGCACGCGTTCCTCAATACGCCGCTCATCGGCCAGGCCAAAAACACGAATTTTGGGGATATTCTTCAAAACTTTGAGCATTTCCTGACTAATTTCATATTCGTAGGACCGAATTGCGGCCATAGCTTTCAATAATTTCAAACGTCGGCCAGAAGCATTGTCGGCATATTTTTCATGATAATGTTGTCCAAACGTTTCGCCCAACCATTCAAGATACTCAAATCCGCCGAGAATTCCGGCGATACATTCGTGATTTTTGGTGCCGGTCTCAAATTTGTCTGGTGGCATGTCATAGGCGGGGCGAACCTTATAGGCCTGGAGTTCCTCCAATAATTCATACCGACCATAAAGTAAACCTGCATGGGTTGAGAAAAACTTGTAAGCTGAAGCCGCGAGAAAATCACAACCAATTTCTTGGATATCGATGGGGGCATGGGGGGCATATTGAACAGCATCAATGAATACGAGGGCCCCAACATCATGGGCCAATTGCGTAATTTCCTTAATTGGATTGATGGTGCCTAAAGCGTTGGAGGCATATCCGACTGCGACTAACTTCGGTATTTTCTCGAGGGCGGCTGCCAGACTATCCATATTGAGGGTGCCGGTTTCTACATCAAAATCGACCCAGCGAACAATACAATCCCGCTCAGCCGCGATGAGAGTCCAGGGGGTAATATTTGCATCGTGATCAAGGCGGGTCACGACGATTTCATCCCCAGGGTTCAACCACAAAGCGAGAGAGCGACTCAAATTGAACGTCAATGAGGTCATGTTGGGGCCGAAAACAATTTCCTCCGGTCGAGTCGCGCCCAGAAAATCGGCGGCTGCAGACCGCGTTTCATCGATTATGCGATCCGATTCCTGGCTGGTAGCAAAAACGCCATGAACGTTGGCGTTCATATTGATCATGTATTGGTTCATACGGTCTATAACTTGTTGAGCAACTTGCGTACCTGCGGGGTTGTCAAAGAAAATTGCATCCCTTTTGAGAGCTTGAAATTGAGATCGAATTTGGGAGATGTCGAAGGTCATTGGGGCTCCTTAAGATCGGAAAGGTGGATTATTCAGCAAAATTTTATCCCAAAAAAATCGATATTATTATCTTTCTTTTTATGATCTTTCTGGCTTTTTTTCCAAAACCGCCAGTGAGACGGTCCGATTGTGGTTATTTGTGCCCCCGTTTTTTGCAGTTTTAGCTGGTCTAGACCTCGAACGACGATTTTCAGATCGGGATACTCGCTGGAACGAGTTGACGGTCTTGGTTTTATTCCAGGCTTTAGGCACCTTTTTGATTAAACTTTGGCAAGGTTTCTCGTAAAAATTTAGGTGGCTTCCAGTTCCATCGCTTTTTGTTCTGCTCGTTGGAATTCTTCGGGAGAGTTTACGTTCCAAAATGAAATACAGAGGGGATCCAAGTGGTGGTACTCATTCGGGGCCAAAATCCGAATATTTGCATCTTGGTGCCAGGCGATGACCCGGCGGCGATTAAGTTGTAATGCCTTTTCAATGGCAGGCAAACATGTCTCCCGCCGATAAACTGCGTGGATGGGTTCTAGCCCAAAATCTGTACGAGGAATGACCGCATCAAAATCAGATGAAGTAATAATTTCTAGGCTAGCAGCTAATATCTGGGCGTTTGCGAACGGCATATCGCAGGCAACAACCGCAACAAAGGGATTGGCGGCCGCTGATAGGGCTGTGAAAAGCCCTCCTAGCGCGCCAGTACCAGGCATTACATCTGGTTGGAGGGGAAAACCTAAAAATCGATAACCTTCAGGCTGATTGGTTGTGATCAGAATGTCAGCCGATAATTGTGAAACTCGGTCGATGACGCGTTGAATTAAGGGTTGGCCTTGAAAAGGGAGGAGGGCTTTATCTTGCCCCATCCGACTGGATTGTCCTCCAGCTTGGATCGCAATTGTTAACATAAAACGAATTATAATGGATATTGAAAGGAGACTGGCATGCTAATTTTTCAGTTCCACCACTTTATTAAACCAGACTGTGTTGAGGCGTATCGGGCTGCTATTCTGGAAAACGCCGAAGAGACTTTAAAAGAGCCCGGTATTTTACGGTTTGATGTTTATCAGGATAAAGAAGATCCTACTCACTTCAGCTTATTAGAGATTTACCAGGATCAAGCTGCTCGAGAATTTCATTTGAAGACGCCCCATTTTTTAAAATTTAAGGACGCCTACCTGGGCCAGGAGTTGGGCGCTCAGAAAGGTGAAGGTCATCAGTTTGATTTATTGTTTCCTAACCAAGTTGAAAAATAAAACAGGTTTTCTCGGAGAGATCACTCATCTTGTTCGGGTGTTATTTTTTTGCTATGCTATAAGAAATAACGTTGGCGTTTCATTGAATTTGAAGAAATATTCTTTTGGAGGGTACTGCCGTGGACGATCAAAATACACCAGGAAATTCGGTTCAACTTATTAATCTGGCTGAAAAGGCCATTTTTGCTCAACATTTGGCGGAGTTAGCCGATCAGGCTTTTCCAGAGATGACCGGTATCACCCAATCGCAATCCGGATTTTTATATGTAGACGATCCCCGTTTACTTTCAGCCCAGGTGTATCCATTCAAAATTCCAGCCAACCTAAAGCAGGATTTAGAGCAATTTTGTAAACAGCAATTTGTTAGTATATCTGAATATCAGAGTGATACCCCTATCTTGACGACAGCAGCATGGAATGGGGGCGATTCGATCCATCTGTATCCCCTGCGAGGTCCCCAAACTTGTTTTGGGATGGTGGGGTTGACCTCGCAGCAGAAATTCACGGCGGCTCGTAAACAAATTTGGAAGCGCTTTTTTCACCTTTTTGGCGGAATGGTTGATCGATTGATCGAGAGACAGCAATCAGAACGTCAGTTGGCTCATCTGAATACGTACTTAACTGTAAGTTCAATGTTGTCGCAGCCGTTAGGGTTACACGATATTTTAGAGGCCGTTTTGTATTGCAGTATGGAAGCAGTATCTGCCGAAACTGCGTCGGTCTTGTTGCTGGATGATGAAAAAGCGAACTTTTTATTCTATCAGGTCGAAGGCCCGGCTAAACCCTTGTTGGATGCCGTCACCTTTCCAACCGATAAAGGAATCGCTGGCTCTGTGTATCAAACCCAGGCTCCAGAAATGATCAACGATGTTGCGGCTGATCCCCGTTTCTTTGGAAATATCGATTCCAAAACTGGTTTCCAAACCCGCAATATGATTGCTTTACCCTTGACGGCCGGTGAGGAATCGGTTGGTGTGCTGGAAGTGATCAACAAATTCGATGGGGAAGCTTTTACGGAAGATGAGTTGTTTTTATTGCTCTCGATCGCTGAAGAAATCGCGTTTGCGATTCGGAATGCTCGGATTTTCGAATACGTGGTGGATAGCTATTGTCTCCAGCGACAAGGTTTAGCGACCTGCCGCGGTTGCAAGCGTCCCCTGGGGTCATGGACCCCGTGCATAAAATATCGATCTGAAATGCTATAAAACCTGAATTCGGGATAACAGGTATAAAACCAATTTGGACGCAGATTTCGCAGATAAACACAGATTTTTCTTGATTTATCTGCGTTTATCCTGAAAATCTGCGTCCGATTTCTTATCCCGAACTCAGGTTATAAATGAAAAGCTGACCTTTCAAGGGTTGGCTCTTTTTTAGCGGGTAATTTGAACCCGAAGGACGTGACGATCGACTCCCCCCAGGCGATATTTGTAGATTTCATCTCCCCGCATAAAATCAAAGAGCTCTCGACCATTTTCAATTGCCCATTGAATTAAATACCCCGCCAAAACCCAGCCCGGTGATAATTCTCTGAACTTGGGATCGATGCCCGAGTTGTAAACCCAGATTCGATTCGCATAGTCAAAGTTGAGGTAGGCGGCCGCTTTTTCGCCGCCAACTTCAAGAAATGCCAATTGGAGCCAGCCTTCTCTAAATGCCGTTTGAACTGAAGCCTGCATTTGGGTACGCATCACATCGGTCAGAAAAGCGGCTTTTTCTGCATCGTGGGCCATTAATTGCAAAAAGGCCTCAATTTCTGCTGCTAACATCGTTTCATCTTCAACCATATACCAGCGCACCGGGAGAATATAATTCTCGGCCCGGCGGATTTTTCGACGAATTTCGTGGCGTTGTTTTTTCTTGATGCTCAGCAGGTAGTCTTCCCAGGTGTCAGGCAAGGTTATCGATGGAGCAGGTTGAATAATTTCTTGGGTGTACTGCCACCTTTGGGTTTGGGCAGCAGCCTTCAAAATGGGGATGGTGGGAGAGTCGATTAAAAAGTTGTATAAATCTAGAATTTCCCAGTCGCCCCCTTCGGGTCCAGCCAGGAAGGGTAATAACGCGTTCAAAAATTGAGTTAAGGTATCTGGTGGTGCCAACAAATCCAAATAGTCAGATATTTCGATACTACCCAAGAGCATGATGGCGCGTTTTCCATCTAAATTGTGGGTGGTAAAGAACGGGGCTGCGCCGATTAAATCGCCTGTTTCATCTTGGGCAATAACGATGAATAATTCACCCTGGACCCATTCGCCCCCACCCAGGGTTTGCCACCAAGTACTGAGATATTCGTGCTGCAAAAATGGCACATGACTTGCACTTTGCTCTAGTAATTGGTTCCATTTTCCAGAAATATTTTCGAACTCAGAAAGTGTGCGAATAATGCTGAGATTCATTTTTTCTCCCAAATGTTCTATTTATGTTCAGATAAGCCCATTATACTGGTAAAATGTGGTTGGACATCAATATTTTGCGGTAATTTCGATAATATCTGCAAAATTAATTCTAACAAACCTCCTTTATGACCACCTCCTTGGATCTAATCTTACTCCCCTTAAACCGCGTCGATGGCCAAGACCACCCCGAACTTCCGGGTTTATTTGCCGCTAAACCCCCACGTCGAACTTCGCGGGGACGGGCTTTGGATCGGCTTGTCATTCATTTGGCCTTGGATGGGACCGCGCCATTATCTCCCAAGGGGTACTCAAAGTTGGTGGGGCACCTGGCTCAAGCCTATTTCAAAACCCCTGGTTCATCAACCGCCGCTATGCGAACCGTAATAGAATGGCTAAATGAATACCTTTTAGAGCGAAATATGCGCGGGGCCAGCCGGGGGATGCAGTCGGTGGGGCTGGCGACCCTGGCAGTTGTGCGCGGCAAACATTTGTATTTAGCTCAAAGTGGCTCAACGCATACATATTTGATCTCTAAAGGTGGCTTGCAACACTTTCACGACCCCGATATTGCCGGGCGTGGGTTGGGAATGAGTCGTGCGACCACTATTCAATATCATCAAGTTGCGATCAACCCTCAAGATGCGATCCTAATTTCTGCTCAACCTCCGATCTCATGGACTGAAGACTTTCTTAGTGAGCTAAGTGGTTTGTCTTTGATGAAAATGCATGTGCGGCTGATTCAAGCGCGGGATGCTGAAATCAAAGCTGGCGTAATCCAGGTGGCTGCTGGCGAAGGGGAAGGGAAATTACGAGTGTTACGGCCGGAACCAATTACATCTCGCCCACGAACAAATCCTGCTAAAACTGCAGCAGTAAAAAGTAAACCGCAACGGAAAAAAGCACCGGCCCCCAAAAACGTCGAGGCAGCATCTCCTGCAAAAACCACAAACGAAAGCGATGTAAACACCCCGCTTGAAGAAAAAAAAACACTAAAGAAGGATCCTATTCCATCTGAAAGTGCCGCGCCGTCCCCCGATATCGAACCTGAAATAAAAAAGAAAAAACCTTCCCGAAAACGGATCATTGGGCCCGCGGTGTTACAGATATTTAAGACTTTTGGCGAAACCTGGCAACATGCCACCAAATCGGGTCGGGAGTTTACAAAGCGGTTACTTCCAGATGAGTCTCTGTTCACCATTCCTACGAAATGGATGGTGTTTATGGCATTCGCAGTGCCGCTAATGGTTGTTTCGATTGCTGCCACCGTGTATTTCAAACGCGGCCAGGGGCGGATGTTCGAAGAGTATTACTTACAAGCCGCTTATGCCGCGGAACAAGCCTTACAATTAGAAGACCCCGCTGACTTGCGCGCGGGTTGGACAACTGTGATCGGTTATTTAGATCAAGCGGAAAGTTACCAAACTACATCTGATTCTCAAGCCATGCGTAATTATGCTTTGGCAGTTTTAGATCAGCTGGATGGTGTCCAACGACTAAATTTTCAGCCGGTATTATTAGAGAATTTACCTTCTGATGTTGTTATAAAACGCATCGTTGCGGCCAAAGCGGATAACGAACTCTACCTGCTCAATGAGACGAATGGTCACGTCTTGCATGCAACCCGCACCGATCGAGGGTATGTTCTTGATGACGAGTTCGTTTGTCAGCCGGTTCAAAAGCCTTGGATTGTCGGGCCGCTGGTGGATATTGTGGCACTCCCCATTGATGATCCCAATAATGCCGATGTTATGGGGATCGATGCCAATGGGAATTTGTTGCAATGTATTCCTGGGAACCCAGAAGCCCTGGCATTTCAAATGCCTCCCCCAGATATGAATTGGGGGTCACCTGCCGCGCTGGTACTCAATTCAGGTAATTTGTATATCCTGGATCCGATGACGAATGCGGTGTGGGTGTTTTGGGAACAAGATGGTTTATCGGAATTACCGACATTCTTCTTTGATGAGGATGTTCCCCCGATGGGTGATGTGATCGATATTACTGTCAATCGTGATGAGCTTTACCTACTCCATCAGGATGGTCATTTAACCACCTGTACCTTTGGTTATCCGACGCGGTGTACTGATCCCGCTGAATACAAACGGCGGCAAGATGGAATTATGGAAACGATGCCCATTTTTGAGGATACCCGTTTCCGTGAAATTCAATTCGCTCCCCCGCCAGATGCCTCCATATTCCTGTTAGACCCAGAATCTCGATCGATTTACCATTTCAGTATGCGGTTAACATACCAAAAACAATATCGCCCTCAAAGTAACCTCCCCGAAGGAGAAATTACTGCCTTTTCAGTTAGTCCCAATCACCAAATTTTTATCGCTTTAGGTAATCAGATATATTTAACCCCCCTACCGTAATTCTTGCTAGAGCCCGCAAGATAACGAATTTTTTGAATCTTCACTAAAAAGCGGCGCAATTGAGCACCGCTTTTTTTATGGAGATGGTGTGTCACTAGGTTCCAGAGTCAACGTCGGAGGTGGGGATGTCAAAGTGGCTGTTGGAAGGCTGGTTTCAGAAGGTGGGATTTCTGTGGGAAGTTCTGTTTGGGTTGGCGTCATACTCGCTGTTGGCGTAGGGACGGAAACCGGACTAGATGAGTAAAGAAAAACGACCACACTAAGACCCGTCAGGATGATGAGCAATAATCCCAGAGCGACCAGCGTTTGCCACCGTACTTTTTTCCCGTTTTTTGATTTTGTTTTCTCATTTACGACCGGCATCACTTGGGTTTCAGGAACTTGTAAACTGACAATTGTGATGTTATCGTGCCCGCCGCGGCCATTAGCGATATGAACCATGTGGTCGAGAGCATCTTGCAAATCTCTAGTTTGAAGAAGATCTTGTATCTCTTGATCATCAACGAGATCGGTGAGACCGTCACTGCACAGCAAGATTTGATCACCAGGAATTAATTCCATTCCCTGATTTGCTAAGGATTCTTCATCGGTCTCTTCAGATGTCATGCGCAACCGAAAATCAGGCTCAGTTGGTTTTTTGGAACCAAGATAGCGACGAATAACATGCGCGCGCGGGTGATTTCGGGCCTGATCCGGGGTTATGATGCCATGCTCAATGGCCTCTTGCACCCAAGTATGATCAATCGTGATCTGGCGAATTTTTCCTTCGCGAACAAGATAAATTCGCGAATCCCCTACTGAAGCCGTATATAGCTGCTCCCCAATTACCCACACGCAAGCACAAGTGGATCCCATCCCTTGTTGGCCTTCATTCGCTTCCGATTGTTCATTAACCGCCTGACCAGCCTGAACAATGGCAAATTTTAAGATTTCTTCGGGGTTTGCCGCGTCACTCTGACTTACGATTTGGCTGATGGTTTCAGTGGCAATTTCAGAGGCAACTTCGCCAGCCCGATGCCCACCGACGCCATCAGCTACAATCGCCAGCACCGATGGAATTCGATCCTTCTCATTCACCCAATGTGCTGAGACAGCATAATTGTCCTCGTTATTTTTTCCACTCATTCCAGGATGCGTAGTGGCTGCCAAGAACAGATGAGATCGTTCACTAGGAATCATAACCAGGCTCCTGCGGTATGATAACGGGTTTAGGAATTCGGGCGGAATCATTCAATTTGAATATAAATCCAACCCGGCCAAAGTGAATAATATCCCCATGGAAGAGTTGAACACCTTCCACTGAAATGGGCTGATAATTGACCCAAGTCCCCGCAGTTGAATTTTCATCAAAAATCATTGTTCCATCTTGAGCGTTCACTCGAATACGAGCGTGCAGATCATCAACCGAATTATCACTAAATGCTTGCGTAGCAAGTTGTTGATTTTTCCCAAAAGCGATTTCACCATAAGTAATATCGATTCGCTCAATTGTAGTCCGGCCATTTTCTGGGGAAATTGGTTCCATATAAGCAATACCATGGTCAGAGATATTGCCGCGTTGAGGCCAAGAGAAGCGATTCATCCAATTTGAAAATCGTCCCCGGCCAGGTAAAGGTTGGAGTTGAACGGTTGGGGTATTTGGGATTTGTCTCTCTTGAGAAGATTGGGGGAGTTTTTTTCGACGACCACGCCCAAATCGCTTGGGTTGTATCCGGCCGCGCAAAACCAAGACCAATAACAAAATCCCCCCAGTAACGGCTACCGTCGAGCCCGCAATTACGGGCGCATTTTTTGCAATGGTGGAAACAACATTTTGCGGCGTTTGCTGAATAGTAATTTGAACTGTATTATCGATACTGACACCACTTAACCCAAGCAAATCTTCGGCCTCAACTTTGATGGTGTGAGCTCCACTTGTAAGGTAGCTATTCAGATTCCATGAAAATTGATCAAATGGGGGAACCTTATTTTCAGCGGCTATTTCCCCATCGACATATAATGTAGTCCGAACCAAATCGCGCGGACGCCCATCAGGAAATTCGATCAAAATATCTACCAATTGTTCCGTGGGCGTGTAATTCGTTTCTTCATTAAAAGCCTCTCCTAACGAGGCCCGATTTGCTCGGACAATATTGATGGGAGGTGTTAGGAAAATTGGATTGGGCGGGAGTACTTCTAGCTCAAAGTTAATCGGTTCCGTTGCAATATCCAGTTGATCCGTCTTTATTCGAAGCGAAATTTGATGGGGGTCGGCGTTCCGAATTTGGGATTCGTAATTCAGAGTATAAAAAAATCGCAGTGGTTCTAAATAATTTTCGATATCCGGTAAATTTTCATCGCCCGAATACCCTAAAAATCTCCCCCCGGTTTGTTGGGCTAATTCGGCTAATTGGAGAGCGCCCTCTGATGTGAAATAGGCCGGAGATGAAATCATCCATACAAAAACCCGTACGCGGGCTTCTTTCGCCCGCGAGATGATGCTTTGGAGCGTTGCGGTGCCAGCTCGATCAGGTGGGGGTGTCAGGAGTAGGACAGCTTTACCAACCCCCACCGCCGCGTTAGGATCCGCCGCAACCTCAATCGCCCGCACTAAAACATCAAGACTGGGGATGGCTGCGCGCGGATCCGAAGTGTAAGACTCTAGCCCTACCGCCCATTGCCGAGAATTGGGTAGGTGAATGAATTCTGGCCCATCGTTGGTTAGGAAACTGAGATCATCTTGATGAGCGGTATGATTATCAGCCCAATTCGTTAAAGTTTGTCGTATGGTGTCAATGCGAGCGATACCATTAATATCTCGGATTGCAAATGTCGGTCCTAAATTTAATGCCACCACAAATTGAGCTCCAGTTTCTAATTCAGTGATACTTTGAATAGAAATCAAGCGCTGATCTTCTGTAATTTGGATGTTTTCAGATTGGAGATTATGAACAAAGTTCCCCTCGGCATCATAAACCTCGAGGTATGAACTGATGAGTGGAAATTCGTCAGTATTAGGCGGGGTTAAAATTGCGCTCCCGGCAGTTTGAGCGCTGGCGCTTAAGGTTAGGAAGAAAATCCCACAAAAAATGAGTGCGATTCTACTTTTTAGGCCGAACATGGCTAGATTTTAGCATAAAACCGGAAGCGAACAAAAAAAATCCCCCTTGGAGGGGGAAACTAGAATAATGTGTGAAAGTGTGAAGCGTGATTACTTATCACGCTTCACATGTCAGGATACTGTTGCAAATTATAGATCTTCTTCGGGGAGATATTCAACCTCATCGCTATCGAAGACATCTGGCTGAGAATCTGTTGCGGCTGCCAGGCGCACGTATGTCAACGTCCAGGCGGATTTAATATAAGCTTGCAAAATACCACTTAAGACGATCAGTACTGGCAGGTAAGAAACACAACACACGAGCGAAACCATGGCCCCGCCCCCAGCGAACATGGGAGCCTCGCCAGCGGCGGCGGTGACACCCCCGATGATCAATGGCACAATCGCGAACATGATGGGGAGGGCCATCGCGAATCCGATCACCCCGCCACCTAAGACCAATATCAAGGCCATGACGATCATATTGCCGAGGTTGGCTCGAAATACTTCCCAACCGCGCTGGAGACCTGCTAGCATCGGTAAGTCTTCGACGATAATGGCGATGTTCGCCTGCTCGATCACCACACCCGCTAGCCAACCCACCGGAACCAGAATGCAGATCAAAGGGATCAAGCACAACATACCAATTCCCATGGTTACCACCCCAATGAGGATGAAGGGCACCATAAAGATCAAAACCAACAAGAAAATGGCTAATCCTACTAATAAGTTGAACCCAAAGATTCGCCAGAAGAGGGGTTTGCCTTGTTCAAAAAGCCCCATGAAAGTCAGGGTTTCAGCCCCGGCTTCGGCTTCAATGGTCCCTTGGACTAATCCAATTCGTCCCACAGTGTTGAGCGCGGCGAAGATAAAAGTCAACACCAAGATGAAGACGATCATCCCGATGATGAATAGCGCAATTTGCCAGCCTTCTATGTTGTTGAAAAAGCGTTCCATTCCAAACACGAAATCGCGCATAAAGGGGGGCAATTCACCTTCACTGGGTGAATATTGAACCCCCGAATTGCCACCACCGCCACCCCCTCCGCCGCCGCCACCTTGTCCACAACTAGATAGGATGCCAAAAATCCACAGGACTTTAAACTTCCAAATTATTTTCCACGCATTGGTTAATACTTCACCGAAATCCATCGCAATCTCCTTTTGTAATACCAGTGATCAGTTGTCAGTTACCTGTCACCGTTTTCATCAAATACATCCAATAAACCTCATATCATTTGCAAATTTCGGATAAATATTTAGCATAAAAATTTTCCCAAACCAAAATTTGCTAAGGCTGTGCGAACCAGCCCCTTGGTTAATAAACAGGTTCAAACCGCACAGCACTCACTCCCATTCAATTGTACCCGGGGGTTTACTTGTAATGTCGTAAACGACTCGATTGATGCCATTGACTTCATTTACAATCCGGTTAGCGACTCGGGCTAATAAATCATAAGGCAGGCGAGACCAATCGGCTGTCATGAAGTCCTCGGTGGTGACCGCTCTCAACGCGACCACTTCCTGGTAGGTACGTTGATCACCCATGACGCCGACCGATTTGACTGGTAGCAGCACCGCAAAGGCTTGGGCACTCCCGCTAATTAAGCCGGCTTCATGTTTCATGCGGAGTTGACCAGCCGCGGATAATTCTTCTCTGAAGATGGCGTCGGCTGCCCGGAGGGTTTCAAGTCGATCCCAGGTGATCTCACCCAAACAGCGTACGCCTAAACCCGGCCCGGGGAAGGGTTGTCGCCAAACCATTTCGGTTGGTAATCCTAAAGCTTCGCCGACCGCCCGGACTTCGTCTTTGAATAGGTAGCGGAGCGGTTCAACGAGCTCAAACTCCATATCCTCCGGTAAACCGCCGACGTTATGGTGACTCTTGATCCGTTGGGCTTTCGAACGATCGGGAGCACTTGATTCAACCACGTCGGGGTAGATTGTTCCCTGTACCAAGAATTGCGGTTTACCCAATTTTCGGGCTTGGGCTTCGAAAATCCGGATAAATTTTTCGCCGATGATTTGGCGTTTTCGTTCCGGGTCTGTGACGTCCGCCAGGGCCTCCATAAAATCTTCTACGGCATTTACTGGGTAAAGTTTCACACCTAAGTTTTTTGAAAACGTTTCAACCACCTGACTGGCCTCGCCCAGGCGGAGTAATCCGTTATCAACAAAAACGGCTGCCAGTTGATCGCCGATCGCGCGGTGGACCAAAGCGGTGGCAACGCTCGAATCAACTCCCCCACTGACGCCGGAGAGTACGCGCTCTGGTCCAACTTGAGTCTTGATCCGCGCCACACTTTCGGCAATGATCGATTCTGGGGTCCAATTCGGTTGTGCCTCGCAAATATTAGTCACAAACCGCCGAAGCATTTCTGAACCACCAGGCGTGTGGTGGACTTCTGGGTGAAACTGAACGCCATAATAGCCGCGGGTCGGATCTCCCATTGCTGCAAAAGGCGAGTTGTCGGATTCTGCAAAAGATGAAAAACCCGGTGGCAAAGTTTCGATCCGATCTCCATGTGACATCCATACCGGATGCTCTCCAGATGGGATCAAATCGTTGGGGGTCAAGGTTCTAATATTGGCTGGACCGTATTCGCGTTCGGTCGATGGTGCGACCTTACCATTTAGCGCATGCGTGAGGGCCTGCATTCCATAGCAGATGCCTAAAATTGGCAATTTCGATTCAAGCAGAAATGGTAGGATTTGGGGCGCACCCCCTTCATAGACCGAGTTGGGCCCACCGGAGAGAATAAATCCTTTGGGTTTTAGGTCCCTAATTTTTTCAGGAGCAGTGTCCCAGGGCAATAACTCACAATACACCTGTTGCTCGCGCACCCGCCGGGCAATCAGTTGTGAATATTGGGAACCAAAATCAAGAATTACGATTGTGTCAACCATGATTTTAATGTTCAACCTGCACTATCATAACGTTTGGATATTTCAATTTATTCGAAAATGATTTCATCATCCATGGATTGAATGGATGCCAAGGAATAGACGGGGACGCCCAGCGGATTGAGCAAGCCGCGCCCGCCCTCAAACGCCTTTTCAATTAATGCCCCGATCCCCACCACGACTGCCCCGGCTGTCTCAGCCAATCGGACCAAGCCCATGATCGTAGCCGCGCTGGCCAGGAAGTCGTCGATAATCAGTACTCGCTCTCCACCGGCTAGATATTCCGGAGAGACAATTAATTCAACAGTCCGCCCTTTGGTATGCGATGGTGCCAGGGTTAGCAACACCTGATCTGGCATGGTAATGGGTTTTCGTTTACGAGCATAGACCACCGGCAACCCCATGTGCAACCCAGTGGCCACCGCTGGAGCAATCCCCGAAATTTCGGCGGTCAGGATCTTGGTGGCCCCAATATCGGCAAATAATTCCGCAAATTCTTTGCCAGCATCATCCATCAATTGAGGGTCTACCTGGTGGTTGACAAATCCATCGACTTTCAAGATGCCCCCTCCCAGGTTTCTCCCTTCCTTTACAATTCGATCTTTCAGTATTTGCATTTCGCCTCCAAAAGCTGATAATAAAAATTCTGATTTCGACTGAAGCTTTCCAATTATTGATGGTAAGCTCAATTATCTATAATTGATATTACGGAACTGGTATCCCTTCGACCGTCTCAAGACGGGCCTGAGTAGCGAAAGCGTATCGAAGCTGTGTTCTGAAATTTTCGGAAGGGGTGAATTTTCTGGCACACTTTGCACATCATGCATTACATGAGTTATTAAATTCAATCCTGTCCATTCTACATTGGTAAGATCGAATGGGCTAGAGGTATTCAGAGATTGTGATAAAATCCGGCGCTGAATGGATGACGTTTATGAAAATTATCTTAGCTTCGAAATCTCCCCGTCGCCATGAATTATTGGCGCTTATGAATCTGGATTTTCAGGTGATTGCCGCCGACATTGATGAAACCCCTCATCAGGGCGAAAATCCCCAAGAATATGTGCTGCGGATGGCAGTCGAAAAGGCCCGGGCGGTCCAAGAACTTGTCGATCAAGATGGCGTAGTAATTGCCTCAGACACCACCGTTGTTGATGGTGATCAAATTTTAGGTAAACCATGTGACAAGGGGGATGCAATTCGGATGTTAACCCAGTTGCGGGGCCGTTCTCATCAAGTTTTTACCGCGATTGCGGCCCTAAACTTACAAGAAGATCAATTGCTAACCGATATTTGTGGTACGGATGTCCCGATGCGGAATTATTCGGATGATGAAATGCAGGTTTATGTTGACAGTGGCGATCCCCTCGATAAGGCTGGGGCCTATGCCATCCAGCATACCGGCTTTCAGCCGGTCGATAATTTACAAGGATGTTTCGCAAATGTAATGGGTTTGCCCCTTTGTAATTTAACTCGGCAAATTTCGAAGATTGGAATCGCTGTTGGTACTAATGTACCCTCAGCCTGTCAAGAAGCTCTAAGATATCATTGTGTGACCTTCAAAAATATCTTACCTGATAGGTAAGATTTAAACGCTGATCATAAGTCAATTAGGATGTTTATCAAATTGTGAATTTTTGATCAGTGAGAGAGACTTTAGCAGTTATGACCCAAATACGTTGGCTTATCTTTATCGTAATTATTCTGGTGGTGGGATGTACCACTGTTACCCCAACTCCATTGCCAATGGACCAAACCCCGACAGCCGAGGTTGTGGTTGCCACGGTAACGCCCGAAATTGCTTCACCTACCCCCACATTAACCGCTACACCAGTTCCTGATCCAGATCATTTTGTTCAAAAATATTTGGAATATTGGCAGGCTGATGATTACCCGGCGATGTATGCCATGCTAACCGCCATCAGTCAGGACGCAATTTCTGAAGAAGATTTCATCCGGCGTTATCGCTCTGTTTTGGCCGAAGCGGCCGTAAGCAGCCTGGATTTTGAAATATTGTCATTTTTGCAGCGCAATTCCCAAAGTGCGGAGGTTAGTTTTCGCGTAATACTCCACAGTGTGTTAATTGGTGATATTCACCGCGAAACGATTATGAATCTCAGCCTTGAAGATGGTAGTTGGCGGGTACAGTGGGCCGATGAAATTATCCTGCCCGAGTTGGCGGGTGGTAATTATCTCTGGATGGATCGCCATATCCCAGCCCGCGCCAATATATATGATCGCAATGGCAACGCGATTGTGGCCTATGCCGAAGCGGCCTCGATTGGTATCATTCCCAGCCGCTTCGAAGATGGGGAGGAAGATGACATTTTGCGGAATATCCAGCGGATGACGGGAATTCATCCCGGCGCATTGTATAACCAATATTACGATTATCCCCCTGGAGCTGACTGGCTGGTATACGTGGCCGAAGTCCCCCGCGAATTTGTCGATGAGTATTACGATATCTCTAATGGATATGACCAAGGGGGGTTGGTAATGTGGCCATTTGAATCCCGGTTTTATTACGACAATGGGATCGCTCCCCAATCGATAGGATATGTTAGTTTTATTCAGGCCGAAGAGGAAGAAGAATACCTCCGTTTGGGGTATAGCCGGGATGAAAAAGTTGGTCGCCAAGGGGTTGAAAAATGGGGCGAATCCTATCTTGGCGGGATCCGTGGGGGCACATTGTACGTACTTGGCCCATCAAATGAAGTAGTTACCCAAATCGCCGATGTTCCTGGTCAACCGGCGCAAGCCATTTATACAACCTTTGATGCTGACCTGCAATTGGCAGCTCAAGAGATGCTCCTTAAATATTTCGGTGCTATTGTGGTCATGGAAGTAGAAACTGGACGAATATTAGCCCTGGCCTCCTCACCCGGTTTTGATCCCAATGCCTTTGAGCCCGCAAATGCAAATTCTCGTTACCAGCTTGAGGATATTTATAACCAATATGGTGGCCAACCCCTCTACAATCGAGCCACGCGCGGGCAGTACCCATTGGGATCGGTTTTCAAAATAATTACGACCGCCGCGGCCCTCGAAAGTGGTCTTTATACCCGCGAATCAACCTACGATTGTGATTATCATTTTACTGAAATTCCCAGCATTTCCCCTCGGCACGATTGGACTTGGGAACACTGTCAAGAAGAGTTATTGACCGAAGAAGAGTGCGAAACCAAACCGAGCGGATTGCTAAATCTCCCGGAAGGGTTGATGCGCTCCTGCAACCCCTATTTCTGGCATATTGGTTTGGATCTTTATCGTCAGGGAATTGCAGATGGGGTATCTGAGATGGCCCGCGGTTTCGGTCTCGGCAGTCCTACTGGGATTGAAGGCGTCGAAGAAGAAGCCGGCAATATTCCTGATCCTGGAGATGAAGTAGAAGCCATAAACCTGGCAATTGGTCAGGGAGATACGCTTGTGACCCCGCTCCAGGTTGCTCAATTTATCGCCGCGCTAGGTAATGGGGGCACCATGTATCAACCGCAAGTCATCGAACGGATTGCACCCCCAGGTGCTGACCCAATTTATGAATTCGCACCGATTGAGAACGGTAAGCTGCCTGTCTCTCCAGAGACACTAGCCGTTTTAAAGGAAGGCATGATCGCAGTCGTTCAAGATAAACGCGGCACGGCCAGTCATGTTCTCGGCACTTATAGCAAGAATCTTTATGCTATGGCTGGAAAAACCGGGACCGCCGAATCAGGTTTGGATGCCTCACATGCTTGGTTTGCGGGTTACACCCTGGAAAACCGGGAAAATAAACCGGATATTGCGATAGCTGTTATCGCCGAACATTCGGGGGAGGGTTCCGATATTGCTGCCCCAATTTTTAGGGGTATCGTTCAATATTATTTCGAAGGCCGTCGAAATTACTTGTTGCCTTGGGAATCGAGCGTGGGTGTGTTAGCATTACCTGAAACAAACGAAGTTGTGAGCGAAGAAGAAAGTAACCCATAAAGATTTATACTCTTCTAGTTTGGAGGCAATCTGAATAAAGAAAAAAAAACGAAAGGTCTGATCATTCGATCCCAGTCGGGCTTCTATACTTGTGAAACTGCGACCGGGATCGTCGTTTGTCGGTTGCGTGGACGACTCAAGCGGGGCCGCAAGCAGGGAGATATTGCTGCCGTGGGCGATTGGGTCCAAATTTCACTCTTGGATGATGGTACTGGTATGATCGAAGCCATTGATGACCGGGACCGAATGTTTTCCCGAATGGCACCGACGCCCAGAGGTGAATATCAACAAATTATCATTGCGAATCCAGATCAAGTTATGTTGGTCTTTGCTTGTGATGAGCCAGAACCTAAACTGCGGATGCTCGATCGATTTTTAATCGTTGCCGAACAGGCCGAAACGCCGGTAACGATTGTGTTCAACAAAATTGATCTGATTGGTTTACGCAATGCTAAAAAATGGTATGGTCATTACAAAGATATTGGCTATCCGGTCATCTTCACCTCGGTTGAATCAGGTCGGGGAGTTAAAAAACTTCATAAGGAATTAGTCGGCAAAGTTTCCGTTTTAGCCGGACCATCGGGAGTCGGAAAATCAAGTCTGCTGAATAAAATTCAGCCGGGTTTGGGGTTGGTGGTCCGCGATATTAGTAAAGCTACCCGAAAAGGACGGCATACAACTGTCGTTCGGGAAATGTTTCCGCTAGATGGTGGTGGTTACGTGGCCGATACCCCCGGACTAAAAGCCCTGGCACTATGGGATATTGAACCCGAAGAGGTGGATGGTTATTTCCCCGAAATTCGCGATTTAGTAGCCGATTGCCAGTTTAGTAACTGTATGCACCTACACGAACCTGGTTGTGCGGTTAAGGTCGCCGTTGAAGGTGAGAAAATCCATTTCGAACGTTACGAATCATATATTCGGCTTCGGCTAGGTGAAGAAGAAGACTCTTTTTGAGCTTGACATCCCCCTCATCCGGAAATAGAATTGGCAAGATTTTGCTGCAATTGAACCAATTATGGGTTTCAATAGTATAGTAAGGTAAGACCAAAACCTTCGAGAGGCATCATTTGTGATCAGCGACGGCGAACTTATTCTCCGACTTCAAAGTGGTAGTTTACATGCATTAGGGGAGTTATACGATCGGCACCAGCACATGGTATATCGTACTGCCCTGGCAGTCACGGGTGATGAAGCCGCGGCCGCGGATTTACTGCAAGATGTTTTTCTGCGGATGCACCGGTTCGCCGACCGCATTGATCATAACCGGCCGTTAGAGCCTTGGCTGTATCGCGCAACCACAAATTTGACTTACACTTATGTCAAACGGCGCAAACGCTGGTTACAACCTTTAGAAGATATGGCCGAATGGCTGACCGGGGGGAAGAAACAATCTCCCTCTTATTTAGCTGAAAAAGATGAAGAGTGGCAGGATATCCATCAAGCGATTACGGGATTACCACTCTCGCAAAGAATGGTAGTCGTACTTTATTATATTAATGATTTATCTTTACAGGAAATATCTGAAGTCCTGGATGTACCCGTTGGAACGGTCAAATCGCGATTGTATTACGGGCGTAAGGCCCTGAAGACAGAACTTGAATCCAATGGGTTAGATCTCCGGGAGGTACAATATGAGTTTACCTAAAATGGAACGGTTCGATACCGTTGATTTAAGTTTGAGTAGAACCCTAAAGAATTGGGTTGGACGAAAAAATCCACCGGCATTTGGCAAAAATCGACTTTTGCAAGCGGCCTCGCGCGGAGAAAATCCTAAAATGTCTTTGGTTTCAGTCTATTTGGCCTTGACTTTCGAAGACAATAACGATCTATCACTTTATCGGTTGAAGATGACAGATGTCCATTCCCTTAAAATTTGCGCTTTCGGGATGTGCTAACTGGCCTTTATGTATTATTCCAATTTGAATTCCTCCTCGTTGGCAGGAACCAACCTTAACAAAAAGTTGTATTGGCGTTTTGGTTAGATTGATAACAAGCTCGTAACTTGGAACTCAATGAACTTGCCACCCCACTTTTTCCAGAGCACAATAAATGTAAAGAAAATGGCAGTCATCCTGACTGTGATTCTTCTGAGTGGTTTAACAGCCTGTAAGGTGGAAGTGATTTCAAGCCCTACAGTGGACGCAATTTTGGTTGCAGCCGAAACAGCAACCGAAATCCCGGTAGACCCAACCCCCGCAATCACCACGACCCCTTCGGTAACCCCGAAACCCAAACGGACACTGACGGTTTGTTTAGGCGCTGAACCAGCATCTCTATTTCTTTATGGTGATTCATCCTCAGTTGCTCAAAGTGTCCGACAAGCAATCTATGATGGGCCGATTGATTGGAATAATTTCACGCCCAATCCGGTTATCTTAGAAAAAATTCCATCTTTGATGGATGGAGATGTACTTTTAAAACCGATAGATGTTTCTCCTGGTGAGATTATCCTAGATGCAGATCGCAATTGGGTTGCATTACAAGGTGGCGTGCGCTACTTCCCGACCGGTTGCCAAGAGCAAGATTGCGCGCTTGAATACGAGGGTACCGATGCAGTTCAAATGGATGAAATGCGAGTACAATTTTCACTAGTGCCAGGAGTATCTTGGTCTGATGGGACTCCCGTAACTGCATTTGATTCAGTTTATTCGTTTGAAGTATTTCGAGAAATTTTTGCCAATACCGGTGTAGAAATTCTTCGATTTACGCAGGCATATCAGGCTGTAGATGAGATCACAGTGGAGTGGGTTGGCATCCCAGGATATCTTGGGGATTATGCCACCAAATTTTTCTCCCCCTTACCTCAACATCTTTGGCAGCACCTAACTTCCGCCGAGTTGTTCTCGGCAGATATCTCCAACCGAACCCCATTAGGATGGGGGCCTTATGTGATTGATGAGTGGATTTCTGGGGATCATATCACTCTCAGCCCTAACCCACATTACTTTCGAACGACGGAGGGGCTACCGTATTTTGATCATTTGGTCTTCCGGTTTATGCCCTCCAGTTCTGCCGCGATCGATGCGGTCATCATCAATGAGTGTGATTATGTTGATCGATCGGCATTGCTCGAAACCGAAGTTCCCCGCTTGCGAGCCGAACAAGAAAATGGCCGCCTTGAATTTGATATTCAATTAGGAACTGCCTGGGAATTATTGGCTTTCGGGATTGATACACTAACCCTCAACCGCTACGATTTATTTGAAGCCGCCGCTTTACGTCAAGGGATCGCTCATTGTATCGATCGCCAGGCCTTGATAGACCAATTTCTATTTGGCGTTCCACCAGTGCCAGCTACATTTGTCCCGCCGAATCATCCCTTGGCGAACCCAGATGTAGCTGTCTATTCGTTCGATCCTGAAGAAGCTGCTCGCAGGTTCGCTTTGGCGGGTTGGGTCGATTTTGATCTCAACCCTGATACTCCCCGGACAGCCTCTGGAATTCCAAATGTGCCCAATGGTACGCCATTTGTGGTGAAATTAAGCGTTCCAAATGATGCTGAGCGACCCGAAGTGGCAGAAATGATTGCCGCCAATTTGCGGCAATGTGGGCTGGGGGTTGAAGTTGTTCAGGATGAATGGCAAACCCTTTTCAATTCAGGGCCAGAAGGTCTCATATTTGGCCGCAAATTTGATATGGTTCAATTCGCCTGGGCAACGAATCTCACGCCAATGTGTTCTTTATTTACTAGTGCAGAAGTTCCCGGACTTGAACCCGGTTCAACTAAGGGCTGGGGCGGGGCCAATGTTTCAGGGTACCGCAATTCGACCTTTGATGCCTACTGTCACCAATTTCAGTACGCAATCCCCGAGAGTGAGGTCTTTCAGAATGCAATCGGGCAAATGCAATTGATTTTTGCCGAAGATTTGCCGGTTTTGCCCCTGTATCCTCGCATTCGGTTGGTTGCCCAGCGTTCAGATATGTGTGGCGTTCAGGTTGATCCAGTTTCTAACTCGGCGCTCAGCCAATTAGAATCGTTCGATTATGGTGAGAATTGTCAAAAATAGGAGCTTTGACTAGCATCCCTATGACAATTCACTATTTGTAGTGTGAAGATTGTAAATATTTCATAAAAAAGGTTATGATATAATTTCTCAGCCTTTTACAATATGTTCACAATACTGCATAATTTACCGGATTAAAAAAGTGTTGGTTTTTTGAGGAAATTTTCTCTAAGATTTCAATCAAAATCTGACGCGTCTCAGTATTTTGAAAGGAGGTGGTGCCCAGGAGGAAAAATAAAACAAAGATTTATTGCTCGTTGCAAGTTTTTTTATCAACCCAAAATCCTATGGAGGAATAAGGAAATATGTATAAAAAATTAGCCCTTGTGCTCGGTTTGTTGGTTGTTGCTAGCATGGCTTTAGCTGCCTGCCAGCCTGCTCCCGTTGCCGAGCCTGAGACCATCACGGTAGTTGAGACCGTGGTTGTCGAAACAGAAGGAGAGACAGTCGTCGAGACCGTTGAGGTCGAGAAAGTTGTCGAAGTCGAGAAAATTGTCGAAGTCGAAGCTGAGCCCGAACCGGTTGATCGCGACGGTGGTTGGCTTGATACCGTCATTTTCGTTGAAGAGCCCGAGACCGATGCTGCCATTTCCCGCCTGGAAGCTGGCGACATCGATGTCTACGCCTACAACATCTCCGAGCCCGATCCTGCCCAGCGCATTTTCGACTCTGAGGTTCTGGCGTACCAGACCGCTTATGGTAACTACAACGACCTGACCTTCATGCCCTCGACTGCAGCCGAATTCACCGATGGCCGCCTCAACCCGTTCTTCTCGGACAAAATCCGTGAAGCCATGAACTGGTTGGTCGACCGCGCCTATATTGCCGATGAAATTACCGGTGGTATGGCTGTGCCCCGCTTCGTGCCCATCAACTACGCTTCGAAAGATGCCGCAGTGTTGGCCGACGCGATTGCCGCTATCGCTCTGAAATACGCCCACAATCCTGACAAAGCCGTGGAAGTTATCACCGCCGAGATGGAAGCCCTGGGTGCCGAAATGGTTGATGGCAAATGGCAGTACAATGGCGAACCTGTCGTCCTCATCGGTCTGATCCGTGTTGAGGATGAGCGCCTTGAGATTGGTGACTACGTCTCCAACTTGCTCGAGGACATCGGTTTCACCGTCCAGCGCGATTACAAAACCTCTTCTGAGGCTTCCCCCTGCTGGCTGCGTGGTAACCCCGATGATGGTTGTGCCCACTTCTACACCGGTGGTTGGGTTTCCACCGCCATCTCCCGTGATGCCGCTGGCAACTTCAGCTTCTTCTACACCCCCGATGGTTTGCCCTTCCCGCCATGGCAGGCTTACTCCCCCTCGGAGACCTTCTATGACGTTTCGACCAAGCTGAACAACAGTGAATTCGCCAACCTCGAAGAGCGCGCCGAATTGATGCGCACCGCCCTGACCGAGACCTTGCTCGACTCCCAGCGCATTTGGCTGAAGGACGACACCGGTATTGCCCCGCATGCCGCCAATGTTGCCCTGGCCTCTGACTTGTCTGGTTCGATCTACGGCTCCTGGCTGTGGGCCGACACCATCAAGTTCACCGACCAGGTCGGTGGCTCGATGACCATCGCGATGCCCAGCATTATGACCGAGCCCTGGAACCCGATTGCGGGTACCAACTGGGTATACGACATGATGCCCATCCGTGGTATGAACACCTTCGCCGTGGTTCCCGATCCCTTCACCGGTCTCCGCTTGCCTTACCTGCTGCAATCGGCTGAGGTTTACGTGGAAGAAGGTCTGCCCGTTGAGCAGAACCTCGATTGGGCCACCCTGGAATTCGTTCCGGCTGGCAGCATCGAAGTTCCCGCTGACGCCTGGGCCGACTGGGATGCCGAAGCCCAAGTCTTCATTCCCGCCAGTGAACGTTTCCCCGATGGCGTTTCCGCTCTGTCCAAAGTTGTCATGACCTATGAAGATGACTACTTCGACAAAGTCAAATGGCACGATGGCAGCCCGGTCACCATTGCTGACCACGTCATGTACGCTATTATGACTTTCGATCAGGCCAAAGAGGCCTCCCCAATCTTCGATGCTGCTCAGGTTCCGAGCTTTGAAACCTTCATGAGCGCTTTCAAAGGCTGGAAGATTACATCTGAGAGCCCCTTCACGGTGGAATACTACACCGATGCTTACGGTCTGGATGCTGAGAACAACATCACCAACGGTCGGGCAATGCACTCCGCCCAATCGCAAGACGGTGAGTTCGCTTGGCACGTTTTGGTTCCTGCCTGGATGGCCGAAGCCAATGGTGAAGCTGCTTTCTCCGCCGACAAAGCCGAAGAACTCGGTGTGGAATGGATGAGCTGGATTGCTGGTCCGACCCTGGACATCATGAAAGCCAACCTGGATACCGCTGCCGCCGATGGTTTGATTCCTTACGAACCGACCCTCGGTCAGTACATCACGGCTGATGACGCCGCCGCCCGCTATGCCAACCTGCAAGAATGGCACCGCCGCTATGGCCACTTCTGGGTCAACACCGGTCCGTACTACATGCAGAAGGCTTTCCCGGTTGAAGGCACCATCATCCTGCAGTACAACCCCGACTTCCCCTACGCCGCCAATCGCTGGGACCGCTTCGCGGCCCCGCCGATCCCCGAGGTTCTCTTGGACGGTGCCGACCGCGTCACCATTGGTGATGAGGCCGTTTACGATGTCTTTGTAGATCTCGCTGGCGAACCTTACGCTGTCGATGACATTTCCATGGTCCGCTACCTGGTCTTCGACGCCACTGGCGAACTCGTATTCGTCGGTGATGCCGAAGCCGTGGAAGACGGCTACTGGACTGCCACCATCAGTGGCGATGTCTCCGGTGGTTTGGCTGAAGGCTCCAACCAACTGGCTGTGATCGTCGTTTCCAAACGCGCCCTCGTGCCCGTTCGCGACACCTTCCAGTTTGTTACGGCCCCCTAGCCTAACACAGTAATATCCCTGGAGAGACACGCCAGTGTCTCTCCAGGATTTTTTTTGGAAAATCTTTTTAGGAATGTGGTTTCAGTATTGAAATTTGTAATGTATTTGTAATCCTTTGTAACCATATTCCTAAGCAAATTTTCGAACAAAATGTGAACCAAATTAGTATATAAGTCGATAGGGGTATGGTGCCCACCTTACTCTATCGATTTTTTGTCGCCAATTGCGACGCTAATAAGAAAGGAAAAGAGATATGAGCGAAACAACGATGCCCGTGCCAGCGGAATCCGAAAAATCGGAACAGAAGTCTGGCAGCGGCAACTTTGCGAAATTAGCTCGTTTCACCGCGACCCGCCTGGTGGTTTTGGCCCTGACCGTAACGGTTGGGATTTACCTGACCATCTTAATCGCCAACATGGGTGGGTACGTGGATGAAATTCGCAAAGGTGCCATTCGCGAGCAAGTTTCGGTGGCGATCTTCCAGGATCAAAGTGCCGAAATGCGCGCGTTATCTCCCGAAGAAAAACAGGGGTTGATTGATGAACAGGTCGCCGTTTTGGAAAAGCGCCTGGGGTTGGATCAGCCCTTCATCGTCCGCAGTTTTGGCTTCTTACGGGATGCTATTACCCTCAATTTGGGGATGGCTGAAATGATGATCAGTGACAGCGGTTCGAAAACGGTGAAATTAATCATCCTCGAACGGCTGCCCTCCACCCTGGTATTGTGGGGGTTATCCAATCTGTTGTTATTCTTCATTGCCTTGTTTGGGGCTTTATTCCTCTCCCGACGTTATGGTAGTTTCCTGGATAAATTGATCATTGGTATGGCCCCCACCGGATCTGCACCCGGCTGGTTTTATGGTCTATTTTTGATCATTTTGTTCGCTTCTGTTTTGGGAGTACTACCCTTTGGGGGGATGGTTGATGCTCCGCCGCCAGATAATCCCCTAGAATATGCTTTGAGCCTTGGCAAGCATTTAATTTTGCCCGTAATGGCCCAATTGATCAGTGGCGTTTTCTTGAGCGCCTATAATTGGCGCACGTTCTTCCTGATTTATTCTAGTGAAGACTACGTTGAAATGGCCAAAGCCAAAGGTTTGTCCTCCCGAGATATTGAACGCCGCTATGTCTTGCGCCCGACCTTACCGACCATCATCACCTCCTTTGCACTGATGTTGATCGGTCTCTGGACCGGGGCCATCATTTTGGAAACCACGTTCAACTGGCCAGGATTGGGGCGCGCCCTCTTCCGCGCCATTGGGCTGTATGATACCCCCGTGATCGTGGGTTCCAGCGTGATTTACGCCTATCTTTTGGCGATCACCGTCTTCTTGTTGGACTTCATCTATGCCCTGGTAGATCCCCGGGTACGGGTAGGAGAACGAGGCCGAGCATGAACTGGTTAAAAAGAACATTTTCTGAGATTAGAAATTATCCCTCCGCAATGGTGGGGCTGGCGATCATCTTTGGTCTGATTGGAATCTCCATTTTTACAATGATTGCTATTCCCTATAACGAGGCGGTTTACATGTGGCGGGGTGGCGAGGAAGTCTGGTACAACTCCCCCAAAACCGCGGCCCCTGTGTGGGTCAACTGGTTCCGCAATGAAAAACTACCCGAGACTGTGGTATTGAATTCTGCTGATGAAGAAATTGTTAAAACATATGAAAAAGCCGGTGAAGAATCGACCGACATTATGTTCTCTTTCAAATTCGATTATCAGGCCGATGAATTCCCGGATGAAATTTCCCTCATTTTCAAGAGTGATTTCGAAGAGAAGTTTTCCCATATCTCACTTACATGGGTGACGCCGGATGGTCGCGAGATTCGCTTTAGTAGTCTTTCTTTGGAGAAAAGCCATCAGACTTACCGGGTTTCACAAGATGAGCGTTTACAGCGGAAGTTGAAGGGGGAAGCCCCTCAAGTAGCTTTGTTTGCCGATCCCAATTCTGAAGAGCAGGTTCCTCTCAAAGGCAATTATGAACTTCAGATTACCGGTCTGGTCTTTGAAGAAGGCGTCGATGTCGATGCCGAATTAGTGATGTTTGGTCGGGTTTCAGGTTGGGCGGGAACCGACCACCGTCGCCGGGATCTGTCGATTGCCTTGTTATGGGGGACCCCGATTGCCTTGTCCTTTGGTTTGATTGCCGCTGTTGGCACCACCATTACCACCATGATCATCGCTGCGATCGGTGTCTGGATGGGTGGCTGGGTGGATGAACTAATTCAGCGGATCACTGAGGTCAACCTGATTTTGCCGGTGCTGCCAATTCTCATCATGGTTGGTACATTTTATTCCCGTAGTATCTGGATGATGTTGGGCGTGATCATCGCGCTAAATATCTTTAGTGGCGGGATCAAAACCTACCGGGCGATGTTCTTGCAGGTAAAAGCCTCCTCCTATATTGAGGCTGCTCAGGCTTATGGAGCTGGTCACACCCGCATTATTTTCAGTTACCTCATCCCCCGGATCATTCCCCTGCTGATCCCCCAATTTGTAACTTTAATCCCCGCGTTCGTGTTTTTGGAGGCTTCTCTGGCCGTCCTCGGTCTTGGTGACCCGATCCTGCCGACTTGGGGCAAAATCATTAATGAGGCCAACACCAATGGGGCCCTGTATGTGGGTCAATACTATTGGGTGCTGCAGCCCTCGGTCCTGCTGATGATGACCGGTTTGGCTTTCGCCACCATCGGTTATTCTCTCGACCGCATCTTCAATCCCCGATTGCGAGGTCTGTAATCCATGACGAACAATAACAAACCACTTTTACACATCGAAGATTTGCAACTCTATTTCCGAGCTTCGGGTGGGGTTGTACAAGCGGTGGACAAAGTTGACCTCGATTTGGGTTATAACGATGCCATCGTCATCCTGGGCGAGTCGGGCTGTGGCAAAACATCCCTGGCTCGGGCTATCCTGCGATTGTTGCCCCGCAACATTGATACTTACGCCGGTACTGTCAATCTCAACGAAATGGAATTGATGGCCATGGGCGACGAAGAATATCGGCGCCAGGTCCGCTGGGTGCGCATGTCGATGGTGCCCCAAGCAGCTATGAATGCCCTCAACCCGGTGCTCAAAGTTGGTGATCAGGTGGCCGAACCCCTGATGATCCATGCAGGGATTTCGAAGGAGAAAGCCCTGGCTCATGCCAGTGACATGTTCCAGCGAGTGGGTGTGCCAGTTGACTTCTTGAACCGCTATGCCTTTGAGTTGAGCGGTGGGATGCGCCAGCGCGTGGCTATCGCGATGGCCTTGGTAACCACCCCCGAAGTCGTCATCCTTGACGAACCTACCTCGGCTCTCGACGTGTTGACCCAAACCAACATCTTCAACCTACTCAAGCGGGTCAAGCAAGAATTTGATGTCAGCTTCATCCTCATTACCCACGATATCGCTACTTCCAGTGAGTTGGCCGAACGCGTGGCCGTGATGTATGCGGGTCAGATTGTGGAGGTCAGTGACGCCCACCGCTTCTTCGACGCTCCGTTGCATCCTTACTCCCAAAAATTGATGGCCAGCGTGCCGCGTTTGCGTGGCAACCAGGAACTTGAGTTTATTCCAGGTAAGCCCCCGTCATTGATTGGTCTCAAACCGGGCTGCCGGTTCGCCCCGCGCTGTTCTTTCCGCTTTGAGAAATGTGACCAGGACCCGCCGGTCGTCAATAAAGAAGGCCGTCTGGTTCAATGCTGGCTGCACGCAGAATAGAGGGCATCATGACAGAAAATTTGAAAGAAATGACTGAAAACGTACAAACGATGGATAATGGCGATGCACCTCTGCTGTCCATTCAAAATTTGCGAGTATGGTTTGAATTAAAGAAGTGGGGTTTTGCCCATGCCGGTTACGTCCGGGCGGTTGACAATGTCAGCTTCGACCTGGGGTACGGTGATGCGATTGCCATCGTTGGTGAGAGTGGTTCGGGTAAAACCAGCCTGATGAAAACAATTTTGGGTATCAACACGCCCCACAGTGGTGAGGTCGAGTTTGATGGCCAAAAATTGACCGAGTTATCTGGCTCGGAACTGCGAAAGTTCCGCTCGAAAATTGGTTTTGTCCAGCAGGACCCCTATGGCGCGCTGCCGCCCTTCATGACCATTGAACGGATTTTAGCAGAACCGTTGATCATTAACGGTGTCTCTGACCAAGCTGAACGCACCGAACGCATCCGCAGGGTGATGGACGAAGTAAAGTTGAACCCAGTAGATGATTTCATCGACAAGTTCCCTCACATGCTGAGTGGTGGTCAGCAGCAGCGGGTGGTTATTGCCCGGGCGATGATTTTGGAACCCAAACTGATTGTGGCCGATGAGCCGGTTTCGATGCTCGACGCCTCCGTACGGGTTGAAATCTTGAAGCTGTTGGAAGGATTGCAGCAAACCCACAACCTGGCCGTGATCTACATTACTCACGACCTCTCAACGGTGCGTTATTTCTCGGATCGCATCTTTGTGATGTACGCCGGACAGCTAATTGAAAAATCACCCGTGGATGGCATTCTTTACGATCACTTGCATCCTTATACCGATGCCCTGTTACAAGGGACCTCGGAGCCGGATGCCGATAATGCCAAAACCTTCAAAGAGATTCCCCCTGGCGAGCCCCCCAGTTTGGTTAACCCACCCGCTGGCTGTCGGTTCCATCCTCGCTGTGCGAAGATGATTGCCGGTCTCTGCGATGTTGAAGATCCGCCCGAGTTCGAACCGACGGAGGCGGGCCACACCACCTATTGCTGGCTGTATAAGGATAATGGACACAGTTAGACCAAGACAACTGATCATCATCGGGTTTTTCATGGTGCTATTTGGGTTTGTGGCACCCTTCCTGATGGTAATGGGTATTTTGAAATCCACTTTTTTCCTTAACTTCGTGTCCTATTTTGCATCTGTAGGTGGGTTGCTTATGGGCATAATCGGAGCCGCCTGGTACGCAAAAGTCGGTCGGAAATAGATTTATTGGTTTGAAAAACTTTCAGCCTTGCTTTGAGATTTTTTCCCAAAGCAAGGCTGAATATTTCTATCGGTTTTGTGGGGGTTGAATGAACTGCTTGTTTTGCTTATTGGTAAGAAGTATAGAATTTTTGATTGTGGGACTGGATAGTTTCACGTAAAATCCTAAGAACATGGATGCCATCACTGCAAAATCATTTACAGCTGCGGTAAATCAAATTAGAGCTGGAAACATCGAGCAGGCTCGAGAAATTTTAATTGGTATTTTGCGTCAGAATCCAGATGATGCGCAGGCCTGGTATGCCTTGAGTTTTGCGGTTTCTGATCTGGCTGGCAAAACATATGCTTTACAGCAGGTTTTACGCCTGAACCCTGATAACGGAAATGCCAGGGAACAACTGGACCGTTTAGAACCCCAACTCAAAATACAAACTGCTCCCCAAAAAACATCATCAGTACCTGACAGCGCCTCACAACTTTCCCAAGCTCAGGTCTTAATTGGGCAAGCAGACTGGGATGCGGCACGCGCCCTGCTACAAAAAATATTGCATTCCGATCCTGCCAATGATGACGCCTGGTATTTACTAAGTCAGGCGACGCAGACTCTTGGGCTACAAAAAGCGTTGTTACACCAAACCTTGCGGGTTAACGCCCAGCATTCGGAAGCTATGGGGGCTCTTAATAACCTCGAACGGAAACCAGTAATACTAATTTCAGATGAGCAAGTCCGAGGAAACCAGAAGTTTGACCGATTTAAAGGGGTGATCGATTTCTCAAAATACTCGCTGAAAAAACTCATCACCCTGTTTTTTACGGTTGTCATCGGTGTTTATTTGACCATTTTGGTCGCCAATATGGGCGGTTATGTCGATGAAATCATGCGAGGGATGGTGGCTCAGCAAATCATGGGTTTTGTGATGGCGGGGGGTCTGGATGAAATTCCGGAAAAAGAACAGGACGCCTACCTTGAAAATATGGAATGGGGGTTGGAAGAATCAATGGGATTGCATGATCCTTTCATGCTGCGGACGGTTCGTTGGCTGTTTCATGGTCTGACGCTGAACCTGGGAGAAGCCCGGTTGAATTATTTCTTCAAGGGTATATTCCAAAGTGGAAATCGCTCAGTCCAGGAAATGGTATTAGAACGACTACCATTTACACTGATTCTGGTGGGGGTCGCAAATATCATTTTCTTTTTTACGAGTATTTTTGTCGCCCTGTTTTTATCGCGCAAATATGGTAGTTGGCTCGACCGGATGAGTGCGGTCCTGGCTGCTTTGAGTTCGGCCCCAAGTTGGATCTATGGCATCTTATTAATCCTAATTTTAGCGGCGCAATTACGCTGGCTGCCTTTCCCGGTGGCCATCGATCTCCAATATGCCGATTATTCCCGCCGATTTTTAGGGGTCTTGGCAAAACAACTGATCATGCCCGTACTGGCGATTTTCTTGAGCGTTTTCTTCCAAGGAGTTTACGCCTGGCGAACATTTTTCCTGATCTATTCGCAGGAAGATTATGTCGAAATGGCCAAAGCGATGGGCTTGTCGGAACGTGCGATTGAACGTAAATACATTTTGCGACCAACTTTTCCTTATGTGATTACCAATTTTGCAATGATGATGATCACCCTCTGGGAAACTGCAATCGCGCTCGAACTGCTATTCCATTGGCCCGGAATTGGTCAGCTCTTTTTACAGGCGGTTACGCGGTTTAATAACACCAGTACCCCCATCATTGTGGCCATTGTGGTGATATTCGCCTATATTTTGGCAATAACAGTCTTTGTATTGGATTTGGTATATGGTCTCGTGGACCCCAAAGTACGGCTCGGGAACAACGGAAATCGAATGCTTACTGTTAGACGATCTGCGACGTGGCTTACCCGAGTGGGTGCGGTACCAACCGTGATATTCAGGGGCATCACTGAATTGTCCCACGCGCTGAGCGCAATTCCAAATTTCCTGAAATCTCTGTTTGTAGGCGGTTGGCAGGGCCGGAAGGGTCTGTTCAATACTCAAAAATCGCTCGTAAAAGAGCTGCGCCGGTACCCTTCCGCGTTGGTGGGGATGGCAGTAATTTTGATATTGATTGGCGTTTCCATATATACTGTTTTCGCCCTGCCATATAATGAAGCCGTTGTGTTGTGGCGGACCCATACGACCGATTCATGGGAAAAATACCCGCGCAACGCGGCCCCTGGGTGGACGAATTGGTTCCGCACCGAAAAATTACCTGAGACATTAATTCTGGATACCCGTGCCCCAGCGGTCACCAAGGTTTACGAACAAGTCAATGCAGAGACTACCGATGTGACCGTGATTTTTGAATTTGACTACAACTACGCCCAATTCCCTGAAGAGCTGACCCTCTTTTTCGCGAGTGAGTTTGATGAAAAACTGCCACATGTGTCGCTAACTTGGTTGACCCCCGATCAGCGTGAAATCCGGTTGAGTAGTTTTTCACTTGAGAATCCTCATATTTACCGTATGGTTCAAGATGAACGCCTCCAACGTCGGTTGAGGGGGTTGGCACCCCAAATCGGGCTGTTTGCCGATCCCAATTTCGAAGAACCGACTCCCTTAAATGGGCGCTATCAACTCAAAGTCAGCGGTATTGTGTTTGAATCCGAATCAGATTTTGAGGCTGAATTTGTACTCTACGGCCGCGTCCATGGGATTGCTGGAACCGACCATCACCGGCGGGATTTGAAGGTCGCTCTGTTATGGGGGACGCCAGTCGCGTTGGCATTTGGATTACTGGGGGCAGTTGGTACGGGCCTGGCCGCGATGTTCATTTCTGCGTTTGGGGTCTGGTATGGGGGTTGGGTCGATAATCTAATTCAACGAATTACTGAAATCAACATTATTTTGCCCACCTTGCCGATTGCCGTCATGATCTATATCATGTATTCCAAGAGTATCTGGGTCATTTTGGGGGTTATTGTGCTGCTGAACATCTTTGGCAGTTCGATTAAAAATTATCGGGCCGCATTTTTACAGGTGAAAGAAGCCGATTATATTGAAGGTGCCCGGGCTTACGGCGCGGGAAATCGCCGGATAGTTTTCCAATATCTGATCCCTCGGATTGTGCCAATTTTGTTACCTCAACTGGTCATCATGGTGCCGGGATATGTATTTTACGAAGCCACCCTGGCATATCTCGGGTTGAGTGATCCCTATTTGCCAACCTGGGGGAAAGTGGTTTTTGATGCCTTTGATAACAGTGCTCATCTCTTGGGGCATTATTATTGGATTTTGGAGCCGATTGGCCTGTTGATGATCACCGGTCTGGCATTTGCTCTCTTTGGGTTTGCCCTCGATCGAGTGATTAATCCCCGGTTACGAGAAGTGTAGTTTACAATAGGCGGTGTGGCTGGAAGTCACACCGCCTATTGTAAGGATTGAACCGCTTTTGTCACTTAGCAGTAAGACTTGTATGACACCCCGCGATGAACCCGTCAGAACGCTAAAACTTAAAACTCGTTTGCTCCCGGTAGTGGTAATTGGATTATTAATTATCCAATTGTTTTTCCCATTTAAGGGCTGGGTGATCTTGTTAGCGGGATTTGGGGGGATGTGGTTGTTGGCTTATATCTGGACGTATTCTTTGAAACGGGGGTTGCGCATAGAAAGAGAAATGCGCTTTGATTGGAAGCAGGTTGGGGATCAATTGCGAGAACGGGTGTCCCTCGAAAATAACAGTTGGGCCCCAGGGCTTTGGGTTGCCGTGGATGATCACTCAGATATGAGTGAGTATGAAATCAGCTCAGTGGCGGAAGTTCAGGGTTGGCGGTACCACAATTGGCATACCCAAGGCGTATGCAGTCAGCGCGGCATTTATACTTTAGGTCCGGTGACCTTAGAATCGGGTGATCCTTTTGGAATTTATGAAGTGACAGTGGACTACGCCGATGCGGTTAACATGATGGTTGCACCGCCGGTAATTGCCTTGCCGGAAATTGAAATTGCCTCTGGCGAGCGGATCGGAGAAGGAAATTCCTCGATCAGAGCCATCAAACAAACCGTCAGTACTACCGGGGTTCGTGAATATGTACCGGGTGATAGTTTACGTTGGCTTCATTGGCCGACCACTGCCCGTATTGGGGAGCCATTTGTTCACATTTTCGATGATGAACCCACCAGCGATTGGTGGATTCTGCTCGATTTGGATGCCGCGGTTC
The DNA here is from genome assembly GCA_964453155.1 of uncultured Anaerolineales bacterium. Classification (GTDB taxonomy): domain Bacteria; phylum Chloroflexota; class Anaerolineae; order Anaerolineales; family UBA11858; genus CAYVQU01. The sequence continues at coordinate 46,427 of CAYVQU010000001.1, read as the reverse complement.
AGGTTGGGGAAGGTAAACGTTCTACTACCGAACATGGCGTGATATTGGGGGCCTCCCTAGCCAACCGGGGATTGCAATTAGGTAAACATGTCGGGTTTGTCTCGCATGGCGACGAATTGGCCTGGCATCCGCCCAAAATGGGGGATACTCATCTTTGGGCGATCCTTAAGTCATTGGCTAAGATTCAGCCTGGGGGCGCAAAATTACCCCAAGTTCTGGATCGCTTGCGGACTTCTTTAGGGGCTCGGACGAGTCTCATCGTCATTACCCCCAGCCTCTCGCCCGAGTGGGTCAATGCCCTGGAATTAATCAAGCGCGTTGGTATCGTGCCAACTGTTCTCATTTTAGATCCGGTTTCGTTTGGGGGTGAAGGTCAGCTTGAGATTTTTCGCAAACGTCTGCTCAAGTTAGGGGTTGCCCATTACACCATTAGTGCTGATTTGCTAGACAGCCCCGAAAAAGAATTAAAAGACGAACTCAAATTTTTGTTGCGTCGCTCTGGCCGCTCGTCGGCATCCGTTGATCGGTGGGAAGTCGCCTGGCAGAAATTTAAACGCCTGTTTCGAAATTGGGCCCTGATCCTGGTGTTTTTTGGGATGATGGTGCGGCTCATCAGTGATGCGGTGCGGGGTTTGGAACGAGATTTTCTCTGGTCTTTGCTAGTTGGAGGGATTCTGATTGGTTGGGGATTAACAGTGTCAAAGCTAAAAGGACGGTGGGCGGCGCTAATTGGTAGTGGAATTGGCCTTGGCATAACAACCCTCCGGGTGGGACGTCTCGGAGATGTGGTTGCGAATCTTTTCATCCGCGCCGCCCGGTTAGTGCCCCAAATTACGGCCTGGGTTATGGATCGGGCCGGTCAGCCCGATTTTCAACCGTTTATGATTACGCTGAACAAATTTACCGATGGCGTAGTCGCTTTGGGGAACCGGTTGTGGACCTGGGGTGTAACCTTGGCTCAAGGTCAGGCCATTTTCGATCCAGTTGTGATCACTTTTATTTGGGGCCTGGTAATTTGGTCGGTAACTGTTTGGGCGATGTGGGGACTTTTCCGTCGAAAGAACCCCCTATTCGGGTTTTTCCCGGCGTTAGCTTTGGTTGTTTTTAGTTTGGCTTCGGTGCGGAGTAGTTCTTACGACATAATCTTTATGCTGGGTGCGGTTAGTGCCTTGATGGTATTTAACACTTACGATACCAAAGAGACGGCCTGGCAGTTAGAGCGTCTCAATTTTGCCAGCCAAATCCGCTCTAAATTTTCATTGGCAGCTGTGTTACTAACCCTGGGGTTGATGCTGTTTTCATTGACGATCCCCTCGATATCGATTGAGAAGATGGCCAATTGGGCGCGTCAGATGACGGGCCAAAGCGCAGCTTCGGCCGATTTGGCCCAATCGATGGGCTTAGAGAATCAGTCTTCCAAACAACGCGACACCCTCGATATCCGTCGAGCTGGGGGACTGCCCAATTCACATTTGATCGGTTCCGGTCCAGAGTTGGCAGACCAAGTTGTCATGACGGTCGCGATCGAATCGCTCCAATCCGGTCATCCTGAAACTGACATGTTTGCGGCTTTGCAGCCCCTCTATCTTCGCAGCTTAACATATGATCGCTACATTGGTTATGGTTGGGAATCGCGCGAGGCCGATATTGTGGATCACACTCCGGGAGAACGCATCATTTCAATTGGCACTGGGGATAATTTGCTGATTCGCCAACAAATTAATATGGCCACCAACCTGGGCGGGCTGATGCACACCGTAGGGGATCCGTTGAGTGTCGATCAAGATTTCCGGGTTTCCTGGCGGATGAGAGAGTATGATATTGGGGCGTTCGATATTTTCGGTGCCACGGTCGACGCCGACTCGTATCGAGCTGATTCGCTAGTCCAGATTGCTAGCGTGGAGGAGTTGCAGGCCGCCAGTCAAATTTATCCGGCTTGGGTTCGTAATCGTTATCTGATTTTGCCAGCTACCGTGCCTGATCGGGTTTTGTCGTTGGCCCGCGACTTAACCGCGACTGAACCCACCCCTTACGATCGAGCGGTCGCGATTGAACGCTATCTACGGCAGTTTCCATATACCCTGGATGTATCCACCGGGCCGGCCGGGGCTGATGTTGCCGATTATTTCCTGTTCAGCCTGCAAAAAGGTTATTGCGATTATTATTCAACCGCGATGGTTGTCTTGGCGCGCGCAGCCGGGTTGCCCGCCCGATATGTTCAAGGCTATGTCGGTGAAAACTATGATGCCGAGAATGGTCAATTCATTATCACCGCAGATCAAGCCCATGCCTGGGTGGAAATTTATTTCCCGGAATATGGTTGGGTGATATTTGAACCCACCGGCGGCCGCCAGGCGATTGACCGCCCGGTAGAACCCTTCCTCGAATTGGTTGATAATTTTGAATTGGATTTGAAACCACTCATCCCTGAAAATCCATTTTCCTTTGAGAATTGGGTCCAAAGTCTGTGGTCGGGATTATTTTTCGTAATCGGGGTCCTGATTGGGTTTGGTTTAATCGTGGATTGGTGGCTATCTCGATTGCCGGTAGAAATCCTGGTCCCGCAGTTATTCAAGCGAATTTATCGTTACGGCCGGTGGTGTGGGATCCCGCTCAATCCTGGTGATACGGTTTATCGGTATCAAACCTTATTTGAGCGTTTGACCCACCAGGTTAGTCAGGGAAGTCATTGGTCGGAATGGATTGCTGAAAGCAGGGTTTTGTTCGATCGCATCGTAGATGTTTTTGTGAGCTTATTGTTTAATTCCGCGGGAACCACCGCTGAATCGAAGGATGTGATAAAAACCTATCAACAACTTCGCTATCGACTATGGTTGGTATTTTTCTTGGTAAAAATTTTTCAAATCGGTATTTTACGATCCATATTTTGGTTAAACCCACCCTTATATATTAATGTTACGCTAGAGGATGAATCATGAAATTAGTTCAAACATTATCCGAGAAATTAGTCGCCAATATTGAACAAGTGATTGTTGGTAAACGAGCCACAGTGGAACTGGCGATAAATTGTTTGCTGAGCCAGGGACATTTGCTGATTGAGGATGTTCCTGGCGTTGGCAAAACTATGCTGGCACGGAGTTTGGCCCAATCGATTGGCGGCTCATTTGGGCGGATTCAATTCACCCCTGATATGCTGCCCAGTGATGTCACCGGGGTGTCTATTTTCAATCAGTCCACCGCCACTTTTGAATATCGCCCTGGCCCCATCATCGCTCAGATCGTTTTAGCCGATGAAATCAATCGGGCAACACCTAAAACCCAATCGGCATTGTTAGAAGCCATGCAGGAGCGTCAGGTTACCGTTGACGGGACGACGCGCGATTTACCCGAATTATTTATGGTTCTGGCAACCCAAAACCCGATTGAATATGAGGGTACATTCCGGTTACCCGAAGCCCAACTCGACCGCTTTTTAATGCGAATCAAACTTGGGTATCCTGATTTTGGCGATGAGCTCGATGTTTTAGATCGCCAACAATTTGGGCATCCCATTGAAGCTCTATCCCCAGTTGTACCTGTTGCTGAAGTTTTACAAGCTCAGAAAGAAATTCAATCTGTCCATGTCGATCCGGCGGTCAAACGGTATATCGTCGAAATTGTGCGCCGAACCCGAAACCATACTGATGCTTATTTAGGTGCCAGCCCCCGAGGCAGTTTGGGACTCTACCGCGCCGGGCAGGCCCGGGCGGCGATGATTGGCCGCAATTTTGTCATCCCCGATGACGTCCAAATTTTGGCGGAAGCTGTTTTGGGGCATCGCATGATCTTGGCACCAGGTGCTCATCTGCAAGACTTAAGTGAGCAAGTCATTCTCTCTGAAATTCTTGACCGGATACCGGTTCCTGGGGGCAAACATTCATTATCTTGAAGTTGAAATTTCGACCGAACCGCGGCCTTTACTGGTGTCGTAACGATATGCTGTTGCGACCGGTGAGAAACCGCGGTTCTTATTTTTTTTGCGGCAGGAGACCGCACGATGTATCAAAAAAATATCATTGGTAGCATTTTCGTTGGAATAGCACTCTTTTTTCTCTCGAGTTGCCAAACGGGTAATCCTGAACCTACTGCGAGCTCTCAAACCGCGGTGGCAGTGCAGACGTCGGCCGCCGAAAAAGAGTTAGAAACCGAACCAACCGCTCAGAAATCAACTCCCAAGCCGACTGCGGAACCCACCATCCCAGCAGCTGATGAGCGTTGTTGTGATGTATTTCGGATTGGAATCTATGAAGAACCGGCCTCCCTAAATTACTGGAATTACCTTGGCCCGGGCAGTTCAGTTTGGACAGGGTATATCATTGGAAATGATGCCGCTCATCTTTTCACATTAGCAGGTCAGCAGTATCAATTTGTACCCTCTCTAGCGCTGGATATTCCTAGCCCACAACCAACCGAAGATGGCTCCTGGGAAATTGTAGTTGAGATGATCCCCGCTGCCGTCTGGAGTGATGGTGCTCCGATCACTGCCCAAGATGTGGAATTTACCATTCAGGTTTGCCAGGACTTGCAACTCACCCATTACTGGGCCGATCTTTGCCGCCCGGAGGGAACGAATATCGAGGTCGTCGCTCAGGGGGAATATCAAGTGAAGTACACCTTTAGGGGGCAAGCGCCAACCTTAAAAACCTGGCAGTTTGGCATCGCCCTAGCGCCCATCCTCCCCAAACATTATTGGCAAGATATTGTTTCTGAGGCCCAGGAAATGATTCGGACAACCTTGCCGCCGCTTGATGACCGGCCAGCGTATTGTGCTGCTCTAAAGTTGACCCCCTCTGAGCAGTCGCTTTGTGATAGTTGGGCAACTTATGATGATGTCTATGAACAGGCCCGGCAACATTTGTACTCACACGATGTTCAAGATTACCCGGTTGCAGGTGGTTATAAACTAGCCGATTGGCTGCCGGGAGAATTAATTCGCTTGGTTCCCAATGATGAATACTATTTTCGCGATACCCTCCTCACCGGTTACCGGAATGGGACTTGGACCCGCCAATTTGTAAATGGGATGACAAATACTTTGTATGGCGAACCCGCGAGTGATCCATTATGGCAGTATCAAGATCAGGCTTTTAGTCCTGGGTTGGATTATGTTATTTTTGGATCCCAAGAAGCCGCCCTGAAGTCATTAGGGCGTGGGGATATTGATTATGTTCTTAATCCGATTGGGCTGACGCCGCCCCAGATCGATGAGTTGCGGAATGGAGAACACCTGGTTGAGATTACCAACTCTGCCAACGAAATGTTCTATTTAGCTTTTAATACCCAGAAATACCCCCTCTCAACCTCTGAATTTCGACAGGTGTTTGACATTCTTCTGGATCGTGAATGGATCATCACAGAAGTTTCGACTGCTACCCTCCAACCGTTGTATTCCTCCGTTCTGCCGGAAAACACTTTTTGGCATAACCCTGATATCGTCAACCCTTATCAAAAACGATCGCGTCAAGAAAGAGTGACCCTGGCAGTCCAGGTTCTAAAAGATGCCGGCTGGGTCTGGAAAACCGAACCGGCCTGGGATGCTGCCGCCCAAGCAATACTCCCCGGCGATGGTTTGACGATGCCAACGGGTGATCCGATGCCTGAAATTACAATTTTAGGTCCTGGTCCTGAGTTTGATTTTGTTCGGGCCACTTTCACTCACAGGATTTCAGAATGGGCCCGGGATTTGGGAATTCCGGTGCAATCCGAGCTGACAGACCGAAATGCTATCCTCGATGCAGTTTTCGTGGCTGCAGATTATGACTTATATATCTTTGGCACCTCTCTTGGCAACCCAGCTTATCCAGGATATTTCGAAACTTTCTGGCATAGCAGCAACTGTACGCTTGAAACTGGCGGATTGAATACCTCTTGCTTCAAAAATGCTGAGTTTGATATCCTGGCAGAGGCTTTCGAGCAGGCTAATGATTTGGAAAACGGGCGCGAATATGGGTTGCAGATGCAAAAAATGTTGGCCGATCAGCGGCCCTTCATCCCCCTTTATACCCGCGCAGTTACCGAGTTTGTAGCTGAGAATGTCAACTTTCCATATACTAAGATTTTAAATGGAATCGAATATCAAAACGGCTTTCAAACCGGGGTTCAGGTCTTATTGCCCGAGAAATGAAATGTCCATCGGCTAGTTCCCACTAACTTGCTAAACCAACAATATTATCAGGTTGTTGCCGGCTGATAAACAGTCTTTTAGCCCTGAATCATGATAAAATAACTCCAATATGGCCTCGTACCGAGTACTCATTGTCGATGATCAACGCGAATTGCGGATTATGTTGAAATCTGCAGTTGAAACTTTGGGGTCCGAATTTGAAGTGATTGCGGTTCCCTCCGGGGAGGAAGCTTTCCTAGAAATTCGGGGTCAAGATATTGATTTGCTAGTTTCAGACATCATGCTGCCTGGCATGAGTGGCCTGGAATTATTAGAGAAGGTCCGAGTTCGGAATCCAGATCTCAAAGTCATTTTAATTACCGGAACTGTTGATGCTCAAGTCCGGCGAGATGTGGCCGATGCTGGCGCGGATGCTTTTTTCCTAAAACCAATGGATCCCGCCGATTTTCTGGATTCAGTTGAACGCACCTTAGGATTGATTGAATCTGAACCGATAGAACCGACTGTTTCAGTCTTAGAAACCGTCAAACCATCGGAAAATGTTTCCGAGCGGTTAGTAAAACTGCGGAACGATTTAGATGCTTTCTCTGCCGTTCTTATCGATGATCGCGGGCGTGTCTTGGCCGGTGCCGGTGATCTCCCCGATGCCACCGTAGAATCATCTCTGCTGCCCTCTTTAATGTCGGTTTTTAGTGCTAGTAAACGGGTAGCACGGTTTTTAGGTACGAATCCTCCCAATGATTTATCCTATTTTTCAGGCCCCAAATATGATATTTTATTGGCACACGTTGGTGAAGCTTATGCTTTGATGGTGGCGGTTAATCCGATTCATATAGATGAAGATTTGAGCACGATTGTCAGGGGAGTTTATGCTGGTGTAGGGGATTTGCATGAAATTTTGCTCAATATGGGCGTGCGATTAAAATCAGATGACCAACCCGTCGTTGTGGAAGAAGAGCCTGAAGACCAGATCGATACTGTAGATTTGGAAGAAGAAGCGCCTCTTATTGAAGCATTATTCCAAGGGGTGGATGCAAATGTTCCAAAGACCGAAGAAGTCGATGAATTTTGGAATACGGTCACGGCCGATGAAACTTCGAATAATTTGCAAAACGCAGATGCCTTGACCTATGAACAAGCGGTACAACTAGGGTTAGCTCCGGACGAAAAATCGGAATAAAATCCGATCTTTTTTCATTGCGATCTGGTGGATTTAGCATTGCCTTTTTGGAACAGCCTGTGATAAAATGCAGCCCGTTTGAAGGTTAGGCAAAATGTAGGGGAGTGGTGCAATGGCAGCACAGCGGTCTTTGGAATCGTTGATCCTGGTTCGAATCCGGGCTCCCCTGCCTGACACTTTTTTGTGATGATATCTGTTGTTGATGAAGACCCACATTTAGGGTTCCAATCAAATATAACCACTTTTAGCAAGCTTCGCGCTCAGCAAGATTCGGTGCGATGCTTGTTGTCTTTAACCTGGGGGGATTATGGTTCTGTTTGCCCTAACGAAATTTCTTGCAACTTGCTAACACTGGAGCCGAAATGAAAATTACACCTGTCATCATCGCTGCGGGGCAAGGTACCCGCATGCGTTCGAACCTCCCAAAGGTTCTCCACCCCATTTTAGGGCGGACGTTGGTTGAATATGCGGTAGGAAATGCTAAGATAGTATCTGATACCCCCCCGGTAGTCGTCATTGGCAATGGGGCTGATGAGGTTCGCCAAAGAATTACAACCGAAGTCCAATTTGTTGTTCAAGAGCAACGCCTGGGAACGGCCCATGCGGTTCAACAAGCCGAAACCCATTTACGAGGTAATACCGATTTGGTCTTGGTGGTTTATGGTGATATGCCCCTGGTCCGTCCAAAAACTTTGCAACGCCTGGTTGACGCTCAACTGATCAATCCGGGCCCGATGACGATGTTGACGGTTGAAATGGATGATCCCCATGGATTCGGCCGGGTGGTACGGGATGAAAACGGTGCTGTAAAAGGGATCGTTGAAGAGGTCCAGGCCACCCCAGACGAGTTAGCAATTCGGGAGTTGAACGCCGGGATGTATTGTTTTTCATCAGATTGGCTCTGGGACGCTCTTCCACGCATCGAGCTTTCCCCAAAAGGCGAGTATTACCTCACAGACTTGGCGGGTATTGCGGCCGCAGATGGTAAACAAATCGAAACCATTAAATTGGACGATCCGGATGAGTTGATCGGTATAAATACCCGAGTGCATTTGGCTGAAGCCACCGCGATTATGCAACGCCGTATCAATACCGAATTGATGGAATCAGGGGTGACCATTGTTGATCCAGCCTCCACTTATATTGAATCCGGAGTTTTGGTTGGTCCTGACACCGTCATTTGGCCCAACACCTATTTGCAGGGCAACACTCAAGTTGGTGAAGCCTGTATTTTGGGGCCGAATTCTGTAATTCGGGATTCAAAAATTGGGGATCGGTGCGAAATATTTTCGTCCGTAGTTGAAAGCGCAGTGCTGGAAGATAAAGTCGATGTCGGTCCGTACGGCCATTTGCGGAAAGGTGCTCATCTGGCCGAGGGCGTCCATATGGGGAATTATGGCGAAGTCAAAAATTCCTATTTAGGGCCTGGGACCAAGATGGGTCATTTTTCTTATCTGGGCGATGCAACCATTGGTCCCAACGTCAATATTGGGGCTGGAACAATCACTTGCAATTATGATGGTTCACAAAAACATCCCACCAAAATTGGCGCCGACGTATTTATTGGCAGTGACTCGATGTTAGTGGCACCATTAAATATTCAAGATGGCGCCCGAACTGGAGCTGGTTCTGTGGTTACCAAGGATGTCCCCGCAGATACATTGGTTGTTGGCATTCCGGCCCGAGCCATTCGCAAGCTGAAAAAAGATCAATCAAAAGATTGATTATCAAAGTAGCTTTCGGGAAGAAGCTTGAAATTGACTTCTTGCTCAAACTGAAAATTGCTCAGGCGTGATGGTAAATCTTGTCAGTTTTACTCCGAAGTACCTACCGTCACCCACTTAGTAGAACGGTAATAAATGAACGCTCAAAATTTTATGGTAATCGGCCTGGTATTTGTTCTCTGTCTCGATTTAATAACAATTGCTTCCCGGTCAGCTTTACGCAATTCCAATTTAGCGCGCGTGTTGCAACTAAAAGAGCAACAAGGAATTCAGGTAGAGCTTTCGTTAAACCTTCTGAATTCGATGCCACGTCATTTGGCCGGTTTGTATATTTTTCAGTCAATCAGCCGGTTTGTACTTATGGGTTTATTTTTATATGTAATATCCTGGGGGCCAACGACAAAATCGGTTGGTCTTTTTATTGGTTTGATGATACTCATTGGGATAATTATTGCCCTGTTTGAATGGTGGATTATCCGAATGGTGAGTCGGTCGGCAGAACCATGGGTATTACGGTTGGCCATATTTATTAAAGGCGTGAACCTGATACTTTATCCATTTGTCAGCCTTACGATTTGGATATCGGGTGATAACAACAATATAGATGATCCTACCAGTGTTGTTACCGAAGAAGAATTGAAGACATTGGTGGAGGCTGGTCAACAAGAAGGGATTCTCGAACAGGAAGAACGCCAGATGATTTTTTCGGTCTTCCAATTGGGCGATACGCTGACTCGCGAAATTATGGTGCCCCGGATTGAAATGTCGGCTTTGGATATTGATACGCCGCTCACTGAGGCTTTGGACTCTCTCTTGAATTCCGGATATTCCCGGGTGCCAGTTTTTGAAGGACGGGTGGATAATGTCAGCGGTATTTTGTATGCTAAAGATTTATTGAAAGTTTGGCGAGAAGGCAATGGTCGATCTGGAAACATGAAGGGCTTATTGCGCGATCCCTATTTTGTGCCAGAAGCCAAAAAAGTGGATGAATTACTGGCTGAGCTGCAGCGTCGGCGGGTCCATATGGCCATTGTGGTTGATGAATACGGTGGTGTCGCGGGCGTCGTCACTCTGGAGGACATCATTGAAGAAATTTTTGGTGAAATCCAGGATGAATATGACGAAGAAGAGTTGCCTTATGAAGTCGAGGCTGATGGTGATTATTTATTCCGGGGGCGCATCGACTTGGATGATTTTAACGAAATAATGGCGACTGAATTGCCACCTTCAGAAGCAGATACCCTCAGTGGGTTTATATATGGCCGGTTAGGGCATGTTCCTGTTTCTGGTGAAAGTGTAAGGGTAGATAATTTGGACCTAATTGTAGAACGGGTTAGTAATCGCCGCATCCATCAAGTACGTGCCAAGTGGTTAGCTCCAAATGGAAATTAGAATGTTGAGTCTAAAGAGTAAAAATAACTTAATTACAATGGCGCAAAATGTGCGCTCAAACGCTTATTCCCCATACTCAAAATATCCGGTTAGTGCGGCTCTATTGACTGGATCAGGGAAAGTTTTTACAGGGGTAAATGTTGAAAGCGCCGCCTACCCAACCACCATGTGTGCTGAACGGGTGGCCGTATTTTCAGCCGTTACTGCGGGTGAGCAAGATTTCACCGCGATCGTCGTTATGACCGACAATGGGGGCTCCCCTTGCGGATCATGCCGGCAAGTATTAGCCGAGTTTGGACTAAATACGATTGTAATCATTACTAACGGTGCTGGGGAAATTCTGGAAGAAACCTCGGTTGCGAAACTCCTCCCAGGAGCATTCACCCCCACAGATTTAGCCTGAAAAACTAAATAACCCTTATCCATATGAAGAACTCCCGCCTGTGGTCGGAGTTCTTCACCAATTCGGGGCAGGGGTTGCAGCTAACAACGCCGATTGGAGCATCCATCCTTCAGTGCCATCCGGCAGGCGGACATTGAGCCATAATACGTTATCCGCAAATACCGGTTTTTCACTCAAAATTTGAATTAGAGTGCCGTTGACGGCTGAAGTGATGTATTCCTCGTTGAAACCTGGGGAGACCCGTAGAATCGCTCCCCCGTAATCTTCAGGAACATCAACCAGGGCGTAAATCGGGGTTGGACTTGGTGCTGGCGTTTCACTGGGAGCCAATGTGATGGACGGGGTAAATGTGGGCGGAAATGTCGACGTGGGCGGCAAGGGCGTGTTGGTTATGGTGGCTGTATTTGTCGATGTAGGTGTCACCGTAGCTGTGGGGGTTACAGTTGGCAAAGGCGTAGGGATCGCCACCTGGCCCCAAAAAGCGGCGCCAATGCCACTCAACCCGATGAGTAGTATCCCGCCAACAAGAAGCCCCACTCCCCCTAAAGTAAAGCCAAATAACGTTAATGTTCTAAAACCTAAAATGAGGAGCAGCACCGTACTTAGTAATGTTGCCAAGGCCAAATGGACCAGGAAAATCACAACTCCATCGGGCCACAAATGGGGGATACCGCTACCCAACCCGACCCCGGCCACAGCCAATGGTACAAATAATTCGTACGAGAGGGCCACGCTGGCGACCGCACCCCGCCGTCGGGATCGGACCAGCGACAGCGTGGTAAGGATCGCGCCAATACTTAATACTAGTAATCGATACCACTTGAGCTGGGAGTGGTAAAAGGCGAGGATTAATTCTGAAATCCCTGCCCCGCGAATAAGAAAACCAGTCAGCGTGCCGATCAGAAAAACCAAACCGCAAGCGATCAGTAATCCCAACAAACTCCGGAAAAAGTATCGGGTTGATCCAGTAACAGTCCCCAAGGCCAAACCGACAATGGGAGTCATCGTTGGGGCAAATAAAACGCCCAAAACCAGGAGTGCGGGGGCATCTATTGCCAACCCGATGCAAATTGTTACCGCTGCCAGCAGTGAGAATAAAAAAAAGTCGAACGAAGGGGAAATCCGCCGGGTGGTTTCGTGCAGGAAAGTCTCTTGGTCAGATGATGAAAGTGGCGCGAGTAATCGCTTTGCCCGGCGGCGGCGAGCGGGTGAAAGCTGTTGTGGATCGTCGGGGGTTTGGGCAGTGGTCGGTAAACTCATGGGATCGATTTCCCTCTGTTATGATCGGAGTGTAGCCACAATTCGAAGTGGTTTTTCAATTAAATCCAGGGCGGCCTGAATATTTGGGACAATGATGTCAGCTGCGAGTAATGCTGATGTAGCCAATCCCTCCGGGGACAGAATCCCTATTCCAATTTGGGCGGTAGCCAGCATGTCAGTGTCATTCGCACCCTGGCCAATGGCAATGACCTGATCTGGATCGAGTGAATTCACAAACTCAGCTTTCTGCTGGGCCTCCTGCCCGGCTGAAACGCGGGTTGCGGTTAAATTTAATTGACGATCGATTAAATCCTGGTATCCGTGGGTGTTCGCAGTTATGAGATGAACTTGCAACCGGTCTCCCAGGAGACTCAATTTCCGGGTGAGGCCCTCGCTGAGTTTCCCATCAATAGCCAAGGTGCCATTGACGTCGCAGACCAAATGCTTCAGCTTAATAATGCCGCGTCCTGGGATGGTTAATTCAATCATAGGGCAATTATACAGGAATATTGTATCCTACGCTTCGGTAAAATGGAGTAAAATACTCCGGATCATTTTTTCGGAGGAGAATTTCTTTGAAACAAACGCTTCGAATAAGATATTTTTCATTCGTCATTATGGGGCTATTCTTTCTGTTTGGTTGCCAAAATTCCGATGCAAGTTTGCCGCCAACTCCAACAGTCACTTCAAGCCCTACGGTGACAATACTGCCAACCGAAATTCCTACGTTGACAGTTACACCGCTGCCAGAAGTGGGTGTTTTGGTAGCCCCTCCAGAGGCCGATTCCCGCATTGTTTCCGCTGTTCAACCAATTGTTGCGGAATCAGTAAAAACACTCGGTTATCGCTTCCAGGTTCGGCCCCGCCTTTCACCGGATGATTTTTCACGAGAAGTAATTAAATTTGTCGTAGCCGTAGCAGATTTTCCTGACCTGTCAGAAATAATTGCCAGTCATCCTGAAACCCGTTTTTTGACGATCGATATCCAGGGGTTAAATCCCACTCCCAATTTAACCCAAATTGGGGGTGAAATGGCGCGTTTGGATCGTCAGGGGTTCGTCGCGGGGTATATGGCTGCCCTTATCACTGCGGATTGGCGGGTTGGGGTTATTGGGTTATCTAGTTCCGAAGAAACCCTCGCAGCCCGGCAGGCCTTTCTAACTGGAGTGAAATTCTATTGTGGATTATGTTTGCCAGAATACCCCCCATTCTTTGAGTACCCATTGTTTTTTGAGTTGAGCGCCGATGCGGATAACTCAGAATGGCATGCTGCGGCTGAATTCATGATCCACCGCCAGGTTGAGACGGTTTATGTTGTTCCCGGGGCTGGAGATGATGCGATGCTGAGGCACTTAGCCCAGTCTGGGGTGAACCTCATCGGCGGTACCCTTCCCCTGGCCGATATTCAGGATCACTGGATTGCTTCTCTTCGTTCTGATCCATTATTGGTATTCCCAGAGACTTGGTCAGACTTTGTCGCGGCTGAAAATCAACGTTCAGTTTCAGTTCCCCTGACATTATTTGATATCAACTCGGAATTGCTAAGTCCTGGAAAACAAAGACTGGTCGAAGAAATATTGTTTTCAGTTCAATCTGATTATATTGACCTCGGCACAAATTCAACTCAAATCCCTTGAAAATGGCAGATTGAGATCTGATCGTAAATTTGATTGTTGATATCTTTACGCTTGGCCCTATGTATGAAATAAGGCATATTGCGGAATTAATCACTTTATGCTAGACTTTAGGGCGGTGGGTTAGTCTAGGACCCACTTTAAAATCCCTTTTTTTCTTTCTTTTGGAGGAGCTCTGTATGTCCAAGAAATTGTTTTTGATTTTGGCCCTTGTGGTCATGGCTACAATGGTTTTGGTAGGCTGCCAGTCGGAAGCTACCGAGGCCGATTGTGGCAAAGAAGAAGTGTTTTGTGTTGGTCTGGTAACCGATGTTGGTGAAGTTGACGACAAGTCCTTCAACCAATCTGCTTGGGAAGGCGCTCAATTGGCTGAAGAAGAACTTGGTGCAATTGTGAACTACATCGAAACCAAAGACGGCAAAGACTACGGCGCCAATATCGCTCTCTTCGCTGACAAAGGCTACGATGTCATCGTGACCGTAGGTTTTGCTATGGGTGAGGCCACTGGTATCGCCGCTGGCGAATACCCCGATGTCGATTTCATCGGTGTTGACCAATGGAATGATGGGTCCATCCCCAATGTAATTGGTCTGCTCTTCCCTGAAGACCAGGCTGGTTTCCTCGCTGGCGCTTTGGCTGCCAAGATGAGCACAAGTGGCACGATCGCGGCCGTTTTAGGCACCGACTTGGTTCCCCCGGTTGTGGCTTTCAAAGAAGGTTATGAAGCTGGCGCTCGCTACGTCAACCCTGACATCAATCTGATCTCCACCTACCACCCCGGTGGCCTGGATGTGGCCTTCACCGACCCCGAGTGGGGTGCTACTACCGCCAAACAGGCGATTGACAATGGCGCAGATGTGGTCTTTGGTGCCGGTGGCAAGACCGGTAATGGCGCTCTCATCGAGGTTGCCTCCAATGCTGGTGTTTACTGCATCGGTGTTGACAGCGATCAATGGGGCACTGTGCCTGAGGCCCACCCCTGCTTGATCTCCAGCGCAATGAAATTGATTACCCCTGGAGTTTTTGATCTCGTCAAACTTTCCAAGGATGGCGCTTTTGCTGGTCCTGTCCCCGGTCTGTACTTCGGTGGGACTGGTTTGGCTCCCTTCCATGATTTCGATGGCGATGTTCCCCAAGATGTGAAAGACCTTTTGGTTGAACTGGATGCCGGCCTCAAAGACGGCAGCGTTTCCACTGGCTACGGTCAATAATTCTTTGCTGCAACTTTAGATCCGAGTGCGGCGCACTCACTCTTTGAGAAGTAGAGTGCGCCGCACTTTTGCACTTAAGTGTGGTGTGGTTTTGGCTTTGTTTTATTATTGTCAAGATTAACCACACCACCTTAGCAGATTTCGGTTTGTACCTGATTTTTTTAATCTTATTACTTTCCAAAATCTGCAAATAAATAAAGAGGAAGATGCTTATGACCGAAGATCAAAAAGCCGCGTCTTCACCCCCCCAGAACTCCGTTTTACCAGCAGTTTGGAGTGCAGTTAGCGTACCATTGGCCGCGGTTTTATTGGCGGCGCTAATTGGTGCGATTATTTTGGCTGTTTCAGGTGCGAATCCTTTTTCTGCCTATGCAGCCTTGTTGCAGGGTTCATTTGGGAACCTACGGGCTATCGGCCGCACGCTCGAAAAAGCGACTCCCCTTATTTTTAGTGGTCTGGCCGTTGCCTTTGCTTTCAAAGCCGGTTTATTCAACATTGGAGCCCAGGGCCAATTACTTTTTGGCGCGATTATCGCGGCCTGGATTGGCTTTGGTATTGAAGGCTTGCCTGCAATTATTCATATCCCTTTGGCACTATTAGGAGGTGGCCTTGCCGGGGCCCTGTATGGTGCCATCCCCGGAGCCTTGAAGACGTTTACCGGGGCGCATGAGGTGATCACCACCATCATGCTCAACTATATTGCCATCAACATCACCGATTTTTTGGCTGATGGCCCTTGGAAAGATACTTCCCCGGGTAATATCGTGGCCCGTACCCCCGCCATTATGGATTCGGCCCGTATCCCTGAAATTGGGGGAATATCCCTGGGTTTTGTGATCGCAATCTTATTCGCAATTTTGGTTTGGTGGGTCCTCGATAAAACCACTCTTGGCTTTGAAATTCAGACGGTCGGTCAGAACCCCCATGCGGCCAAATATGCTGGGATCAAAGTTGCCCGGACCGTTATTTTAACCATGGTATTGAGCGGTGTATTGGCCGGTTTGGGGGGCGCAATTGAAACCCAAGCTGTGGTGGGACGCTATCAACCCGGCTTTAATGCGGGGCTGGGTTTTGATGGTATTACGATTGCATTATTATCAAAAACCAACCCATTTGGCGTTATTCCAGCAGCCATTTTCGTGGGAGCCATGAAAGCTGGTGCCAGTCAGATGCAGTTTTCGGCTGGAGTTGCTAAAGAGATCACCGATGTGATCCAGGCCCTAATCTTATTCTTCGTTGCTGCCGATATGATCGTGCGTTGGGTTTTCCGGATGCGCGAATCGGATGAAGAACGCATCACCCTCAGTTCGGGCTGGGGTTCCCAATAGGAGGCTGGAAACGATATGACTACCGATACCTACTCTACCCTCCCCGATTGGAAATATTTCTTGCGCCGCTATGGCGTCATGATTGGTGGCGGTTTGGTTGTTGTGCTCGCCATTTTGTTTTTTTATTCTCAAAATCAGCGGATTACAGAGGCGGTTCTCGCTTCGGCGGTGCGCCAATCCACTCCTCTCATCCTAGGAGCCTTATGCGGCCTGTTGGGTGAACGCGTGGGCGTTATCAATATTGGCATTGAAGGTCAGATGCTAATGTCGGCTTTTATCGGCTTTTTGGCCAATGTCTGGACCGGTAATCTGATCATGGCTGTGGCCGCTGGGCTTTTGACTGGAGCGCTGCTCGGTTTATTATTGGCCTTTATGTCGGTCACCTTAAAAATTGACCAGATCATTGGGGGGACGGTGATTAATATTATTGCCATTGGATTAACCGGCTATTTTTATCAGGTCGGTTTGACCACAGAAGGGAAATTGCAGCCGATCGCTTTGGGGCCATTGGCTGATATTCCCATTATTGGCAAAGTATTCTTCAACAATCCGCCGATCACCTATGCCGCGATTCTTCTGGTCTTTTTTGTGCATTATTTGATCTTTCGGACTCGCTGGGGTTTGCGGACCCGGGCGGTTGGTGAACATCCGCGGGCGGCGGACACAGTTGGCGTCAATGTTTACTTGATGCGCTATGTCAACGTTATTTTGGGCGGGGCCATTGCCGGACTTGGTGGTGTTTTCTTGACACTGGAAGCCGTTGGCTCCTTTGAACGCCTGATGACCAATGGCCGCGGTTTTGTCGCCCTGGCCTGTATGCTCTTTGGGAAGTACACGCCCTTTGGCGCGTGGGGAGCCGCGCTGCTGTTCGGGTTGACTTCGGCGATCCAAACGCAGTTACAATTTGCCGGGACGATCGATATCCCCCATCAGTTCATTGGGATGATCCCCTACCTCATGACCATCCTGGTATTGGCCGGTTTTGTCGGACGGACCCGCGTTCCGGCGGCCGATGGTATCCCTTACGAGAAGGAGTAGCCCATGAACGCACCTTTAGCCTTAGAAGTTCGCAATATTACCAAACGCTTTCCGGGTGTAATCGCCAATGATCGGGTGAACTTTACCCTTGAAAAAGGCGAAATCCATGCTCTTCTTGGAGAAAACGGGGCCGGAAAATCGACCCTGATGAATGTGATTTACGGCCTGTACAGCCCTGATGAAGGAGAATTCTTCATTGATGGTGAGCAAGCCGAAATCCGCAACCCGCATGATGCGATCCACGCGGGGGTGGGGATGGTTCACCAGCACTTTATGTTGGTGCCCGTTTTCTCAGTGACCGAGAATATCATCCTCGGCTCCGAAGTCACCAAAGGCCCTTCCCTTGATATTCGCTCTGCGCGCCGTCAAATTCGGGAACTCTCCCAGGAGTATGGTTTGGAAGTTGACCCCCGAGCCATCATCGAAGACTTACCGGTAGGCATTCAGCAACGCGTTGAGATCATCAAAGCCCTTTATCGAAACGCCAAAATTTTGGTCTTGGACGAACCAACCGCGGTGCTAACCCCACAAGAAGCTGATGACCTCTTCCGCATCATGCGGCATCTCACCGAGCGGGGTGTATCGATCATTTTTATTACCCACAAACTCAAAGAAGTGTTGGCTGTCGCCGACCGGATTTCGGTTATGCGCCGCGGCCAACTCGTGGGGACTGCTGTACCCTCTGAAACGGACGAACAAGGTTTAGCCGAAATGATGGTCGGCCGTGAAGTGATCCTGGAAGTTGAGAAAACCCCGGCTGAGCCCAAAGATGTCGTTCTTGAAGTTAAAGATTTGACCATTGTGGACGAGCGAGACGTTGAGGCAGTTCGCAATATCTCCTTTGATGTCCGAGCGGGTGAAATTTTGGGGATTGCAGGTGTTCAAGGGAACGGTCAAACTGAATTGGCTGAAACCCTAACAGGCTTGCGGGGTGCCGAAAGGGGCACGATCATGCTCAACAATGAGCCGCTGCCCTTTGAGAATCCGCGTGTTTTGGCCGAATCAGGTGTTTCTCACATCCCCGAAGATCGCCAGAAACACGGTCTGGTTTTACCCTATTCGATTGCCGATAATATGGTCCTGTGTACTTACTACCAGAAACCATTTGCCAACGGTTTGCAGCGGGATGCTGGGGCAGTTTTGAAGAATGCCGATCAATTGGTTGAACAATTTGATGTGCGCACACCGGGGTCCGCGGTTCCGGCTGGGAACCTATCGGGTGGTAATCAGCAGAAAGTGATTGTGGCCCGTGAGTTAAGCCGCTCAGTCAAGTTGCTGATCGCTAACCAGCCAACCCGAGGTTTAGATGTTGGTTCCATCGAATATATTCACAGCCAGATCATCAAAGAACGTGATGAAGGTGCGGCCGTGTTGTTGATTTCGGCCGAACTGGATGAGATCCGTTCACTCGCTGATCGGATCGCAGTGATGTATCACGGGGAAATCGTTGCCACAATGGATGTGGATCAAGTCACCAAATCCGAATTAGGTCTTTTGATGGCCGGTTCGGAAGTTGAAAATGGTTAATCAGTAGAAGAACAGCTAAAGGATATTGAGGCCTCAGATGAATTTCTGAGGCCTTTTTCTATTCATCTGAAAATTAGCGGGAAATAGATGATTTCCATCGTCCGTTGAAAGGTCGCCCAGGCGTCAACCAAACCGTAGCCATAGGTGTGATTGGGATGCGAATCGTTTTGATCGCCGCCGCAGCCTTCAGATGTGTAGCGTGGTTGAGCACTTTCCTGAAGTAGGGTTTCAATCTCATCCACTTGACCAATTAAGTTAGGATTTGCGGACAGAATTAGCGCCACAACCCCCGCAACATGTGGCGATGCCATGCTGGTGCCCTGATTTAGACCGTAACTCCCATCTTTGGTGCTAGACCAAATCCCCACTCCCGGTGCAGAAATATCGGGTTTCAAGCGATTGCTGCCATCAACAGTGACCGGGCCGCGGCTGCTAAAACTGGCGATGTTGTCGCTACTATCGGTGGCGCCCACAGAAAAGGACTCATCATAGATGGCTGATGGGGTGTTGACTGTGCCACAGCCAGACCCGGAGTTCCCAGTAGAGTGGACGGTTACAATTCCCGCCTCACGGACTCGTTGGGTTGCGGTGATCAGCGTGGTGATTGCGCAGCCTTCACCAGTAGGGCAAGCCCAGGAGTTATTGATCACATGGGGCGCTTTGGCTGGATCAGCCCCCTCACCGGTCAGATCAGTTGGCGCGATAAACCATTGATAACAGGCGGCATAAGTTGCCGGTGTCCCAACCCCGTTCTGGTCCATATTGCGGCAGCCGATCCATTTTGCACCGGGGGCAATGCCAATGGCTGTCCCACTGACATCACTGCCGATCATGGTGCCCATGGTGTGGGTGCCATGCCCATGGGGGTCTACTGGAACGGTCGTCGAGATGACCGGATCGTACCAATTGAAGTTATGGTCTGCCGAATTGCCATCCCAGCCGCGATATTGATCTTTCAGGGCTTCGTGATCCCAGACATAGCCGGTATCCTGGCCGCCGATGACGATGCCTTCGCCGGTGTAGCCTAAGTCCCAAACCTGAGGAGCATTGACCTGGTTGACCCCCCAGGTAATTGTAGTGACCTCTTGGGGAAGATTAGTGATTTGATTTGTCGGCTGCTGGAATTGGATCTGAGGATTAGATGTGATATGCGCAATTTCATTCCGTTGGGCGATTCTTTGGATGAGGTTATGATCCCCCTGAACCCACAACATATTAATGATCCAAAAGGGCTTGTATTTCACCCCAAAAAAATCTAATTCGGTTTGAATTTGTCTTTGAGATGCTGCTGCTAGCGAAGTTAAAGTCTCGTATACAAAATACCCTTTTTCGGATTTGCTTGTTAAGTTTTCAGCAGCCGTCAGATCGGCCTGGGACTTCAGAATGACCAGGAATTCGGTTGATCCGCTTGAAGCCGCGCTTAAAACCTGGGGATCGACCTTAGCCTCCCAATTTCCAGATGAAGCGGCTGGCAACAACCAACTTTCAGATATAAACAACAAGATCACGGCCAAGGCCGCGATCCATTTATAAATTAATTTCACAGAAAAATTTTCAGGCGTTTTCGATGTCTTTGGGATCAATCGCCAAACATTTCAGGATGAACCAGACCGGGCGATCGCGATAGGAGCCAAATACTTTCTGGGCGCGTTCGAGGGCTTGCTTTTTCTCACCTTTGGAGAAGATTCCTGGTTTTTTTAATCCTAAGAGGTAATCGGCAGCTAGATCGACTTTGTTGTCGCCATAAATCAGGGCTTCACGCACATATTCGCGTAAAAATTGGTCAAAAAGGGGTTTGTTCATGTATTCAATCTCCAGAGCCAAGTATACCCGCAAATTTCGAAAGTGGTCTACGGCCGGAAACCAAAAGTATTGACTACCACTTCAGGTAAGAACTGGTAAATTGAAGCTCCAAATTCGGCTTCGAACTCGGTTTGAATAGCCATAAAGGCTTGCCATTTTTGGATGGTGTAATCGTTGAACCCATGTCGCAGCGCAACATCCATTAGCCGTTTATCCATTAAAACCGGACCTGTCGGTAAACAAATCGCATCGCAGAGTTGGATTAACCGATCGTATTGCGTATATTCAACCTGATCGAGATAACTTTGGATAAAGTCTAGTTCGGCTGAGGAGCAATCCCATTTTCCCGAGCCAACGCCGGTGTAGGGCAGTGGAAATGAATGGGTCAGGCAAATTTGAGCCGCATCTGGATAGCCTTCAGTGACCAGAAAATGGTAGCCATCGAGAACATGGCGCATATCGGTCACCCCCGCGCGGCGGCCGATGTCGTGGAGCAGACCTAGGGCGTAGGCATAATCTGGAGAAAGTTGGGGGTGGTGGGCTGCGAGTTTCTGGGCGGCGAGGGCGACTTGGTGGGAATGATCAACCCATAAACCAGGATTGAGGTGACTGGCTTCTGCGAGATAATGGTCGGCAGCCTCTCGGGAGGGAATTGTCATCATAAGTTTGAAATGAGTTTAATTTCCGGCCAAATAAATGGCAGAATGATTATTCCGCCAATTCCAAGCAACGCGCTGGTAACGACTGTTTGCATCAGAAACCCTAGGGAAGCCAGCGGGATGAGTCGAAGGGCTAACAATACCAAAAGTGTGCTGCCGATGGAGGCTGGAATTACGCGCGTAAGGGTTGATCTGGCGTTGGCAAAGCCAGGAAATTCGCGTTTTAGCAAGTAAACCATGAGGCCTAACTGGATGGTGAATGCGGTGGAATTTGCCAGCGCGATCCCAGGGGCTCCAATCCAGTTAGCGAGGGGGATAGCCAGCAAAATGAAGACAGTGGCAGTCAAGATGATCGTCAGCAGAGGCGTGCGGGCGTTTTGTTGGGCGTAGAATGTACGTGCGGTGACTTCGGTCAGAGCAAACGCGATCAGACCTAGCATATAGGCCTGGGAACTGGCAATGACAAGTTGAGTGCCAATCTCATCAAAGCCTAAAATCCCGACCAAATGGGGGACCCCGACGATCATCAATAGCGTTGCCGGAATTGCCAGAGCTAAGATTACGCGTACTGCGGTATTTAAGGTAGATTTTAATCGGGCAATATCCTGCCGCGCCGCGTGTTCAGATAGTGTCGGCAGTAAAGCTGTTCCAATTGCTGTCCCGATGAGTGATTCTGGTACTTGCATGAACAACCACCCATAAACTAACGCAGTGACCGAACCCGCAATCAGACGAGATGCAATGTTGTCTTGAGCAATGAATACTGCTTGAATGAAAAACATGGTCAGAACTCGGGGCCCTAAGACGATTAGAACCTTTTGAATTCCAGGATGTTTTACATCGACTTTGGGAGTCCATTTGAATTGATATCGCCACAAACCGGGAATTTGGATCCCCAAAAAAAGGGCCGCACCCAACACGGTACCATAAACTAATCCACGGATGCCTAACCCAAATGCTGGCAAGGTAATTGGCCCGAAAGCCAAACTCTCGGTCGGCACCAGGATCAAAATGCCAATCAGGGCCCCGATATCGTACAAGCTGGGAGCCAGGGCTGGAAGAAGGAAATGTTGGTTGGCCTGCAAACCTGCAATCACGAGACCAGCCATTGAGAACAACAAGGTTGCAACTAAATTGATGCGCATTAGGTCGGCGACTAGGGCTTGTTGTTCGGGACCGAACCCAGGTGCGATACCGATATTCCATTGGACGAGTTGGTCGGCGAAAATAGCAATCAAGATCGAAAATCCGGCAGTCACCAAAAATACCAGGTTGGCGATGCGAGCGAATACATCCCAGGCTTGGGGGCGACCTTTGGTTTCCAGATATTCCGATAACACCGGGATCAAGGCCATTGCCAATGCGCCCCCAGAGATTAAGGCAAACAACATATCCGGGATGTTATTGGCGGCATTAAAGGCATCTAATTCCATAGAGCGGCCAAAAGTTCGTGAAATAATGATTTGGCGAACAAATCCCAATATTTTTTCGAGACCGAAAAATATAGCGATGATGAGAGTCGATCGGGCGATATGTTTCATAATCCTTCCCTAAATGGGAAGGTGACAGTCACTTTCTTTGAATGCGGACTTACTGATGACTTTTTGAGAAGTGACTGTCACCTAATTTTTGGTGGATGTTTTATTTGGGCTAGTATAGCATGAGAGGGAAGGAGAGAACATATTGCCTCTCATCCAGTTGCCGGGTACAATCTTTCCGGTCTAGCCCTATTCATTTTTATTTATCAGGAGAAATTATTATGTCGAAAGTTGCAATTGTGACCGATAGTACCGCGTATTTACCCCCCGAATTAGTGGAAGAGTATGGAATCCATGTGCTCCCATTGAAGGTGATTTGGGGCGAAGAAAGTCTGGATGATGGCATCGATATTACCCCGACAGAATTCTATATCCGCCTGACTCAGAGTGCGACAATGCCGACGACTTCTCAAGTCACGATTGGGGAATTCAAGCAGCTATTTGAGAAGCTGCATGGAGATGGTTTTGAGATTTTGACGATTTTGATTTCGAATGCCTTATCAGGAACGATTGCCTCCGCGATTCAAGCCAAAAAAGATCTGCCAGAGGCCACCATCGAACTTTTTGATTCCATGTCAACGATCTCAGAGCTGGGGTTCCAGGTTTTGGCTGCGGCGCGAACTGCCCAGGCCGGTGGTTCGCTGGCAGAATGTGTGGCTGCGGCAGAGAAAGCACGCGAGAATAGCGGTGTGGTATTTGCTGTGGATACAATGGAATTTCTGCATCGGGGCGGCCGGATTGGGGGTGGAAAACGGTTTTTAGGGACTCTACTCAATATCAAGCCCATTCTGACTGTAAAAGATGGCAAAGTTGATGCTTTAGATCAAGCCCGGACCCGGAAAAAAGCGCTCATTCGTCTGACGGAAATTGTCGCGGAACGTGTGGCTGGAAAATCTAATGTGCGGATTGGGGTCGCTCACGCTAATGATCTGGCCGAAGCTGGAAAATTCCTAGATAAAGTGAGTGCTCAACTCAACCCGGTTGAAGCCTTGTTGACCGATCTCAGTCCGGTGATTGGAACTCATGTTGGGCCGGGGTGTTTGGCTTTGGCATATCAATTTGATGAATAGATTAGTTGCCATTTTGATGAGCCTGCGGTAAAATCCGCAGGCTTTTCCAAATTGCCCTCGTAGCTCAGTGGATAGAGCACTTGGTTGCGGACTAAGGGGTCGTGCGTTCGAGTCGCACCGAGGGCGCAGTGAGGAACGGAGAAATCCGTTCCTTTTTTGATTCATTGGATAGTGAGCCAACGATCAAACTAGCCAACATTGCGCGTAACTTCAACTCATTCTTAGGGTTTATACCTTGTTGAGGGAAAGTCTCTCAAAATCGAGTTATCATTCATTTTTTAGGAGAAGGAATTATGTCAAATATTGCCATTGTTACCGATAGTACCGCCTATATCCCCAAAGATTTGGTGGCTAAATACGATATTTCGGTAGCCCCATGTGTTTTGATTTTTGGCGAAGAAGAATATCGTGATGGTGTTGATATCCAACCCATCGATTTTTATAAACGCCTGGCAACTTCGGAGGTAATGCCAACCACTTCGCAGGTTGCAGTTTCTGATTTTAAATCGCTCTTTGAGAAATTACATGCTGATGGTAAAGAGATTTTGGCCGTTTTGGTATCCGATCAGCTTTCAAAAACCTCCAATTCTGCTGATTTAGCCACCCAAATGCTGCCTGATATCACAATTGAAATTGTGAATTCTGAATCGGTAGCCATGGCGCTGGGTTTTCAAGTTCTCGCCGCAGCCCGCACCGCTGAAAAAGGTGGTACTCTGGCAGAATGTAAAGCCGCGGCTGAAGCAGCGAAAGATAAAACCGGTGTCGTTTTTGCCGTCGATACGCTCGAATTCTTACATCGCGGTGGTCGCATTGGCGGGGCTTCCCGTTTCTTAGGGACCGCGCTTAAACTTAAACCACTCCTGGAAGTGACCAATGGAAAAGTAGAACCAATCGAACGAGTGCGGACTTCCAAAAAAGCTCATGCTCGCCTGTTAGAGATTATCTCCGAACGCGTTGCAGAGCACGATGGTGAAATTCGTTTAGCAGCTTTACATGCCAATGCGGTTGAAGAATCCCGAGAACTTCTCACTCAAGCCAGCAAACAACTGGGCGCGGTCGAAACAATTTATTCTGAAGTTAGCCCGGTTGTCGGGACTCACTGTGGGCCAGGCACGATCGGAATTGCCTATATGGTGGATTAAGTTTGATCGGTATTTCCAGGCAGGGGTCAAATGGTCCCTGCCTCGGATGCAGATTAGCAATATTAAAAGCTCCCGCGCATTCCGCGGGAGTTTTTTTGACGTTCTGTGACATTAAAGGTACACTTGGTTGCCATAAAAAGGTGGTCGAAATTATATAAATCGAGAAGACTTATGGATATTTTTTTTGCTGATCCGGATGAAGTTCCCTTACCCCCCAATGAAGTCAAAATCCTAGATTTAAAGGTGGATCCGTTCCCTGATGGCCGCCGCCTGCGAGTGTTTATCGAGTTCACCCCCTTTCAGCAGAAACCCAATGGTGACCTACACATTACTGATTCGCTGGGAAACCTGGTAGCAACCACCAGTTTCATTGAAGCGATTACACCCAAACTCGAAATGGTGCTTCATCTCCGGGCAACCGATCCCGAAGGCCACTACAACCTTAAACTCGTTGTTTTCTACACTGCCGAACTTGGCGCCGAAGGTCAATCTAACGATCCGATTTTCCCACCGGAAAAAACCATTGTGGATGAAAAAAACATCCAATTTTCGATTGACGATTAAGACATTCTTCTGAAGCTGTGGCTAACCATTCATTTTCACGCCACATTCCGAAATCCAAACACCCACTCCATGAAATCTCTCCTCCGAATTCGCGAATTCCTCCGTCCATATCTCTGGCAGGTTTTGCTGGCATTAGTAATTCTCTTGCTGATCACAGCTGCCAACCTCGTCATTCCTGAAATTATTCGACAAGTGATCGATGTCGGTTTGGTCGCCGGTCAAACGCATTTCCTCCGCACCGCGGCTCTGATTGTGTTAAGTTTAGGGATTTTCAGTGCGGTGCTCGATTTTGGCAATCGCTACCTTAGCTCCTGGATTTCATTCCGGATCACTTTCGACCTGCGCAATCGTTTATACGATCACATCCAGCATCTGTCTTTTAGTTATCATGATCATTCCCAAACCGGACAGTTGATTAGCCGCTGTATTGAGGATGTCCGTTCGATCCAACAGTTTACCGGGACTGGGATTGTTGAATTGATCCGGATCAGTTTGCTTTTAATCGGTGTAGTAGTTCTCCTCTTTGTGAGTAATGCCCAATTGGCGGCGATTGCGCTCATTCCCATGATTCCACTATTTTTAATGACCACCCGGTTTGGTGAGAGAGTGGGGAAGTTATTCTATATTGTGGATCAGGCCATCGGTGATCTCTCGGCCCGATTGCAGGAGAATGTTAGTGGGGCCCAGGTGGTCCGCGCGTTTGCCCGTGAACCCTACGAAATTGAGCGGTTCAACGAACGCAATCGCCGTCTGTATGATGCCCGTCTGACCGTAATCCACGAGTGGAGTCGGGTGATGCCCACTTCTCATTTTTTAATTGCCATGAGCACGGTTTTGATCCTCTGGTTTGGCGGCAATATGGTGGTGCGCGGCCAAATGACTTTGGGGGAAGTCGTAGCCTTCAACAGTTACCTGCTCCTAATGGCTGAGCCGGCCCGTCAACTGGTCATGTTAGTTAATACTGCCGGGGAGGCCAGTGCCGGGATCGAGCGGATTTTCGAAGTCCTCGAAGATGAGCCTGAAATTCAATCCCCTCCCGAGGCCGTAGAACTGCAGACCCTCTCGGGAGATGTGGAATTTAAAGATGTTTGTTTCCGCTATGAAGGTGAGAAAACAACGGCACTCGAAGAAATTCACATCAAAGTTGAGTCAAACCAAATAGTTGCTCTGATTGGTCCGACGGGATCGGGGAAGTCGTCCCTGGTCAATCTGATCCCGCGCTTCTACGATGTCACCGCGGGACAGGTTTTGGTCGATGGCCAGGATATCCGGGCTGTGGCCTTACCTTCCTTGCGAAAACAGATTGGCATCGTTCTGCAGAATTCCGTTTTATTCTCAGATACAATCCGCGAGAATATCGCTTATGGCCGCCCAGGGGCCGGTATGGATGAAGTTGTGGCTGCGGCCAAAGCCGCCCAGGCCCACGAATTCATCACCGCAATGCCAGAGGGCTACGAAACCGAGATCGGTGAACGCGGCATAACACTCTCCGGCGGGCAGCGCCAACGAGTGGCGATTGCTAGGGCCTTACTTCTTGATCCCCGCATCCTTATTTTGGATGATTCGACATCTTCGGTTGATACCCAAACCGAACGAAAAATCCAACAAGCCCTTGATCGTTTGATGGAGGGCCGGACCACTTTCATCATTGCCCAGCGTCTCTCAAGTGTCCGTCGGGCTGACCAGATCATCGTCCTGGATCACGGCCGCATTGTAGAACGCGGCACGCATGATCAATTATTAGCCGCCGATGGCCTGTACCGCGAGATTTATGAATTGCAATTGCGCGGGCAGGAGGGATAAAAATGCCCGGTTTCAGGTTACAGGTATCCGATTTGCGGATTCCATTCACAATTAACCGCTCACCATTCATCATTCACAATTAATGAATTTGCCTCCTGCTTTCCTCGACCGCATGCAGATCCAACTTGGGTCGGATTTCGACGCGTTCCACGCCAGCTACGCCGATCCCCCTGATATCGGCTTGCGCGTCAACACCCTCAAACTCACCCCCGAGCAATTCACGGATTTACTTCAAGCTGCACCCCGGTCCCCGGCCCCCTTACTCTCTCCTCCCCTCACTCCTATCCCCTGGGTCCCGGCAGGCTTTACCATCCCCTCCGGCTCCCGGCCGGGCAAGCATCCCTATCATGCCGCCGGACTTTACTATCTTCAAGATCCGGCCGCGATGGCAGTCGCAGAATTATTGAATCCCCAACCGGGAGAACGGATATTAGATTTGGCTGCGGCGCCCGGAGGGAAAACCACCCATATCGCTGCGCTGATGGCCGGTAGCGGTTTACTGGTAGCAAATGACATTCACCCCAAACGGGTCCGAGATTTGGCTAAGAACCTTGAACGCTGGGGAGTCCGGAATGCCGTTATTCTCAACGAAACCCCACCGCGGCTAGTGGATCATTTTGGAGCCTATTTCGATAAAGTATTGGTTGATGCCCCTTGCTCTGGCGAAGGGATGTTCCGCAAAGACCCCGGCGCGATCCAGGAATGGACCCCCAAACTGGTTGAAAGCTGCGGGGTTCGCCAAGATGGAATTTTAAGGGACGCCGCTCAACTTGTCCGACCTGGTGGACGTTTGATCTATGCCACTTGCACTTTCGCTCCCCAGGAGGATGAAGGCACGATTGCTCGTTTTTTGGTCGCTCATCCTGAATTTAAGATCGTGTCCCCCCCACAATTTAAGGGGTTTGCCCCCGCCCGGCCGGATTGGATGCCTGACATTCCTAGCGAATTATCCCGTGCGGTTCGTCTTTGGCCTCATAAAGCCCCCGGCGAAGGCCATTTCATCGCGATCCTCGAGAAATCAAGTGCTTCTCCCCTGCACCGCTACCCCCCGGACCCCTCACCCCCTGCTCCCCTCCCCCGAGACGCCCAAGGCTATTTCGCTGAATTTGCCTCCGCGGCCCTCAACTGGCAACCCCCTCTAAACCGCCTCACCCTCCAGGGGTCCTATTTGTATCTGAACCCCGAAAATGTTCCGGATTTACGCGGTCTGAAGGTCATCCACTGGGGCTGGTGGCTGGGAACTTTTAAGAAAAAACGTTTCGAACCCTCGCATGCGTTAGCTCTGGCGCTCAAACCAGTCGATTTCCGTCAAACCTTTGATCTTACAGCAGATGATCCTCGCACCAGGGCATACCTCCATGGCGAAGTTCTCCCCTCTCCCGGTGAAAAAGGCTGGGTCCTGGTCACCGTAGACGGCTATCCCCTGGGGTGGGGCAAACGCGTCCAAAATCGCCTCAAATCCCACTCGCCAAAGTGGCTCCGCTGGATGTGAAAATTCCGCTAGGTTCCTAGTCAGATAGTCACCAACCAACTAACAATCAAACTAACAATCTCTATGACCACCGAAAAGAAAAAAATCACGCCCCCTAAACAAGACGAAGTATACGACAAAGGTTATGATCCCCGGGTGATGCGCCGCTTGTGGGAATTTATGCGAGTGTATCGCTGGCGCTATTTGCAGGGTGTGTTCTATACCTTGCTGCAAGCCACCGCGGTCTCATCCGGTCCTTATCTGATCGGACGAGCATTGGATGATGGTATTGCGGTGGGGAACGTCCGGACGTTGGGGCTTTATGTCTTGCTGTATGTTCTGATGACTGGCCTGCAATGGCTAATGATCTATGTGCGCGTCAACTTGATGGCCAAGGTTGGACAGTCGATCATCTATAATTTGCGTTCTGAGTTGTTCCAGCATTTGCAGAATTTATCGCTTAGTTTTTACAGTCGCTACAGCGTGGGCCGGGTGATCACCCGCGTTATTAACGATGTCAGTGTGCTACGGCAATTCATCACCTGGGCCATTGTGGCCAGCGCCCGTGATATTTTTGTGCTGGTAGGGATCGTGATCGCCATGGTGAGTATGAACCTGCGATTGTCTTTGATCGCTTTTACCGTACTGCCGTTTATGGTGGCCGTTACAGTGATTTTTCGAAAATATGCCCGGGCAAACTATCGCCTGGTGCGGGCGGCAGTCAGTTGGGTCAACTCAGTTCTGGCGGAAAATGTCAATGCCGTGCGGGTTGTGCAAGCTTTTTCGCGTCAAGCCCATAACTATCGTTTTTTCCGAGATGATGTCAATGGGTATAACCTGGATTTGAATTTAAAGGCAGCTCGGCTGTCTTCAGCTTTCTTCCCCTCAATTGATTTTCTGGGAGCGATTGCGACTGCGTTGGTCGTTTGGTTTGGTGGCCGGGCGGTCTTAGAAGAGCAGGTTACAGCCGGGGTTTTGGTCGCCTTCGTGCTTTATATCAGCCGCTTTTTTGGACCAATTCGCAGTTTGAGTATGCGCTTCGACCAGATGCAGTCCACCATGGCCGGCGGTGAGAGAATATTTGCTCTTCTGGATTCCCGCCCCGAGGTCCAGGATGCCCCTGATGCGGCACAGATGCCCTTTATTCAGGGCGCAGTTGAATTTGACGCCGTCGATTTCCATTACGAAGACGACGATACCCCAGTTCTGACGGGGGTCAATCTGAAGGCCGAACCCGGCCAGACGATTGCTTTGGTGGGCAAAACTGGCGCGGGTAAGTCCACGATTATTAAATTACTCAGCAGGTTCCACGACCCCACTAGTGGGCAGGTCCTGGTTGATGGCATTGACCTGCGCACAGTAACTCAAAGCAGCCTCCGCAGTCAAATGGGGATCGTACTCCAAGATCCCTTCCTCTTCAATGGCACCGTAGCCGACAATATCCAGTTTGGCTGTCTCGAATGTCCGCTGGAACAAATCGAAGCCGCCGCCAAAGCGGTCGGGGCCCATGACTTTATCATGCGGCTCAAAGACGGATATGCCACCTCCGTTGAAGAAGGTGGCGTAGTCTTATCGGTAGGTCAACGCCAATTGATCTCCTTTGCCCGCGCTCTGCTGGCTTCCCCTCGCATTCTGATCTTGGATGAAGCGACCTCCAGTGTTGACACTCAAACCGAGATCATCATTCAGGAGGCCTTGGCACATCTCTTGCAGGGAAGAACTGCATTCGTCATCGCCCATCGCCTCTCAACCATCGTCAATGCCGACCAAATCATTGTCCTAGAAGCTGGTCAGATTGTCGAAATCGGTACCCACGACGAACTCCTGACCCAAGACGGCTATTACGCGCAACTGTATCAAATGGGTTTTGAAGATTAACATTAGAACGTTCAACGTTGAAACGTTCTAACGGCAAATTGACGCTGAAATCCCCTCATGATATAGTGATCCCTCCATGGAAAACCACAACTCAGCCGAACCCGCCCCGTCGAAACGCCAACCAAAACGGATCGCGCTGCGGCCGATTACGGTCGTATTATTGCTCACGGTCAATATCCTGGTTTTAATGGTTTTGGGATGGCCGGTATTACGGGCGCGATTTGAAGGGCAACCCACTGCGGCGGCAGAGATGCCCACCTCCCAAAAACTGGAATTAGACGGGGATTCAGATCCGCAAAAGACACCCCAACCCCAACAAAATCCCACCCTCACGCCGACCCCAATTCGTGCCGCAGCCGATCCGAGTTTCTGGTCTCAGGGTCAAATTGTTCTGGCGCTTACCGAGGGGTTAGATTCCCATCTCTTTGCCTATAATCCAGTAACCACTGCGACTAACCCAACTGGTCCGCTAACCCGTCTAACGCACGGCGATTGGCAGGATATGCATCCAGCCCTCAGCCCCGATGGCCAGCAGGTAATCTTTGCCTCCAATCGCCATGGGCAATGGGACTTGTACCGGCTGCAACTTGAGAGCGAGGAGGTCTCCCGGGTAACCCATTCCTTGGCTTATGATGCGGCCCCCTCCTGGTCACCAGACGGCCAATGGGTAGCTTATGAAAGTTATATCGAAGCCAGTCTCGACATCCTGATTCAGCCGATTGATGGCAGCCAGAATCCAATCCAACTGACCAATCATTATGCCGCGGACTATTCCCCAGCCTGGTCACCCCTCGGGCGCCAGATTGCTTTTGTCACGACCCGCGGGGGGCGCAGTCAAATTTGGCTGGCTGACTTGGATAAAAGTGGAAATGACCGTTTCCAACGCTTGAGCCAGCATTACGAGGTCAGCGCTGATCATCCTTCCTGGTCGCCCGATGGTCGCTACTTAGCCTGGGGGGCAGTGACCGATTCCGGCCAACATACCATCTATGTTTGGGACCGCGAAAATCCCCAAGTACAGCCGCGTGCCCACGGCAGCGGCGACTGGCCGGTCTGGAGCCCGGATGGGCAGGCAATATTGACGGTCCTAAATACGCCCTACGAAAATTATTTGACGGCCTACCCACTTTTTAAATCTGAGGCCGTTTTGTTACCCCCCATTATGTTTTCAAATTCCATAGCAGGAATTAATTGGGGAACCTTAAATCTTGAATCTGAACTTCAAACCATTGCGCATCCTTCTCCAACACCCCTCTGGAGTATTCAGGTAAATCCAGACAGCCAACAGCCGGGGGGGCGGTGGAGTTTGATTCCTCTAGTGGATATCGAAGCACCCTTCCCGCAACTTCACGATCGAGTGGATGAACCGTTTCGAGCTTTACGATCGCAATTAGTACGTGAAGTGGGTTGGGATTTGTTAGCCTCTCTGGAAAATGCCTTTATCCCGCTGACCGCTGCGTTGGCTCCCGGCCTGGTTGATGACTGGTTGTATTCTGGGCGGGCTTTCACTGTCAACCCACTGCCGATAAGCGCTGGGTGGATGGCTGTCATCCGAGAAGATTATGGTCCTGAGACTTATTGGAGAGTATATTTGCGCACCCGTTTCCAGGATGGCTCGCAAGGGAAACCTTTAAAACACCTTCCGTGGAATTTCGATGCCCGCTACAGTGGAGATCCGGTAACATACGATCAAGGCGGTGCGGTAGGGACCAATATACCCGGTGGCTACTGGGTCGATATGACCCAATTGGCGGCAGCCTATGATTTTGATCGGGTTCCAGCCCTGGCGACTTGGCGGAGTGTTTATCCTGCAGCCCGGTTTAATGCCTTTGTCAAAACTGATGGTCTTGATTGGGTCACGGCCATGCGGGAAATCTACCCAGCCGAGGTTTTGCTGACTCTCACCCCGTTGCCGACGGCCACGACTTCGCCTACACCAGCTCCCTTGTGGTATAAGTCACCGACGCCGACGAGTACTCCTTTTGCCACCCCAACAACGACCCCCACCTCCACCGTAACGCCAACGATAACCCCCACTTTCCCCGAACTACCATGATTCGCCGGTTATCGTTTCAAATCCTGATGGGGCTTGGTTTAGGGAGCGTTCTCACGGCCTGCAGTCTACTCCGAACACCCCAAGCAGAAATCCCCACCTCTATTCCCGAAATTCAAGTCACAGCTCCTGAGGAGGCCACTCCTACTGCCCTGGTCACAACTCCCACCGTTGTTGTGATTCCGGCCACGGAAGAAATTCCAAGTACTGAAGAAATCCCAACGACAGTCGCCCCCGACCCTCTGGTGTTCACTTTTCCCGAGGCCCCGCCTGAACCCGTTTCCGCCTGGCGACCGCCACTTTATCCCATCCCTTGGGCCCCCGGACCTTATGATCATTTTTACTTGGGCCGCCCAATCGCAGCCGACGAAGTAAACTGGCCGTTAGCCAATTATCGCTACGGGGGTGTTTTTTTCGAAGGAGTGGTTCACACGGGAGTGGATATTCCGGCCTCCAAAGGAACCCCGGTCATTGCTGCCGGAGATGGTAAAGCTATCTGGGCTGGGTATGGCCTTTATGGGGGGGTATTAGGCGATCATACAGATCCTTATGGTAATTCGGTTGTTATTCGCCATGATTTTGGATATCAGGGTTTGCAGTTGTACACAGTTTACGGGCATATGGACCGCGTAGATATCGTTCGCGGGCAACATGTTAATATGGGCGACCAAATTGGTTTAGTGGGGGAAACCGGATTTGTGACCGGGCCGCATTTACATTTTGAAGTGCGAGTTGGCGAAAGTGATTTTTTCACAACCCTCAATCCAGAGTTATGGCTGGTCCCCCCCCAGGGCTGGGGGGTGCTCGCGGCTCGTATCATGGACACCTCTGGTCAGCTATATAATGGCGAAGTTTTATGGATCCAATCCCGAGATACTGGCCAATACTGGAAAGCCATTCCTTATGCCGATGGGGCCGTGAATAGCGATCCTTATTACCAAGAAAATTTGGTGATCAGTGATTTGCCAGCGGGTTTATACGATGTCAATATTTCGTATGCCGCCCGTTATTATTACCTAACTTTTGAGATCTTCCCTGGGCGGATTACTTATTTCACATTCCAGGGACGAGAAGGATTCAAACTAGAACCTCCTCCAGATCCAGGAGAAGAATTTTCACCGATCCCTTGACAATTAGAACATTCGTGCTAAACTATAGACCGTATGAATTAGATGAACATTATCATAAAAATCCTGTACCAGGCTTCAAAATTACTCTTGCAATTATTTCGCCCGATGACGATGGGCGTGCGGATCTTAATGGTCCGGAATGATCAAGTTTTATTGGTCAAACATGTTTATGAGGATCGGTGGTATTTGCCCGGCGGTTTAGTGGAGAAAGGCGAAACTTTAGAAACTGCCGTCCGGCGGGAGGCCTTTGAAGAGGTGGGGGCCACCATTCATGACTTGACATTGTTTGGTGCTTTTTCCAACTTCAAAGAGCGGCGCAACGATCATATTATGGTTTTTGAAACCCATGATTTCGATCTGAACGGCACCTCGGATCATGAAATTGAAAGAGTAGAATTTTTTCTGTTGACAGATGTGCCCGAGAATACTTCTCCTGGAAGTTGCAATCGGATCAATGATTACTTGGGCAAAAGAACAGAGCAGTTTGGGATCTGGTAGTAGACTTCAGTAAGAAACGTACACCAGATCCATTGTTTCGAATTTGCTGCGGTTGGGCGGAAAATCCCTTGATGATTTCATCAAGCTAGCGCCGCACAACCCATCATCAAAATTATGAATTATTGGCTATCTAAAATGAGACGGATCATAAACGTAAAGACTGTCAGATAGCTGGATGTCGTGCAGGACAATGTGATCCTGCCAAAAGATAAAAGGAGTACTAAGATGGCAAAAAAGAAAGACAAGAATGTGGATGAAGCCCGGCAAGTGGCTTTGGATAAAGCCCTGGGTGATTTAACTAAGCGATATGGCGACGGCACCGTGATGCGCCTGGGCGAGGCCCAAAGTTTGATCGTCGAAGCCATACCTACCGGTTCACTATCACTCGATATCGCGCTAGGTGTGGGTGGCATCCCGCGTGGGCGGGTGACTGAAATTTATGGCCCCGAATCATCTGGTAAGACTACCATTACCCAACACATTGTGGCTGAAGCGCAGAAATTGGGCGGGACCGCGGCATTCATCGATATGGAACACGCCCTTGACCCGGTGTATGCCGAAGCCTGTGGGGTGGATGTCGATAATCTGCTCGTCTCTCAGCCTGATACCGGTGAACAAGCCCTTGAGATTGCAGAATCCTTGGTGCGCTCGGGGGCTGTGGATGTTTTGGTCGTTGACTCGGTCGCAGCATTGGTCCCTCAAGCCGAAATCGAGGGGGATATGGGCGATGCCCACATGGGGTTGATGGCCCGTTTGATGTCCCAAGCCCTACGCAAACTCTCGGGTGTGATCAAACAGACCAATACGGCTGTGATTTTTACCAACCAGCTGCGCCAAAAGATCGGTGTGATGTTTGGTAACCCCGAAACCACCACCGGCGGCAATGCCCTCAAATTTTACGCTTCCGTTCGCCTGGATGTGCGCCGGATTCAATCGATCAAAGTCGGTTCAGATGTGATCGGTAACCGCACCCGGGTACGAGTGGTGAAGAATAAAGTTTCATCGCCTTTCAAGCAAGCCGAGTTTGATATCATGTATGGCGAGGGCGTTTCTAAAGTTGGTGATCTCCTCGATTTGGCAACCGAACTCGAAATCGTGACCAAACGCGGTTCGTTCTACTCTTATGGAGATCTGCGCTTGGCGCAAGGTCGTGAGAATGCCAAGAACTTCCTGATCGAAAACCCGGATATCGCCGAGGAAATCGAATACTCAGTCCGCCACCAGATGTTGGGCGAGGAAATGCCCGCTGGGGCTGAAGTTGCATTTGATGAAGATCTGTAGGGATTGGTGTAAATAAATTATACGTTTAGACCAAGGTGACGGTCACTTCAAGCAATCGAAGATTGCCAGTGACTGTCACCTTTTGATTCTGCCGGGTTTGGAATATCCCCCAAACAAGATATAATTTAATACCGATTGGTTGGAAATTATGTCAAAAATCAAAATTGCCTGTTTGTTTATTCCATTTTTTATGGTTTTGACGGCTTGTGATCCGTCAGAAAGTATCGCTCCGACGGTAACTGAGGGGGTTTACACGCCGCCTACTCCCGCCCCAACGGATGATCCTGCTGCACAACCCGCGCAAGCGATTGAGCCCGAGAATCTTGCAGCTGAAACCCGCCCTACACCCACCCCATCCTGTTCCACTGGTTTGTGGTTTTTACGCGATGTGACGATCCCGGATGGCAGCGTGGTTGTGCCCGGCGAACGATTAGATAAACGCTGGGAAGTCCACAATAGTGGAACCTGTAATTGGGGGGCAGGTTATCAAGTGAAATTGATCGCGGGACCTGGAATGGGAATCCCCGTCCGCCAGGCATTGTACCCGGCCTTGAGTTCCACGGATGTGATCATTCGGATGGTTTTTATCGCCCCCACCGAACCGGGTCATTATCGCAGCGCCTGGCAAGCCTATGATCCCGCCGATAATCCCTTTGGTGATCCTTTTTTTATCGATGTGATAGTTCCTGAAGTTGATTCAGAAAGCGAAGGAGATTAAGTCAATTTTAGAGAGCTAATTTTCTAATAGTTGATCAAAATTGGCATCATCGGTAACTAATTGGTTAAATGCAGTCACAACCTGGGGGTCAAAGTGGGAACCAGCTTGTTCTTTAATATAGGTCAGCACTTTCTCCTGGGGCCAGGCTTTTCGGTAGGGGCGATCGGATCGCAACGCATCGTAGACATCGATAATCGCAAAGACGCGCGCGGCCAGCGGAATCTGCTCTCCTTGCAGCCCTTGGGGGTAACCACTACCATCCCACTTCTCATGATGACTATAGGGAATATCTAGGGCTGGTTGAAGATAATCGATTTGGGAAAGAAATTGATGCGCGTAGGTGGGATGGCAGCGCATAACTTCCCATTCAGCTTCAGTCAATGGGCCGGGCTTGTGCAAGATGCTATCTGGAATTCCCATTTTGCCAATATCGTGCAATAAGGCCCCCCGCCGGACATGGACTAAATCTTCAGCACCTATTCCGACTGCCTGGGCTAATTTTAGGGTTAATTCGGTAACTCGTTGGCTGTGGCCTTCGGTTTCCATGTCACGCAGTTCCAAAGCCCGTGACCAGCCTTCAAGGGTGTTGTCATAAGCCAGAATTAATTCCAGGTTCGTTTGTTGTAAATCTTGGAAGAGGGTAGTGTTGTCAATTGCAATCGCAGCCTGGGTCGCGAGGGTTTGTAGAAAACTATGCCACTCATTGTCCGGGTTGAGCAGTATCCGGTGAAAAATTTCCAAGACGCCTTTAATTTGTCCCTTCGCAATGAGAGGAACACCAAAATAAGAAACGAAATTTTCAGTTTTCAGAAAAGGTGATTTCTCTAAACTTGATGTGGCCGTTGAAATATCGGGGAGATGAATCAAACGCCGCTCCAGTGCCGCCTTTCCAGCTAGCCCTTCTCCCAGGCGTAAGTGAGTATGTTGGAGGGCGGCAGTATGGAAACCTTTACTGGAACCATATTCCATGGATTGGGTATGCGAATTGTAGAGTAAAACCGCGGCGGCATCAACGGCAAGTTGACTCAATACTTGTTCCAAGAACAAATCCAAGGTCAGGCGTAACTCCATGCTTCCGGTGATGGCCATATCAATATTATGGAGGGCAGATAGCCGTTGCAACCGCTGCTGGGTCTGTTCATACAGCTGAGCATTTTCTAGGGCCAGCGCAGCTCGATCTGCGAAAATAGACATCAAGCGGGCATCGTCAATCGTAAACGCGTTCTTTTCACTGCTTTGAATATCAATGACACCAATAACTTTCTCACCCACTTTGAGTGGGATGGCCATCTCAGAATGGGCTGCCTCCCAATTAGGGACATAATCTGGATCGGTTCTAACATCATCAACTTTGAATATCTCCATGGATCGGATCGCTTTGGGGACAATGCCGGCCCCGTCCAGAGATAAATTTCCCCGTGTCACTTCTTTGGCATAGGGTCCTGCGGCCGCAATCCGCTCTAATTGAGGGGTGGCAAAGTTGTAATCAATCAACAGTAAACTGCAATTTGAATGTTCAAATTCACTTAACACGGTAGAAACAATCGTTTCCGCCAAAACGTCCAAATTCGGAATTTCACTATATAGTAATGATCCGGAAGCCTGATAAAGTCGGGCCAGTTCGAAATTTCTTTTTTCTAATACATTAGCGTGGGTTTGGATTTGCTCATAGAGCAGCGCATTGGAGATGGCTAGCCCAGCCTGGTCTGCCAACCCTTTAAGCAGATCTAACTCAGCTGATGTGAAAGTGCGATCCTCTGACTCCAGGCTAAGATTCAATATCCCTTCTAGGTGATCAACATCATCTGGCGAAGATGCAGTAGGCAAGATGTCTGAATTTGAGTTGTTGTGTAAAGGCGTCAGAGGTTGAATATTGGGAATTTGAATGAGCTCTTCCATTTGCGACAGAAACTCATAAAATTGTTTTTCTGGGACTCTGGCCCCAGGTTGGATTTTATAGGGTATTTCTCCAAAATGACCGGCATATATTACTGATTCTAGGTCTTTATCTAATAAATATAGGCTGGCCCCGGCAACATGAAGGGCATTGGTAACTGCCTCGCATACCGCTCTGAGAACTGAATCGATGTCGAGTTGGGCGTTGAGACGAGTTGCGGTTTGAGCCAAAGCGGCCGCCCGGGCTGCATTTTCTTGGATAAGTACTTCACCCTGTTTTCGAGTGGTAATATCGCGGTTGCTGCCGCGAAATCCTAAAAAATTATTGTCTTCGTCAGTAACGGCCTGGCAGACATGCTCGATCCAAACAACTGAACCATTTTTATGGCGAATGCGATATTGAATTTCTGGGCCAGTTTGTAAAGTTTTAACCTCTTCAACATGATTTTCCCAAATCTTCAGGTCTTCGGGCAATACGACCTTCGAGCGCAGTTTCGGATCTGATTTAAATTCGTCTGCAGTGTAACCAGTAATTCGTTCGCAAGAGGGTGAAATATAATTTAAGGTTCCATCAGGATTTTCCCAGTATTCCCAATCATGAGTGAAGTTGGCAACAGTGCGATAGCGGGTCCTGGCTTCGATTAGAGCTCGTTCAGCAAGTTCTCGTTGGGTGATATCATGAAGAATAATGAAGTGCAACTGTTGGCCTCCGAATTCAATTGGCGAACTATGTACTTCTACGATGCGTTCATCTTGATCTGCCCGCTGGTGGGTAAAAATATAATAATTTCGACCTTCAAGGAAAGCTTGGCGACGCTCCCTCTGAATCCGTTCGGGCGGCAAGACATTTAAATCGGCCAAGTGCATTTCTTGCAAATCTTTTTGCGGATAGTCGTAAAATTCCGCCGCGGCCCGATTGGCATTGATGATTTGACCTGAATTGGGTTCGATCAGTAGCATGACGGCATTATGATGCTGGAACATAGTTTGGAATTGTTTTTCGCTTTCTTGGAAGGCAGCAATGTCTTTATCTCTTTCCGAAATTCGGTAGGCAGCTCTGGCAGTCGCCCGATCGATACCGACAATGCCAATTATCCACAGAAGACCCAAAGTAATTGAGCGAACTACAATTTCATTGCGTTCAACTTCCAGAAAAGATTCCATAGGGACGGCAACAGATATACCACCGCGCACATCACCGTTTTGATACCCTTGATCTCCATGACACTTTAGACAGCCTTCAGTAGTGATCAAGGGCCACATGAGGCGCAAATACTCCACTCCATTTTTATCGCTAAAGGCAACGATTTCGGTTTCTCCTTTTTCGAAAGCCTCAAGTGCAGATTTTTCCCAAGAGTCGGGTTTGTTTTCAGGTCGCAAAGGTTTTAGGCTGGTAATATGCCCAATAACGCCATTATTTTCCGCAAATTGCTCATTTTGCTGGCGGATCATATAAGCCGGGTTCATCAGGGTTAATGGCACTCCAGCAGGTGTGAATATATCGCGTTCGGGAATATTCGCTAAGTATGGATTTGGAGGCGTATTTTCGTCTATGGGAACGTAGACACCCCCATGGCGGGTCGCCCAGTAACGAAACGCTTGATCCTTTTCTAGATGCAACCGGGCTGAGCTGATTGCCAATTGATCTGTATTTGAGCGGATATTGATGATCCCCCAAATTAACAGCCCAATGACAAAAATCGTCCAAACGAAAAAAATGCGGCGTTTGAAACGTTGCAAAAATTCTGGTTGTGGGGGTGAGTATCGCTGATCTTCCATGCGTTTTCCTCCGCAACAGCAGATACGAATAAAATAGCCAATATTCTACAGGACTTCCCATCCTAAAATATCGGAATTTGAGGGGTTGTTTCGGTTTAGGTTCGTAGCAGAGCCCCCAAAGGTAAGAAAACCCTGCCCAGAAATTATTACAGTTTTGGGCAGAAAAGTCAAACCAGGATTATCCCAAGTAAAAACCAAACATGATGCGGTGTCCATCAATGGTGCGGATGCCAAATTCTCGCATTCCCCAGGGTTCAGTGCGTAATTTCTTGATGAATTTTGCTCCATTATTGGAAACCAGGTGGTAATACTGATCGATATCGTCAACATAGATATAGGCAAAATATGAATGATCGCCTAAATCACGAGGCGCGATGGCATCCGGGCATTCGCCAGCCATTATGCGGACCTCATCTTTTTTAAATATGCGCCACCCATGATCCCCGATTTCATGAATGCTGAACCCAAGAATATCACGATAGAATTTGGCTGACCGCGCCAGGTCAGGGACAGCCAGTACATACATTGCTCCAGTAAATTTTGACATTTTTTTTACTCCATTAAGGGCTGAGATCTGACGAAAATCCAAATAGTCAATTGAGAAAAGGAACCCGGTTCCTGGATTACTTCTTTGAACCTTTGATTGATCTACATTTGAATAGGAGTGATTTAGAAGTGAAAAACTTACATTTGATTGGTATGATCGACTGCCATTTCCAGTAGTTTATGAATTTCAAGTGGAATGCCTTTTCCTTCATCTCGCAGTATCCTGATTGCTTCCTGGGGACAATGAGACCCACAAACACCACAACCCATACATTGCTCCCATTCAATTGTCGCCCAACTTGCATCTATAGAAATTGCATTGAACTGGCAGACTGCCTCACAATCGCCACATCCCGCGCAAAGCTCTTTCGTAACCTCGGCAACATAGCCGGAGGCGGCCAGCATCGGAGTTCCATTCCGATGCGCATTCATAGCGCCGCAGCAACACTCACAGCAATTACAAATGGCATAAAATCGATCCAGCATCGCATCTTTGAAAAAAGCATGATGGACATGGCCGCGGTCCCGCTCGGCCTGTAGGATTTTCACCGCTTCTTGCGGATTGATCCAGCGGCTATGTTCGGGTTGGCTTTCTGCGATAAAACTGGCAAAGGGTTCTCCCACTACGAGACAAACATCCAACGGCGCACAGGGGTTTTCCCGCGCGGTACGACAAGGGCAATCCAGTGCAATGAGGTGATCGGGATTTTTTAGGATAATATCGCGCGCCCGCGGGTAGGGAATGATTTTCTCCAAGTCAGGCAGGTGGACATCTTCGTTGACCGTGACTAATTGGGTGGCTGCCTCCGTTGAGATGACCTTACCATGATAAGTGTCCGCGGAAGTTTTGCGGTTGGAGTCATTGCGATCTTTCGAGGGGAAATGGCGCGCCCAAAAATCGAGTATGGGTGCTATTCTTTTCGCGATTGGATGCTCTCCCAATGCAATCCCGATATAAAGATAAGGCCAGCGGCCATACACATATCCATGGATTTTGTCAAACCAGGAATAGTTTTTAACTAGTTGGGATTCTTCAAAAAAAGCGCGCGTAGGTTTTGTTTGGGAGGTAATTGGTTTTGATTTCATTGCTCACTTCCAAGTTGAAACCGGTAATATATCCAAATAATTGAAAAAGTGACAAATATCGCTAAAAATCCCCAGCCCATGGGGGGCGCACCCTCGATGAGACTCAACATGATCCCGATTATTGCACTCAAAGACCAGATAATTTTCAAGTTAAGCATAGCTCGATATGTTTCAAGGTTGGCATTCCGCCCCAAGAGAGATTCGCCTCCAATACCTAGTAATGCTGCTCCGACCAACCGGGTTGTGGCCGGATCCACCGTTGTCCACCCAAATAGGGTCATCGTCCACACTGGGGCGATCAATAGCGGTAAGCCGAACAGATAATCGGCAAAAAAGTGAATGACAAACCAATTACGTAAATTTTTGGGGATCACGGAAACCTCCATAGAAAAGCATCCTAAACCAATATGAAGCTGCGCAGAGCAGAGATTACGCGGCGTTTTATATCAATATTCTCCGCGTTCTGAGCGAGCTTTGGGCGTTGTATTTGATGGGGTTGTGAAATTTTTCATTAATTTGACATAATATTGCAGATTCGCGATAATGGACTCCCAACGCTCCGAAAAGGCAATACAAACGAAAGTTTGTAAAGCAGAGTCTTGTATCTAAGGTTTTCTATTCAGAAGATTAAGATAGTAAGGCCACCGAAAAGGCAAACCAAACAAGAGTTTGGGACGCAAAGTTTAGGGTCTAGGCTTTCACACTTATTTGAAGGTCCAGAAAGCTAAACCGCCGAACAGGTAAACCCAACGAAAGTTGGCGGCGCAAAGTTATGGGTCTAAAGCCATACTTCATTTATGGCTAAGATTGCCAGACTACCGAAGAGCGATGGATTTTTTCGTTTAAAGAGGGACATTGGCATCGTTGAGCACCATCCCAACGATCATGGCAGCCACCCACAGCATGACAAAGACAATAATATAGCCCATCGAGTCATCATCTTGGGAACTTTCCGCGCGGTTAAAAATAGTGTATTGGGCGACGGTGGCCTCAACCAGTCCGGCGAGCAGCCAAACGGCCCGCGGCTGGCCCCATAACTCGGCTTGAATATAGGGCCAAAAAACAGAAGTTGTCACCCCAATTGCAACCAGCATGAAGAAAACGGAGGCAATCCGTTGATTTTTAGTGGGAAGTGGAGAGGTTATCGCCAAGATCAAGATTGACAGCCAGATATCAATTCCGTCGATGAGATAACCTTCAATCGCAAATGAAAGGGGATGAAAATTATTGCGGAGGGAGACAAGGACAAACAAGGGCCCATCGAATATCAGAAACAGGAGGGGGAGCAACTGCGCCGGGAGTTGGGTGTAAGCGAATGTCGCGGCCAGATACACTCCGACCGCCCCTATGCCGCCAATGAAGACTAAAAAAGGATAAGCGGTGCCCGTATTCCCAGAGAATGGCCACAGTGGCGATGCTGGGTAACAATCCCAAATAGATCAGGTAGGTTTTTCCCAGGGTTTTAATCGTGCGGTTTTTGATATCCATAAGAATCAAACAGGATGGACAGGATAATTAGGATTAAAAATCCCGGCCCTGTCCATCCTGCAAGGTTTCGGTGGTAATTGAACTAGAAGAGGACCTCGCCACCTTTACCTTGTTGGATAAGGGGGATGTAGGTTTCGAGTTCTGCTTGCACCGCGGGATCGGTTAAGTCGATGACTTTGCCTTTTTCAGCGGCCATGTAAGCGGCCATAACGAGTTTGGTAATCTCCAGGCCATAATTCCAATCTAAGAAGCCATCTTTGCCAGCCAGGAAGGCCAGGGCCGCTTCTTCGTTCTCGTCGGTGTAGCCGTAGAGATCAGCCTCATTGTGTTGGACGGCCAGCAGACCGCGGGAAGCTGTGGCTTTTTCGAGGGCCGTTTCAGCATCCGCGATGGCATCTGCCGCC
The DNA here is from genome assembly GCA_964453155.1 of uncultured Anaerolineales bacterium. Taxonomy (GTDB): domain Bacteria; phylum Chloroflexota; class Anaerolineae; order Anaerolineales; family UBA11858; genus CAYVQU01. Next base: position 2,799 of record CAYVQU010000001.1, on the reverse strand, counting down.
GCATCCCCAATGAAGATTTCCAGGGTGGAGCGCAGGGTGTTAACCTCGAAGGCATAGCCGGGTCCCATCCCATCCATAAAGAGGCGCAGACCCTGTTTCTCAAACATCCATGAGTCGGTGAATTGGGCTTTGACTTTTTGGCCGGTTTCGGGGTTGCGGAAGGTGACCATCCCAGTAGCGAAGTCTTCAGCCGGAGTTTTCGTATAGTCAATGCCATACTTGTCCATCAAGATTTGCCGCCATTCAGGTTGACCCCATTTGAGCAGCGCAGTTTCCGCGGAGACCGAAATTGGCTCGAGAAAAGTAGGTTCTTTGCCGTTGGGCGTGAGCGCGTACCAGCCGACGGCGATGGAGTGGCAGCCCATATCGGAGAGGACGCCGCCACCCTGCCGGGTCGGATCCCAGAACCAACCCTCATGCGGGCCACCATGCTCTTCCGCGGAACGGGTCAGGACCAAGGGCCCCATGGTTTCCTGCTGGGGGGTGAGTTGGGCCAGTTGAGCCTGGATGGGTTTCATGAAAATCTGGTTTTCGAAATAGGCCGTTTTCAAACCAGCTTCTTCAGCCAATTCCACCAATCGCCGGGCTTCTTTCATATTGCGGCCCAGAGGCTTTTCGCAGATCACGCCTTTGAGTTGGGCGCCGGCTTTTACGGCGGCGGCAATCTCTTCCATGATCTCTAACCGGGCGAAATTGGGGGCGTAGATGGCTATGGCATCCACATTCTGGGCCAGTTCAGTAACAGTGGGGTAAACCACGGCCGCGCCCATCCCTTTTTCCTGGACGATTTTTGCCAATTCTTCAGCCCCGGCTTTAGACGTGATCCCCGCCACTTCCACCATCCGGACCTGTTCCAAAGCCCGAACGTGAAACGTGGATACAAAGCCAGCACCGACATGACCAAGTTTGAGTTTTTGCATGATCTCTCTCCTATAGAAAAATAAATATTCTGAATTTGAAAATTCGAAAAATTTTCCCACCAGTATAGATAACAACTTAATCTACGTCAAGAAAATTTGTAAAATTTGACCTAGATCAGTTCTCAACTCCCGTTACCATCTTGGGTAGTTCCGGTCACTAAACGGACTATTGGGCTGGGCAAAAACACGAAATACCGGGAGATTCCTTCGGGGAATTTTTTCATAGGACATTATTCACCAAATCGAAAAAAGCGCTGAAGGTATACTCACTTCAGCGCTTCTATCACTCAAAATTTCGGAATTATTCTTGGATTTCTAGCAATTCTACATCGAAGACCAAAGTCGCTCCGGGCGGGATGATCCCAGCACCATTTTCACCGTATCCTAACTCGGCGGGGATCAGTAACTGGCGTTTGCCGCCCACTTTCATGGTGGCAACACCCTCGTCCCAACCAGGAATGACCATACCGGTACCCAACGCAAAACTGAAGGGTTGGCCGCGATCAAGTGAACTGTCAAACTTGGTGCCATCTTCTAACCAACCGGTGTAGTGGACAACCACAGTTTGGCCAGCTTCAGGAGATGTCCCGTCACCTGCAACGATATCGAAATACTTGAGACCACTGTCAGTTTCAGTGTAATCGGCAGGATCAACTTCAGTTTGTTTGGCGGGTTCTTGGACATCAATCAATTCGATTTCCATGATCAGCGTCGCATTACCGGGGATATCGCCGGCTCCCATTTCACCCATTCCAAGTTCGGGGGGGATGACCAGATAACGTTTACCACCAACCTTCATCCCTACCACACCCTCTTCCCAACCGAGGAAAACGGTATCGCCGCGACCAACCTCAAAAGTGATGGGTTGCCCTTCGTTAGAAGAACCAACGAAGCGATCCTCGCCTTCTTCCTGAACCCAAATGGAAAAATCGGTAGCAACAGTATATCCTTCGACTGCTTCGGTTCCATCTCCAACTTCGAGATCATAAAACATCAGACCAGAGTCGGTGGTGGTCAAGTTGTCCATGGAGACTTCTGGTGGTGTTGGGGGGGCGGAAACTGAAATTAACTCTACGATGAGAATGATTTCCGAATTGGCTGGGATCATCCCATAACCTTCTTCACCGAATGCTAACTCGGGGGGCAAAATCATGCGAGCCCGGCTGCCTTCGGTCATCATTTTAACGCCCTCTTCCCAACCGGGGAGTAGTTGTTCACTGCCAATAATTGCAGTGGCGGGGGCACCCTGCAAATATGAATTTGCGAACTCAGATCCATCCGGCAAGGAGGCCACAAAATTCATAGTGACCAGATCGCCATCTTGCGGAGTTGGGCCTTCACCGGGTTCCATCTCAAGGAATTGCAAACCGGTCTCCGTGACTGTTGCATTTTCCATTGAAATGGGCACACCTTCTTCGGTGGGTGGGTAGACGGCATCCAACACTTCGGCGGGTTCGGCCATCGTTTCTGCTTCAACAGTAGCCAATTCGGCTGGGTCCACAACTTGTTCGGCTGGGGCACAGGCGCTGAGGGCAAGGAGCAAAACGAGAGCCAATAAACTAGCACGTACAATCGTAATTTTCACAAGGTTCTCCTGATTCAAAAAAATGCCCCGGTCTGGTTCGTTAACGCAGCCCAGGGATGTCAGCAATTTTATCATGTTAGGATGAAATTTATGATCACTCTCAAAGGTAATTGATGCCACTTAATTGTTACGTTTTTGTCCTCTTATTCCGTTTTTTTGACGTTATAATAGTATTGTGGTACTGAAGTATGGACCACTAATCTGTTAGAAAACTGGCTTGAAGATGCAGTTTTCTTTTATTAACGTAAGTTTTGTGCAAATGGAGCGATAAGCGCTCAAATCGACGAAAAAAAG